>CAMNHF010000143.1 GCA_946538975.1 uncultured Clostridia bacterium | reverse complement strand
GTACGCCGCGGCCGACTATGACGGCGCGATCGAGGCCTACACCGCCGCCGAGGACACCGACAAGCTGAAGACCGCCTACTCTGCCAAGGGCGACGCGCTCCTGGAAGCCGGCAGCTATGACGAGGCTATTGAGGCCTTCACCAGCGCCGAGGACGCCGACAAGCTGAAGACCGCTTACACCGCCAAGGGCGACGCGCTCCTGGAAGCCGGCAGCTATGACGAGGCTGTCGAAGCCTACACCAGCGCCGAGGACACCGACAAGGTCAAGGCCGCCTACACCCAGAAGGGCGACAGCCTGTACGCCGCGGCCGACTACGACGGCGCGATCGAGGCCTACACCGCCGCCGAGGACGCCGACAAGCTGAAGACCGCTTATACCGCCAAGGGCGATTCCCTGCTGGAAGCTGGCAGCTATGACGAGGCTGTGACCGCCTACACCAGCGCGGAAAACGCCAACAAGGTCAAGGCTGCCTACTCTGCCAAGGGCGATTCCCTCCTGCAGGCTGGCAGCTATGACGAGGCTGTGGCCGCCTACACCAGCGCCGAGGACGCCGACAAGGTCAAGGCTGCCTATTCTGCCAAGGGCGATTCCCTCCTGCAGGCTGGCAGCTATGACGAGGCTGTGGCCGCCTACACCAGCGCCGAGGACGCCGACAAGGTCAAGGCTGCCTACTCTGCCAAGGGCGATTCCCTCCTCGCCGAGAGCAAGTTCGACGAGGCTGTGACCGCCTTCACCAGCGCCGAGGACACCGACAAGGTCAAGGCTGCCTATTCCGCCAAGGGCGATTCCCTCCTGCAGGCTGGCAGCTATGACGAGGCCGTAGCCGCCTACACCAGCGCCGAGGATACTGACAAGATCAAGGCCGCCTACTCTGCCAAGGGCGATTCCCTCCTGCAGGCCGGCAGCTATGACGAGGCTGTCGAAGCCTACACTAGTGCCGAAGACGCCGACAAGGTCAAGGCCGCCTACTCCGCCAAGGGCGATTCCCTCCTCGCTGAGAGCAAGTTCGACGAGGCTGTGGCCGCCTATACCAGCGCCGAGGATCCGGAGAAGGTCAAGGCCGCCTACTCTGCCAAGGGTGCTTCCCTGCTCGCGGCAGGCCAGTGGGACGAGGCCGCGGCGGCCTATGAGGCGGCCGGCGACACCGAAATGCAGAAGGAGAGCTGGTACCAGGCCGGCGCCGCGATGACCGCGGCCGGCGATTATGACGCCGCGTGGAGCTATTACCGCCTCGTGCAGGACTACCGGGACACCGCGGAGCTGGTGCAGGGGGACGCGAACCTGTCCCTGGCCGAGCGCCGCGCCCGCTACGCCGTGGGCGAGATCGTGCCCTACGGCGGCTCCTCCTGGCGGGTCATCGCCCAGGAGAACAACCGCGCCCTGCTGCTGGCCGCCGAGGTGCAGGACACCGAGCAGCGCTTTGCCCTACTCAAGAGCGATCCCAGCTGGGAGAACAGCCCCATCCGCGCCTGGCTGAACGGCCCCTTCGCGCTGTGCTTCTCCGCCAACGAGAAGGCCGCCATCGTGCGCCGCGAGGTCTTCCTGCTCAGCAGTGAAGAGGTGGAGCGCTACCTGCCCGATCCCGCCGACCGCATCGCCAAGGGCGGCCGCGCCGTCAACGACAGCGGCGCCTATCACAAGCTGGACGGCAGCAGCTGGTGGTGGCTGCGCGACACCGTCGGCACCAACGCCGTCAACACCCAGGGCGAGCTGGTGGAATGCGATCCCATGCACGAATACTGCGGCATCCGCCCCGCCATCTGGGTCGACCTGACCGTCGGCGGCATCTGAGCCGACAGCTGCAGCGCATCTGCCCCGGACGGGCAGCGCCATTGTCCGGAAAGCCGGGGCAGCCGGAGAATCATCTTCCCACAGGAAACCGTATGATCGGAAGGTCATGCGGTTTCTTTTTGCGCGGAGCCGGCGCAGCCGCGACCCGCAGGAAGCCCCTTCCCCAAAGAACAGCCTTTTCGGAAAGATGGGGGTCTGGGGGAAGGAAAGCCCTTTTCCGCCCGGAAAAGGGTTTCCTTCCCCCAGGCACTAAGCAGCAACCCGGCGGCGCTTTGGTTCCGGAACGCTTCCCGAACGGCATTGACATTCCCCCGCCCTTGCGGTACCATGGGGACAGAACCGCGGCGGAACGGGGCTGCTTTGCCCGCCCGCCGCGCCGAACAGGAGCGTGAAGAAATTGACGGAACACGGCACAGGGCGGAGCATGCTGAGCCTGCTGCTGGCCTTGGCGCTGCTGACGGGCCTCATGGCAGCCGCGGCGGCGGAAGCGGGCACGGAGGAGGATGCGGACATGACGGCACTGCAGGCGATGATCACGGAGCTGCCCCCGGCGGGCTATGACCGGCCGCGGGAAGGCGTTGCGTACCCGTCCTTCCAGAAGCACACCTATTACTCGCGCACCGCGGAGCGGGAAACCCGGGTGAATGTGCTGCTGCCGGCGGACTACACGGAGGAGCGCAGCTACCCGGTTCTCTACATCCTGCACGGCTACTACGACAATGAGGACTGGATGGCCCGGGAGACGGTGGCGCTGAGCAGGATCCTCACGAACCTGCAGCTGGACGGGCAGGCGGAGGAAATGATCGTGGTGCTGCCCTACATCTTCTGCAGCCCGGAGCTGGCCTGGTGCACCGGCATGGACCTGCAGAACAGCCTGGCCTACGACAATTTCATCAACGATCTGACCCTGGACCTGATGCCCTTCATCGAGAGCAGCTTCTCCGTGGCAAAGGGGCGGGAGAACACGGCGATCACGGGCTTCTCCATGGGCGGAAGGGAGAGCCTCTTCATCGGCTTCAGCCTGCCGGAGCGCTTCGGCTGGATCGGCGCCGTCTGCCCCGCGCCCGGCCTCACGAAGATCCCCGGCTCCCCCATGCATCCGGGCCAGATGACGGCGAAGGAAATGCGCTTCCCGGAGGAGCAGAAGCCCTTCGTGCTGCTCATCAGCTCCTCCCGGGCGGACGGCGTCGTGGGCAGCTTCCCGGACAGCTACCGCAGGACGCTGACCGAGAACGGCGAGCCCTTCCTCACCCATGTGATGGCCTCCACCGGCCACGATCACACCAGCGTGAAGCCGCATCTGTACAACCTGTTCCGGCTGATCTTCCGCAAAGGGGCCGCAGCGGAGCCCCAGCCCTGACAGCTGCGCGCGCGGGAAAAAGCAGCCGTGGGAAGAACCGCCGCCGGCATCCCGTTGTATGGGAGAAGGAGGATGAAGCCCATGAAACGTATGCACATGCCAAAGACCGCGTCAAGGCTGGCCGCAGCCTTTTTCGCCCTGATCCTGCTGACGGCCGCTGCCCCGGCCCGGGCCGGCGAAGCCGCCGTTCCGTCCCCTCAGATGGCCTATGAAGCGGTGCTGGAAACCTACCGGAAGGCGCTGGGCGGCGATGAGGCGGCCCTCGAAGCCCGCGAAGGCGCGTGGCTAGCCTGGGTCTGCGTGGACGGCGGCGACACCGATCCGCTGCGGGACGTCGGCTATGCCTTCATTGACCTGAACGCCGACGGCAGCCCGGAGCTGGTCATCGGCGAGACCGGCGCGGACAGCGGGCGCCTCATCTTTGAGATCCTGACCCTGCAAAACGGCGAGCCCGTCACGGCCAAGCTGGGCTGGGACCGCTACCGGGTCAGCCTCATCTACGATCCGCTGGCCGCCCGCTTCGGCTACTACGCGGAGGGCTCCTCCGGCGCGGCCAACTCGGTCTTCGAGTGCGCCTGGGCCGGGCCGGACCTGACCCAGTGGCCGGACATGCTGCAGATCGAATTCAACGGCGACTTCGAAACCGGCGAGGAAACCTGGACGCTCGGAGACGCCGTCATCACCGAGGAGGCCGCCGCCGCCATCATCGGGGCCTGGCAGCGGCTCCTCCTGCCCCTCCCCCTGCATCCCTTCGCCGAATGACGAAGCTGCAGGCGGATCAGGTCAAATGCAAAGGCTGTGAACCCCTGCCCCCGCGGCACGGCTCACAGCCTTTTGGATTGGGATCGCTCAGCGGAGCGGCACATACCCCGCCTGCCGCACGGCCTTCTGGCCCTCCTCGCCCGCAAGCCAGCTGACAAAGGCCTCTGTACCCGGGGAGATCAGCAGCAGTCTTTTCACGGTGAATCCCTCCCGGCAGCAGCATCCGTTTTGTTCAGTCAGGCTTCAGGATGAACGGGAACAGAGCATCATGAAAAGCGTGTACGGCAGATGAATCAATGCGTTCAGGCCCGTAAGCGCGCTGTATTCATCGGCGTTTTTCATGGTGAACGCGTCATGGACCCATGAGTCGGCCGGATCAGACCACACAACGACCCTCCCGTCGCCGGTGAGCCATGAATCGATGGTGCCCCCGGAACCGACGTCGTAATGATGCGCGTCATCCACCGGGATGCAGAACCGCAGTCGAAGCCAGACGGACAGAGCGCTGTGTTCTGCAGCAATTGATCCGCGGAGCGCATTGGTTTTTCGATCCCGGATCAGATCGTCGCACAGCCTTCCCCGCCGGAACACGGCCGCCATCTCCTCATCTTCCCGCTGCCAGAGCTGATATACATGTGTTTCCATGGCGACCGTATCGGTGACGTCATCGCGCTTCGCCCGCCTCCATTCAGCCGCAATCTGCTCCTCGGTCATCCCCAGCATGGCATCCTCATAGGCACACGGCTGCACCCCTGACAGCAGGATCGGCGCAAAAGCCAGCAACAGCAGAACCGCGGTGACGCAGAGAAGGATGCCGATCACGCGCTTCAGCCCCGAGTGCTTTCCGCTTCCCATTTGTTTCTCCGCGATTGTCACGCGGCTTCACCTCCTGCGTACTGACGAACGTGGCTGCAGCGTCATTCTGCCTGCCAGATTGCAGTCCGATCCTCACAGATTTCAACGGAGACCGTTCCGCTTTTCTTCCCCCGGCATCGTCGCCGCTTCCGGACGAAGCAAAAATCCGAACCCGCTTCCGATCCGGAAAACGCGATTCGGATTCCTGCGATCCGTGCCGATCGCCGGGGCCTCCGCCGCGCCTGCCTGTCCGGCCGCACGGCGGAGGCTCTTGTTCATTCGGGCTTACTTCTTCAGCAGCGCGGTCAGGGCCTGGATGTTCTCCTCGCTCATGCCGGCCTTGGCCAGGAGGTTCCGGGCCGCCGCCGCGTAGTTCTCCGGCGTCACGGCGGACAGATCGTAGGTGCCGTCGCCCTGGGCCGCGATGGAGGAATCGAACGTCAGCAGGTAGTTGATCATATCGTTGAACTTCAGCTCCACGATATAGTCATAGGCCGTCTTGTCCGTCTCCTCCGTCAGGTTGTAGTAGTTGTCGTAGGTCACCATGTAGTCGTAGAGCATCTCGTCATAGGAGGCACCGCACAGGCTCTCCAGCACCACGCCCACGAAGCCCGTTCTGTCCTTGCCCTCGGTGCAGTGGAACAGGATCTTCGTCGCGTTGTGTTCCAGCGCGCCGTTCAGGCCCCTGACCAGCGCCGCCTGATAGGCAGCGCCCTCATAGGCCGCGGACATGGCCATCAGGCAGACCTGATCGTTCGCCAGCAGCTGCTGGGCATAGTCCAGCTCCGCCCATACGTCCGCCGTCTGGTACTTGTCGATCTTCGCCTGGGAATCGGCCAGGTCCAGCACATAGTCGATTCCGTTTGCCTTGGCCAGCTCGTCGACATAGGGCGCCCGGTTGTTCGCGTTGTCAAACGGGGAGGCCGACCGGAACAGCACGTTCTCCTTGATGGCCTCGGAGCGGACGGCGCGGAAATTCGCGAAGACCTCCTCCTTCGGGATGCCGTTCTTCGCCTCGTAGTCCTCGAAGTTCTTGCTGTAGGTCAGGCCGCCGACGAGCTGCTGTTCGTAGGCGTAGCCGCCCTGCTCCACCAGCGTGATCGTGCACTTCATGTCGGTCGTGAGATGCAGCAGGTTCCACATCTCCCGGTTGTTGAAGCAGAAGCGGAGATACGGATAATCGGTTCTCGTGTACTGATAATCCTCTCCCCGGTTCTCCTTGATCGCGTAGCCGTAGGCGCACAGCAGCGGATCGCCTGTCTTCGTGTAGTAGCCGTTGTAGAAGGGCACTGACTTGAATTCGTAGCGGTACAGGCTGTTTTCCAGCACCACATCGCAGGCGTCGCCCAGCTCAAAGCCCAGCGCGATGAATTCCGGAATGGAAATGTTCACATCGCAGCCGTAGAACGCATCCGCGCCGCGGTTCAGCACGTCCAGCGTCACGGAGAGAGGCGCCTCCTCCGCATGAACGCCGCACACGCTCAGCAGGAGGCACAGGGCCGCCAGGATCGCGAGGTACTTCTTCATGTTGCATCCTCCTTCTTCAGTTGTCGGTTATCCGGCAGAAGTCTGCCTGGTATCCATATGATAGCACATATCGCCCGAAATCTCAACCGTCGGGAGACCCGCTCTCCCGACGTAGTGCCAAGAGTGTCAAGCCCCCTGCCTTCCGCGGCATCATGGCCCGGACGATGGTTCTTCTGCACGGGAGGCTTCCCTGCCGCAGTCGGTCGAAGGGGGATAGCGCGGCAAAGGATGCACAAGCTGCGAACAGAGGACGCTTCTTCGCGGAGATCAACGCCCCGACCCGCCTGACCGTCAAACGGCGAACCCGAAGCGCGGGAGGCTCCTTCGCGGGCGGATTGCGTGCTGCTGTCCGCCTGCCGCGCCGATGAAATACCGCGATCTCCCGTTTCCGTCATGCCTGCTGCGGCGCGCGGGGCATTTCCGAACAAAAAACATCCGAACCGCTTCCGATCAGGAAACTTGGTTCGGATGTTGCATATGGCTCCCCAGGTAGGGCTCGAACCTACAACAACCCGGTTAACAGCCGGGTGCTCTGCCATTGAGCTACTGAGGAATATGG
>CAMNHF010000142.1 GCA_946538975.1 uncultured Clostridia bacterium | reverse complement strand
TTCCTGTATCGTTTTCAAGGTTCGGTGCCGGCTCTCGCGAGTCAGCTTGCCTATAATATCACAATCCAATTGAACTGTCAAGGGCTAATTTCATGTTTTTCCAAAGAAATTTTCATCTGCCTTTCAGTTTTCTCATCTTTTCATGATATAGATCTAAATCTCCGGCCTGATCCTTAGGTGCATATCTCCCTTTAGTGTGATTGTCGGACCTGCAGCTGTCCTTCTACTTGTTGTTTGCTTGTAATAAATGGTTGACATTTGTCCATATCTATGGGATAATTTCCAATGATCAAACGGCTGGGTGCATAGTCGTTTGCCGCCGCATTTCAAAGTGATCTGCGGATTACCACAAAGGAGGATACATTGATGAAGAACGGAAAACTCGCGGGCGCCATGCGCGGCCTGGCCGCTGTCATGGCAGTTCTGTTCGTGCTGAGCACGCTCGGCGCGGGCATCGCGAACTCGTACCGCAGCCAGATTGATGGCATGCTCGGCACGACCAGCTTCGTGACAGTCACCGATGAAGCGTCCAAGGTCTACAAGAGCGACTACGCGACCATCGAAGACATGGCAGCGGCCTCGAAGGCGCTGGCGATCCGCGAAGGCGAGGAAGGCACTGTCATCATGAAGAATGACAATGACGTGCTGCCCCTCAAGTCCACCGACACGGTCGTGCTGTTCGGCATCGCTTCCTACGCGCCGTATCCCTACAGCAGCGGCGACCTGAAGGCCGGCAACGCGGACGCGGTCGACCTGGCGCAGGCCTTCACCGAGGCCGGCGTGAAGCTGAACGAGCAGGTCCAGTCCATGTATATGGAGAAGCTCCTCAACAAGCACATTGAGGAAGTGCCCAACCGCTGGACCGGCGAGATGATGCAGCAGGTCGCCTACGACAACATTTATGTTGCCTCCCCCGGCGACATGGCGCAGTACAAGATCGTGGAAGTCGCGCCCGCTGATTTCGGCCAGTTCGGCATCGCGGACGACTGGGCGGCTTCCATTGACAAGGAAAACTCCGTTGGTATCTGCGTGTTCGCCCGCGGCGCCGGCGAGGGCAACACCTACGCGCCCGGCTCCGCCCTGGACCGCAGCGGCAACCCCACCGGCAAGGATCCGCTGGCCCTCTCCGATGAGGAGCTGGCTGTCGTCGACGCCGCGAAGGAGACCTGCGGCAAGGTCGTCGTGCTGATCAACTCCGGCAACACCATGATGATCGGCGATATCGCCGAGGGCGGCGCCCACGAGGTGGACGGCATTGCCTATGTCGGCGTAATCAACGACTATCAGTGCACCGGCATCGTGAACGTGCTGACCGGCAAGGCCAACGCGACCGGCGCCCTCCCGGACACCTATGTGCGGGACAACGCCTCCATTCCTGCCGTGCAGAACTTCGGCGGCGACTTCTATCCCGACTATGAAGTGATCAACAACAACGCGGATCCCCGCTGGCCCGGCGCCGAGATCGGCAACGCGGCCATCACCTCCTTCGAGGGCGGCGTCACCTACAACAGCGGCACCTACATCGTGGAGGCCGAGGGCATCTACGTCGGCTACAAGTACTATGAGACCCGCTACTTCGACAGCGTGAAGAATCCCGATTCCAACGCTGCCGCCGCTGCGGGCGCGACCCAGGGCGAGGCGTGGGACTACGACAAGGAAGTCGTCTATCCCTTCGGCCATGGCCTGAGCTACCTGGAGTACGAGCAGAACCTGAAGAGCGTCACCGTGGACAAGACTGCCGACGGCAACGTCACCGCGGTGGTGGAAATCACCAACAAGTCCGACAAGGACGGCAAGTTCCTGGCGCAGCTCTACTACCAGGCTCCGTACACCGAGTACGACAAGACCAACTTCGTCGAGAAGTCCGCGGTCAGCTTCCTGAGCTCCGCGAAGGCGGAGGTCAAGGCGGGCGCGACGGCGGAAGTCACCATCACCGTGCCGGCCAAGTACCTGGCCAGCTATGACTACACCGCGGCGAAGACCTGGATCCTGGACGAGGGCGACTATCTCTTCACCGCCGCGGCCGGCGCCCATGCGGCCGTGAACAACTTCATCAATGACACCGGCGTGCAGAAGTGGAACCTGGCGGCCTTCGACAGCGCCACCTTCGCCACCGACAACGGCACCAAGGTGACCAACGTGGCGGACAACGCCGACCTGAACTACTGGCTGCCCGGCACCGTGACCTACCTGTCCCGTTCCGACTGGGCTGCCACCTGGCCCAAGAACTACAACAAGGACGTGGCGGTCAACATCGGCGACAGCGCGAAGAAGGACGAGTGGATCTCCCTGCTCCGCGGCCAGGTCTACACGCTGAAGACCGGCAATCCCGCCAAGGAGGGCGAGAATCCCGATGGTCTGCGCTTCGGAAAGGAGTTTATTGGTGAAGCGCAGCTGAAGGATCCCAAGGACGAGTTCTGGACCAAGCTGAAGGCCACCATGCTGATCGACGAGGCGGTCGGCGGCGTCATCCACGGCGGCAGCCGCACCGAAGTCATGACCAATGTGGACAACCCGATCGTGCTGCAGAACGAAGGCGTCTCCGGCTTCACGACCGGCTACAACACCGAGGACGGCAAAACCTACAAGTTCAACATCCACTCCCAGACCCTGATGGCTTCCTCCTTCAATCCGGAGCTGGCCTATGAGTGGGGCGTTGTCGAGGGCAACTCCGGCCTGTGGATCCAGCGCTACCATCTGTGGGGCACCGGCCTGACCCTGCGCCGCACGCCTTACAATGGCCGCAACTATGAGTACATCTCCGAGGATCCCATGCTGACCAACCGGATCGGCTACGGCATCCTGCAGGGCTGCGCGGACAAGGGCATCCTGAACGGCCCGAAGCACATGGGCTTCAACGATCAGGAGCACAACCGCGCCGGCATCGCGGCCTATATGAACGAGCAGAAGCTGCGCGAGACCGACCTGCGTGGCTTCCAGGGCGGCCTGTCCGACGCCGACGGCCGGGCGGTCATGATCGCCTTCAACCGCATCGGCCCGGTCAATGCCTGCATGTATGTGCCGATGATGAAGGACATCCTCCGCAGCGAGTGGGGCTTCACCGGCCTCATCTCCACCGACATGGCCACCAACCCGTACTACTTCGACGGCGCGGGCATGATCATGGCGGGCGTCACCCAGGTGGCTGACTTCTTCCAGAACGAAACCACATCAATCAGGGCAACGGCGGCGTGGACAAGACCTGGCCCTACATCAGCCTGGAGACCGTCAGTCAGGACGCCGAGCTGGTCGAGGCGGCCCGCGACAATCTGGGCTGGCAGCTCTACGCCTTCGCCAACAGCGCGGTCATGGACGGCACGTCCGTGAAGGTTGCCACCTGGTGGGACAACGCGCTGAACATCGTGAAGTACGCTTCGCTGGTGATCGGCATCCTGGCGGCCCTGAGCTGGTGCGGCCTGACCCTCTTCGGCAAGAAGAAGCAGTAAGGAGGGAACTGTAATGAAGAAACTGAATGCGAGCGCCATTGTCTCGTGCCTCGGCTGCGTCGCGTCCATCGTGGCGCTGATCCTGTACTCCTCCAACGTGTCCGGTGAAGGTTTTTATAAAGGAATGACTGTCCCGAACATGTATTTGCTGCTGATCGGCGCAGCTGTCTGCTTTGCGCTGGTGTTTGCCGTGAACTTCTTCCTGGAGAAGAGCAACAAGGTCGTGCAGGTCGTCTCCGGCCTCCTGCAGATCGCGGGCCCCGTGCTGCTGGCCGTGGCGCTGATGCAGCTGGTCGCCGGCCGTGTGGACGGTCTGGGCTACATCTACTTCTCCAACGCCGAAGTGGCGGCGGAAGTGCAGACGCCTGAGAACCTCGGCTCCGCGCAGACCGCTATCGCCTCCCTGGTGAGCGTGGGCGTCGCGGCTGTCGCAGGCTGTGTGGGCGCGTTCTTCTCCGCCGGCAAGAAGGAAGCGTAACAGCGCATCCCCGGGGGGCACTTTCCGCATGGGGAGTGCCCCCGCTTTTCATTCACGGCAGCGGGTGCGGCAGTCACCGCTTTCCCCGGGCCGCACCGAAATGAGGTTATCACATGAAGATCACAGCATTCACCGCCGATGGCATGACCGGGTGTTTCGTCACGGACAGGATGCCCGCTTTTTCCTTTGCCTGCGACGAGGCCTTCACCGAAGCCAGCCTGTCTGTCGGCGGAAAGACCTGCAGCGTCAAGAGCCAGATCGGCATCCGTCCCGAAGGCGTCACACTGCAGCCGCACACCGACTACGAGGCGGTTCTGCGCGTCTCCGGCCCCGGCGGAAAGGATGAGAAGTCCTTCCTGTTCCGCACCGGCAAGCTGCAGGAGGCCTGGACGGGCCAGTGGATCACCGACGGCACCTATGTCTTCACGGAGAAGAAGGTCTCCCCGAAGATCATGGTTTTCCGGCGGGCGGTGCGCATGAATAAGCCCATCCGCCGGGCGGAAATCTTCGCCACCGCGCTGGGCATCTATGAGCTGAGCCTGAACGGGCAGAAGGTCGGGGACCGCTGCTTCGCGCCCGGCTTCACCTCCTATGCGCACGATCTGCAGTATCAGACCTACGATGTCACCGCGCAGCTGCAGCAGGACAATGTGCTGACCGCAGAGGTGGCGGGCGGCTGGGCCGTCGGCTCCTTCGTGTTCACCCGCGCCAACCGCATCACCGCGGATCGTCAGGCCCTGCTGCTGGAGCTCCGCTTGCTGTATGAGGACGGCACGGAGGAGGTCATCGGCACCGACGCGTCCTGGCAGGCCGCGACCGACGGCCCGGTGAAGATGGCTGATCTCTACGACGGCGAAACCTACGACGCCACGGTGGACCTGGCCGGGCTCAGCTGGCATCCGGCCGCGCTGGAGACCGTGAAGATTCACCCCGTCATCAGCGCGGACATCGGCCTGCCGGTCACCCGCCACGAGACCTTCGCGGCCCGCTACCTCAGCACCGTCGGCGGCGCGGACATCTATGACTTCGGCCAGAATATGGCGGCCCAGGTTTCCTTCCATGTGAAGGGCAGGAAGGGCCAGGTCATCACGATCCGCCACGCGGAGATCCTGAACGGCGATGGCAGCCTGAACCTCTCCTTCCTGCGCAGCGCGAAGGCCACGCTGACCTACACCTGCCGCGACGGCGAGCAGGACTACATCCCCCGCTTCACCTACATGGGCTTCCGCTACATCTCCGTGGAGGGCGCGGCCCGCGAGGACATCCGGCTGACCGCCCACGCGCTCTATTCCGACATCGCGGACGGCGGCCACTTCAGCTGCTCCTCCGAGCTGCTGAACCGGCTGAACGAGAACATCCGCTGGGGCGCGAAATCCAACTTTGTCGAGATTCCGACCGACTGCCCGCAGCGCGACGAGCGCATGGGCTGGACGGGCGACATCGCCGTGTTTGCGCCGACCGCCTGCTGGAATTTCGACATGACGCGCTTCCTGCGGAAGTGGCTGCGCGACGTGCGCTCCGAGCAGTTCCGCGGCGGCGGCATCCCCAACACCGTGCCGGCCCAGAGCTACGGCTTCCCGACCACCATGCCGAATATGGCCGTGGACTGGTGGGACGACGCCTGCATCCTCGTCCCCTGGGCGATCTATCAGGCCACCGGCGATGAGGAGATTCTCCGCGAAATGTATCCCACGATGCAGCGCTACGTGAAGGCCTGCCGCTTCTGGGCGGGCATCTGGGGCCTTGGCAAGTACCGCTACATCTGGCACACGCCGGCCGTGTTCCACTTTGGCGACTGGGTCGCGGCCGACGCGCCGAAGATGAGCCAGTGGCAGGGCCGCTCCAAGTGGACGGCCACCGCCTCGCTGTGCAACTGTGCCGCGCTGACCGGCCGGATTGCGGAGATCCTGGGCAAGAAGGACGATGCTGCGAAATACGCGGAGCTCAGCCGGAAGGCCGCCGACGCCTATCAGAGCATCCTGATGACAAAGGACGGCCATCTGAAAAAGCAGGAATTCCAGACCGGCTACGTCCTGCCGCTGTACTTTCACATGCTGGATGAGGAGCGCCGCAAGGCCGCGGCGGCAAACCTGGCCGCGATGGTTCGCAAGGGCAATTACTGCATCGGCACCGGCTTTCCCGGCACACCCTACATCCTGTTTGCCCTGGCGGACAACGGCTACGCGGACGTGGCTTATAAGATGCTGATGAACACCCGCTGCCCCTCCTGGCTGTACGAGGTCAAGGCCGGCGCGACCACGATCTGGGAGCGCTGGGACGGCCTGGATGAGAACGACCAGTGCCCCATCGGCAACGACGGGACGGGCGTCATGATCTCCTACAATCACTATGCCAGCGGCGCCGTGGGCGACTTCCTGTACCGGCGCGTGCTGGGCGTGGAGGCCGTCGAGCCCGGCTATCGCAGCTTCCGGATGGCGCCGCTGCCGGGCGGCGGGCTCACCTGGGCGAAGGGCGATGTGAATACGCCCTACGGGCAGATCGCGGCGGGCTGGAAGCTGGACGGCAAGGAATGCACCGTGCAGGTCACCGTGCCCGGCGGCACACGCTGCACGCTGAAGTTGCCCGACGGCCGGGAGGAAACGCTCCAGCCCGGCACATGGACCCGCAGCTGTACGATTGCGTAAGCCCCCTGTCTCTTCTCCCCCGCGGGAGAAGAGATTTTGTTTGCGTCTGGAGCCGCGAAAGCCGGAAAAAAGAGCGGCAGAATTGTGTTTTCCCGATTGCGGAAAACGGTGCGCTATGCTACAATGAAACCGCATTTCAATACCGCGCACTGCGGAGGGAGGAAACAGCCTTGAATTTCGGTTATTTTGACAACGAGCGCCGCGAGTATGTCATCACAGACCCGCGCACGCCCATGCCCTGGGCGAACTACCTCGGCTCACCGGAATACGGCGCCATCGTGACGCAGAACGCCGGCGGCTACAGCTTCGTCAAGTCCGGCGCGGCCGGCCGCATCCTCCGGCACACGTTCAACCAGTTTGACGAGCCGGGCCG
>CAMNHF010000141.1 GCA_946538975.1 uncultured Clostridia bacterium | reverse complement strand
GGACCTTTTGCCTACTTTTCGGTCACGAAAAGTAGGACTCTGCCGAATCACGCAATAACCCATTAGAAAAACCATAGGAAGCGCACGGTGTTTCCGGATAAATGGATAATCTCTCACCATGCATGTGAAAGCGGCCGCATTCACGCGCGTTTCACTCACGGCACCCGGAGCGCCGCAGGCAGATTCTCCATAGGGGAATCCGCAAAGGGCTCATAGACGCCGCTGCGAAACATCCGGCTGATCACCTCATAGTGCGGGCCCTCGCGCCAGGCCCCGCCGATCCCGAAGGACACCTCGTCCACCGTGCAGCCCGGCAGCGCCTGCCGCAGCCCCTCCGCCTCCCGCGCCAGCTGCTCCGCCGGCAGCGCGGTCTGATAGGCCCGCATCCACAGCCGCTGCAGCCGGGGCAGCTCCGTGACCGGCGTGAGGTCGCCGATGCGGTTGACGGCCAGGTTCAGATCCATCAGGTACGGCAGCCCCGCCAGGCAGGAGATGTCCGGAATGCGGTTGTCAAAGGCCTCCAGATACTCCAGATGCTTCAGGCTGCCCACCGGCGTCAGGTCCGTCACGCCGGACATCGCGATGATCAGCACGCGCAATTCCGGCAGCTCGTACAGGAAGCTGAGATCGGTGAGCCGGTTGTGGCCCAGATCCAGGGCGTAGAGATTCGTGCAGTAGCGCACGACGGCCAGCTCCTCGCTCCAGTGCGCCGGCGAAGAAGCCGTGTGCAGGGTGGAGAAGGCCGTCGCGTCCGTGCGCAGGACGTGCTCCTGAATGCGCATCGTCATGCCGAAGGTGACCTGCGGGAAGCGCTCGTGCAGCTCCTCGATGCGGCCCGGGCGGATCTCCGTGGCGAACAGGTCCACGGCGCGCAGCCGCGGCAGCCCGGCGAGGAAGGCGTAGAAGCCCTCCCAGTCCGCAATCACCGTGCCGCCCATGTCCACATATTCCGCGCCGCTGTCCACCGTGACGCCGCCAAAGGCCAGGGTCTCCGCCGCCGCTCCGGCCGCCAGCAGCGCACAGCACAGCGCGAGGCAGGCTGCCCGCCGGATCGCCTGATGGTTCATGCTGTGGCTCCTTCCGTCAATAGCTCCGGAAATAGGCGTCCGCCGCGGAACCCGGCACGGCATAGACCTGCGTCACATAGCTGCCGGACCATTCCCTCTCCCAGCCGAAGACACAGATCATCTCCACGCTCTCCGGCAGGATGATGGGCGTCTTCCCATCGTCCAGCAACGCGCTCTCGGCGATTTCCACCGTCCCCTCGCGGATCGGCGCGTCCGTCAGCTGCGCGATCAGCCGGTGATCCTCCCGGCTGTACAGATTGCCGTCCTCCATCTCCAGGGTCGGATGGTTCTCCGGCAGGACGATCTCCAGGCCGCCCCTCGCGTAGAACGGCCTTCCCTCCACCGTGACCGCATGATCCGGGAAGACGATTTTGCCGCTGCCGATCGTGATGGCCTGGATGCCGAGCCATTCGAGGCTGTCCGGCAGGATAATTTCCGCATCCTGCATATAATAGGAATGGATCGCCCCGCTCTCCAGCCCCCGGAGCGCGGAGGGCAGGCGGGCGCCGTCCCTGCACAGGAGCAGATCGATGCATGCGTCTGTGCCGATCCATTCCAGCTGATCCGGCAGATTCAGCCATGCATCGCAGTTGTAGAACGCGCCGCTCTCAATCCGGCGGAGGCTCTCCGGCAGAATGATCTCCTCCAGCTCGATGCCCTGGAAGGCGTCTGCGCCGATCACCGCAATGCCCTCCGGCACCGTGCAGGTTTTCTCCGCCTCCAGCGGCAGCCAGGCGATCACCCGCTGCTCCACCGGGTCGATGAGCAGATTGCCCTCCAGGCGCAGGCGGGAGCAGGACGGAGCCACGCTCAGGGAGACAATCTTCTGGTTTTCGAATGGATTCGCGGCCAGATAAACATCCCCGCCCGTGAATGCGACAGAGGTCATGGGGCAGCCTTCGAAGGCGTCTTCCCCGATCCAGGTCAGCGACTCCGGCAGATCCACCTGCTTCAGGCCGCTGTACATGAAGGTGCGCGCGGGGATCCGGCTGATGCCCTCCGGCCACTTGACCTCCGACAGATTGTAGCAGCAGTAGAAGACCGCGTCCCCCATCCGGACGAGACCGGCCGGCAGCGTGACCGCCGTCAGCGCGCTCTGATTCCGGAAGGCCTGGTTGCCGATCAGGCGCACGCTGTCCGGGATGACGATGGGCGCCTCCATCAGGCCGCCCTGGTAATCATCCACGCGGAAGGCCATGTCGCCGATGTATTCCAGCTGCGGGGGCAGCTCAATGTCAAGGAAGGGGCAGTCGTAGAAGCAGAAGTCGGCGATCGCGGTGATGCCCGCGGGGAAATGCACCTTCTCCAGCCACTGCGTCCGCGAGAAGGCCTCCTGGCCGATCTCCGTCACGCCCTCCGGCAGATCCATCGCGCGCAGGCCGCAGCCGCAGAAGGCGCCCTTCGGGATCCGGGTCAGCGCCGGGCTGAACACCACGTCGATGGCCTGCTGATAGGAGCAGTGGGCGAAGGCATACGGCCCCAGCTCCGTCAGGGAGGCGGGCATTTCGATCCCCTCGAGGGCCGTATCATACAGGGCATAGGCGCCGACGGAGACCGTGCCGGCCGGGATGTTCAGCGCCCGCAGCGCCCGGCAGCCGGAGAACAGCCGGTCGGGAAGCCGCGTGATCTGCGCCGGGAGAGGGCAGCTCTCCAGATGCTCGCAGTTCTCGAACGCGCCGTCGCCCAGCTCCCGCACGGAGTCCGGCAGCGTGATCTCCCGCACCCGCGCGCCGTAGAAAGCCCCGCCGCCGATGATCGCGATGCCCTCCGGCACCCGATACTGAGCCTGCACCTCCGGCTCCCCGGTCTCCTCCCAGGAGTACTCCCAGTCCCGCACCGCGTACACGGTTCCGCCGTAGGCCGGCAGGCTCGTGGGCCGGTCCGTCTTGTCCATCTCCGGCTCCGGGGGCAGCGGCGGCTGCAGGAACGTGATCAGCCGCGCCTCCTGCGTGTCGATCAGGGCGCTGTCCCGCACGACGAAGCGGCTCTGCCCTTCGGAGAGGTGCAGCTCCTCCAGCCAGAGGCAGCCGGAGACCGGGTTGTCCCCGATGCGCCGCACGGTGGCGGGGATCGTGAGGGCTTTCAGCTGCTTGCAGCCGTCGAAGACCCGGTTCCCCAGCTCCTCCACCGAGGCCGGAATCTCGAAGGCCGTCAGCGGCGCCGCGGCCAGGGAGCAGTCGCCCAGCACGCGGATGCCCTCCGGCAGAGTCCAGGCCTTCGCGGTGCAGCCGATCAGCCGCATCTCCCGCGCGTCAAAGAGCATGCCCTCCGCGCAGCGCAGGAAGGGGTGCTCCGGCGATACGGCCAGCTCCTGCAGCCCTGCGCAGCCCGCGAAGGGGTTCGCGCCGATCTCCGTCAATGTGTCCGGCAGGCGGAAGCGGCTCATGGAGAGGCAGCCCCGGAAGGCATAAGCCCCCAGGCTCCGCAGGCGGGCGGGCAGCTCGCAGCGCATCAGAGCGTCGCACTGGTCAAAGGCGCCCTCCCCGATCTCCTCCAGGGACTCCGGCAGGACGACCTCCACCAGCGTGAAGCAGTGCTCAAAGGCGTAGGCCCCGATGCGGGTGACGCCCTCCGGCACGCGTATGCGGCGGATGTACTCCCGGAGGTAATCCGGGTAGTCGTCCGTGTAGAACTCGATCCAGCCCTCATTGGAGAAGGCCCGCTCGCCGATGGCGCTGACCCGGCAGCCGCCGATCGTCTCCGGGATCTCCCAGACCTCCTGCTGGCCGACGTAGCTTGTGATCTCCGCGGTGCCGTCCGCCAGCACCCGGTACAGAAAGTCGCCCGTGCGGTACACATCCCCCTGCACGTGCAGCGGCTGATCCTCCGCAGACGCAAGTCCCGCGCAGCAGACCACCGCCAGAATCATGCACAAAGCCAGGGCCGCAAAACCGCTCTTTCGCAGCATGCTCAGCGCCTCCTTCTCCAAGATCCGCGCGGCCGATCGGCCGCCCCTGAAAACCTCTGCCCTCATGGTAGCAGACGGGGCCCGAGGTGTAAAGGGCCGAAATGTAACAATTTCCCTCCAGCGTCAGGCCTGATGCTCCCGCTGCCAGGTCTCGATGTAGGTCTTCATGCGCACGGCGGTCTCGATGCGCGCGTCCAGCTCGGCCTGGCTCCCGGGCGAGAACTGGCAGACGCCCTCGTCAATGTAATCGCAGGCGTGGAAGGCCGGATCGCGGAACATCTCGTCCACGGTGCGGCGGCTGCCCTCGGTGACAAAGTGGATGCAGTTCGGGTGATGGATGAAGAACCGCATGCCGCCCTGGGAGATGACGACCCTGCGGATGCTCTCCAGCGGGATGACCCGCTCCCGGTCGTTGTAGACGCGGTTCCAGCCGCCGGTGCAGCGGGTGGTGAGCACCACGCGGTCGGCATAGAGCGTGCACGAGGCAATGTTGCGGGGATTCACCCGGCTCTCAAAGGCACAGATCATTTGCTCTTCCATCTTTTCCTCCGTCAGCACCGCCTTCACGCAGGCCTCGGCGTGGGGCATGAAGAAGTCCGCGACGAAGCCGACCAGGAAGGCGCAGATCACCGTGCCGATGTCCGCCGTGCCGCCCAGCAGGAAGCCGATCAGCACAAAGAGCACGTCCGTCGCGATCCGGACGATGCCGAAGCGCAGGCCGCTCTTGTCGCTGATCACGACCGCCACCAGGTCGTTCGGCCCCGTGCCCGCCTCGGAGCGGATCACAATCGACATGCCGACGGCCAGAATGGCGCAGCCCAGCACCAGCACCGGAATCTTCACGGCCAGCGCCGCGCTGCCGATCTGCAATCCGGCGAAGACCCAGCTGAAGAAGTCGATGATCGGCCCGCCGCACAGCATGCAGATCACCGTGCCGGCCTTCACATAGTGTCGGTCCACCGCCAGCAGGATCAGGATGATCAGGAAGCACACGCCCATGTGCACCGTGCCGTGCGTGAGCGCCAGGCCGGCCTTCTCCAGCAGCAGCCGCAGGCCCTGCACCAGCACATTGAAGGGATCCGCCCCCAGATCGGCCAGCAGGAACAGCGTGACGCCCAGATGCGCCACCGTCAGCCCGGCCAGCAGGATCAGCAGGCGGAGCGCCGTCTCGTGGAGGCTCCACCGCCCGGGCGCTGCATGCTTGTCGCTCATCAATCGCTCCTTCCCCGGCCCCAGGCCGGATGTCCGCTTCGTGCTGCCATGATTATAGCCGATTCCAACGGATTATGGAAGAGCCTGAGAGGAAGGCCGCTGCGCCTCAGCGTATGGGGGAAGGGCTTTGTGCGCCCGGCTCGGGCTGGTAGGCAGCAACGGAAAGCCCGCCGATGCACGCCAAAAGATTGCGCAAAGCCCTTGACAAGCGGGGGCCGCGGTGATATGATAGCTGCTGTCAACTGTTTTCCGTTGACAGCAGGAGGCGGCGCGGATGCAGGAGCTTCACGGGACGGACAGCCTGCGCAGACGCGCGGAGCTGGCGCAGCTGGCCGATTTCTACGGCGGCCTGCTGACGGAAAAGCAGCGCGAGGCGCTCCGGCTCCACTGCGAGGAGGATATGTCCCTGGCGGAGATCGCCGGGGAGATGGGCATCAGCCGCCAGGGCGTGCACGAACTGCTGACCCGGGCGGGCAGCCGGCTGAACGAGCTGGAGGACGCGCTGGGCATGGCCCGGCGCTTCGGGCGGATGCTGCCGGCGCTGGAGGAATGCGCCGGGCTGCTGCGCGGCGGCGCCGTGGCGGAGGCCGCGGCCATGCTGGAGCGGCTGATCGCCGAGGAAAGGGACGCGGCGGCACCTCTTGGTGGGGAATAAGCGTACAGGAGGAACAACATGGCCTTCGAAGGCTTGAGCGAAAAGCTGCAGGGCGCCCTGCGCAAAATGACCGGCAAGGGCAAGCTGAACGAGCAGAATGTTAAGGAAGGCATGCGCGAGGTGCGCATGGCGCTGCTCGAGGCGGACGTCAACTACGCCGTGGCGAAGGACTTCATCAAGAAGGTCACGGAGAAGTGCATCGGCCAGGAGGTCATGTCCTCCCTGACGCCCGGGCAGCAGGTCATCAAGATTGTCAATGAGGAAATGACCGCGCTGATGGGCGGCCAGGCGGCCCGGCTGACCTGGTCCTCCTCCGTGCCGACGATCTATATGCTCTGCGGCCTGCAGGGCGCCGGCAAGACCACCATGGCGGCGAAGCTGGCCGGCCACCTGATCAAGCAGGGCAAGAAGCCCATGCTGGCGGCCTGCGACATCTACCGCCCCGCGGCCATCAAGCAGTTGCAGGTGGTGGGCGGCAAGGTCGGCGCGCGCGTCTACGAGAAGGGCACGCAGGATCCGGTGAAGACCGCCCGCGAGGCCGTCGAGCAGGCCCGCTACTACGGCTGCGACGTGCTGATCATCGACACCGCCGGCCGGCTGCACATCGACACCGAGCTGATGGACGAGCTGGCTCGCATCAAGGCCGCCGTGAAGCCCCAGGAGATCCTCCTGGTGGTCGACGCGATGACCGGCCAGGACGCGGTCAACGTGGCCCAGACCTTCAATGACAAGCTGGGCGTGGACGGCGTCATCCTGACCAAGCTGGACGGCGACACCCGCGGCGGCGCGGCGCTGTCCGTGCGGGCCGTCACCGGCAAGCCGATCAAGTTCAGCGGCATCGGCGAGAAGCTGACGGACATCGAGCCCTTCTACCCGGACCGCATGGCCAGCCGCATCCTGGGTATGGGCGACGTGCTAACCCTGGTGGAGAAGGCGACCGAGGCCTTCGACGAGCACGACGTCAAGTCCATCGCCGACCGCTCCAAAACCTCCGACATCACGCTGGAGGACTTCCTGGAGCAGATGCAGTCCATGAAGAAGATGGGCGGGCTGCGCTCCATGCTGGAGATGATCCCCGGCATGAGCGGCAAGAACATCGACGTGGACGACAGCGCGATGAAGAAGCCCGAGGCCATCATCCGCTCCATGACGCCGCAGGAGCGCCGGAATCCCGGCATCCTGAACGCCC
>CAMNHF010000140.1 GCA_946538975.1 uncultured Clostridia bacterium | reverse complement strand
CCTCGCCCACCATGGTGGGGTCCAGGGCGCTGGTGGGCTCGTCCAGCAGGATCACGTCCGGGTTCATGGCCAGGGTGCGGGCGATGGCGATGCGCTGCTTCTGCCCGCCGGAGAGCTCGTCGGGGTAATTCAGGGCCTTTTCCGCCAGGCCCACCATATGCAGCAGCCGCATGCCCTCGTCATAGGCCTCCTGCCTGCTTTTCCCCAGCAGATCCACCGGCGAGAGCATGATGTTTTCGATCACCGTCAGATGCCCGAACAGATTGAAGCTCTGAAACACCATGCCCATCTTCTGGCGCACCTTGTTGATGTTGCACTTTTTGTCCGTGATCTCCACGCCGTCCACCCACACCCTGCCGGATGTGGGCTTTTCCATTTGGTTGATGCACCGGAGCAGGGTGCTCTTGCCCGTGCCTGAGGGGCCGATGACGGCAATCACGTCCCCGTCGCGGATCTCCGCGCTCACGTCCTGCAGGGGCGTCACGTTGGGGTATTCCTTTCGCAGATGCTCGATCTTAATCATGGAGCTTCACCCCTTTCAGAATCTTTTCCCGGCTGCGCTTCCTGGGATCGATGCCGATGCGGATGCGGCCGACGGCGAAGCTGAACAGCCCTTCCAGGATGAAGTAGATCACCGTGATGGCGATCAGGGGGAAGAACGCATCGTAGGTGCGGCTGCGCACGATGTCGCCCATCTTGGTCAGATCCTGCACGGCGATGTATCCCACGATGGCCGTGGCCTTGATGAGGCCCACGATCTCGCCCTGATAGGCGGGCAGCACGTGGGGAATGGCCTGGGGCAGGATGATCCTGAAGAAGGTGTGCCGGTTGCTGTGGCCCAGGGCGTAGGCCGCTTCATACTGGCCGCGGTCGATGGTGCCCACGCCCATCCGGAGCAGGCCGAACACCGAGGCGCCGAAGGTCAGCGTGAAGCCGATCACCGCCACGGCAATGCCGCTGATCGCCACCGAGGCGAAGAGGATATAGTACAGGATCATCAGCAGCACCACCATGGGCGTGCCCGTGACCAGCCACACGCAGAAGCGGGCGATGCCGTTGGCCGCCGCGTTGCCGTTCCTGCACAGCATGAACACCAGGAAGCCCAGGGCCGTGCCGAACAGGATGGACAGCAGGGTGATCAGCATGGTGGTGCCGATGCCCTCCAGGAACAGCTGCCAGCGGTTCTCGCGGAGGAAGGTCTTTCGGAAGCTGTCCGCGACGGCGTCCCAGAAGCCTCCCTTCGCCTGCGCCCCGGCGGCCGGCGCTTCGCTCTTCATCACGACCAGCACCGTGCCGCCGGCATAGTTCGGCTCGGAAAACAGCACGCTCTCCGCCCGCTCCGGCGTGACGCTGATGCCGGACGCGGCGAAATCGCACTTCCCCGTCTGCACCGCCGGCAGGATGGCGTCGAAATTCATATCCACGATTTCCAGCCCATAGCCGCAGGCCTCGCAGAACAGGGCGGCCAGCTCCATGTCGTAGCCCACGACCTCCCCGTCCCGGACGTATTCAAAGGGCGCGTAGCCCGACTCCGTGGCCACCCGCAGCGTCCCGTTCTCAGCCGTCAGCCCCGTGAGCTCCGGCATGGTCTTCCGGCTCTCGTCCTCCCCGAACCACTTGATCGCCAGCGCCTCCAGCGTCCCCTCGGGCAGATTCGCGAGGAAGGAATTGAACTGATCCCGCAGGGCCCCGCCCGCCTCGCTCCGGGGGAACACAAAGGCAAACTCGAATTCGTCCAGGTATTCCGGCAGCCAGGTCAGGCGCGCGTCCTCCTTGGCCAGGAGCTGCGCGACCGGCTCATCCGCCACAAAGGCAGCAACCTTGCCTCCGCCCAGCGCGGCCACCAGATCCGCCTTGCCGTTGTAGTAGGCCACCTGCGCCTCCGGCAGCTGCTCCGCCACCATGGCGTCGAAGATCGTGCCCGTCTGCACGCCGATGGTCTTCCCCGCGAACCGCGCGGAGAGACCGCCGTCCGGATCCGCCAGCACCGCCAGCACCACGCCGCCGGAGCTGGTGGGGTCGGAAAAGAGCACCTGCTCCTTCCGCTCCTCCGTCACGTTCATATCGGTGGTGAAATCATATTTGCCGGACTGGATGGCCGGGATGCGGGCCGCGAAGTCCACGTCGCCCAGCTCCAGCCGATATCCGGCCCAGCGGCAGAAGCGCACCACCAGGTCGATGTCATAGCCCACATTCCTGCCGTCCTTGATGTACGACCAGGGCATGTCAGTGGAGGTCGTGACGACGCGGATCGTGCCCTTTTCCCCGGTCAGGCCGCTCATGTCCACCACCTTCCGCGCCTCGTCCACGCCGAACCAGATGTCGTCCAGCTCCTGCATGGTGCCGTCCTGATGGCACAGGGCCAGGAAGGTGTTCAGCTCCGCGCACAGTTCGGCGCTCGCCGGGTCGTCCTTGCGGAAGGCAAAGCTGTACTCCTGGTTGGTGATCCGCTCGCGGATGTAGTCGATCCTCGGCTGCTCCGCGTGGACGGATTTCAGCCCCGGCTCATCGCCCAGGTAGGCGTCGATCCGCCCCGCCAGCAGCGCCGTGCTGAGGTCCGGATAGCTGTTGAACAGCAGGTACTCGCTGTCCGGGAAGTTCGCGTGGGCAATGTCCTCCATCAGCGGGCCGGTGAGCACGCCGATGCGCTTGCCGTTGTAGGCGGCCCAGGCGGGAGCGGCTGCCTCCCCCCGCACCATGATGCCCACCGCGCTTTCAAACAGGACGTCCGAGAAGGCCAGGGCCTCCGCGCGCTCCGGGGTGATATTCAGGTTCGCCATCACGCAGTCCACGTCGCCGGTGAGGGCGGCGGGAATGATGGCCCCGTAATCATAGACCTTGAACTGCACATCCGCCCCCAGCCACGCGGCGAAGCGGTACGCCAGCTCGATGTCGTAGCCGGTCAGCCTGCCGTCCTCATAATAGCTGTAGGGCGGCACGATGCCGCTGGTGCCCACGGTCAGGTGAAGCTCCGCGGCCCCGGGGACGGCGATTTCGGGCATGGTGCCGTTTCCATCCACCACCCAGCGCCGGTACATGTCATCCAGCGTGCCGTCCGCGCGCAGCTCCGCGATAAAGCGGTTGACCTGGTTCTCCAGATCGGGGATCCGGGACGCCGGGGACAGGCCCACGGCAACCCGCACCGGCTCGCCCAGGTTCTCCTCCAGCAGATGCACGCCCGCCTGGCCGTTCGCAATGGACAGCTGCATCTGCACCCGGTCGAACGCGAAGGCGTCGATCTTGCCCTGGGCCACGGCGGTATAGCCCATGAACTTGTCCGTGAAATAGGCCACCTTCGCCTGGGGCAGCAGCTCCCGCACGATCCTTTCCGCAGCGCTGCCCTGATCCACGCCCACGGTGATGCCCGGGTCGTTCAATTGGGCCGCGGCGGTGATTTCCGCCCGGGCCGGCGCCGCGCAAAGAAGCAGTATGGCCAGCAGAACCAGCAGTTTTCGCATCGCTTCCACGTCCTTTATCCTCCGCATTTTCCCCGGATGCAGCAGCGCCCTTCGCCGACTCGGAAGGGTCAGTCCTGCTCCGCCCCGTGCAGCGGCGGCAGCTCATGAATGTCGTAGGTCTCATAGTAGATCGCAAAGGCCGTCTCCACATCGCCCGACAGCTCGATCAGCGCGCCGGCCTGGAACATGGCGGACAGCGTGCCGGAAGGCGCGTGCCAGGCGGCGTTGGCGGCGACCGTCACGGCGCTCTCCCGCAGAATGGCCTCCGCCCCGAACAGCAGCGTGCCGGTGGCAATGTGATAATCGCTGGAGATGATGGCGAGGCGGCTGACCTGCGGGCAGTGCGCCGCCAGAAGGTCAAAGGTGAAAATCGCGTTCTGGGCCGTGGTGACGGATCTGTCCTCCACCAGGATCCGGGCCGGATCGACGCCCTGCCCGCGGAGCCATTCCGCCATCCTGCCGGCTTCCGTGGCCGTGGGATCCCCGGCTGCCGTGCCGCCGCCGGTGCAGACGATGACGGCGTTGGGATACTGCCGCGCCGCCGCCAGGAGCACCCGCAGCCGCTCCACCAGCTCCTCCCGCATCGTTCCATCCGGGTTCAGCTGGAAGCCCAGGGCCACCAGGCACAGGCTGTCGTCCCGGGGCAGATCGTCCGGCAGGGCTTCGCTGACCGTCACCGGGGCTTCCCACAGGTCCATGATGCGCAGCCAGCGCTCCCCCGCCCCGGGATCCAGGGCGGCCAGCTCCGCCAGGGCCTGGCTGTCCCGCTCTCCGTAGGCGGCATAGGAGATCACCAGCCGCTCGATCAGCTGCTGCGCCCCCGACGGCTCCCGGGCCTCCGCCGGCGAAAAGCGCGGCGCCGCCACAGCGGCGCAAAGCAGCAGCAGCGCCAGCACCCGGCGCAGATCATGCCTCACATTCCGGAACATAAGCCTCTTCCTTTCTGAATCCCGCAGTGCGCGTACAGCAAAACCGCGGCAGGATCATTTGCCTCTGCGCATGGGTATTCGTCACTTGGGAAAAAAATCCTGCACCGATTGACCGAAGGGCCGTTCGCCTTTCACAAACGAAAAAGCCATACCGCATCCTGCTCCGGGCAGCTGCGGTATGGTTTTTTTCTCAGGGAGGTTCGCTGCGGCGGTCTGACGCGTCCGAAAGCGCCGCAGCGTCCCCTCCCCGGGCGGCCGTTCCTTTCATTGTCGGGAAATGAAATGCGGCCCGCGCGGGGATCGGCCGTCAGCCCTTCACGGCGCCGGCGACCATGCCCTTGATGATCTGGTTGGAGAAGATGAAATAGAGCAGCACGATGGGGCTCATGGTGATCAGCATGGCCGTCATCTGCAGCGGATAGTCCGAGCCGAACTGCCCCTTGAACTGCGTCAGCGCCAGCGGCACGGTCTGCAGGTGCACGTTCTGGATCAGGCACAGCGCGAAGGAGAACTCATTCCAGCAGCTGAACACCTGGATGATCGCCACGGTCACGAGGATCGGGCGGCAAATCGGCATAATGATGGACCACAGCGTCCGCGAGAAGGACGAGCCGTCGATGGCCGCGGCCTCCTCAAGGGACACCGGGATGCCCTTCACGTAGCCCTCCACCAGGAAGATGCCCATCGGCAGGCCGAAGGCGATGTAGGGGAACAGCAGGGTGTACCACTGGTTGTGAATGCCCAGGTTGCGGAACAGCACATACATGGGCACCAGCAGGGAATGGATCGGGATCAGCATGCCCATCAGGAACATCACGTACAGCGGGCGGTTCAGCTTGAAGCGGATGCGGGACAGAATGTAGCCCACAATGAAGGAGAACAGCACGATGCACACGATGCTGATCACCGTGGTGCGGCAGGAGTTCCACATCGACTCGGCCAGATGGTAGTCCTGGTTGCCCAGGATGTCCTTGTAGTTCTGCAGCGTGGCGGTTTTCCACGGGATGGAGATCACGTCCGCGTTGAACTGCCGCTTCAGCTTCAGGGAGGAATAGCCCATCCACACCAGTGGGAAGATGCAGCTGAGCGAGAAGACCCAGAGCACGATGTTGATCAGCACCTTGCCGGTGTAGTAGCCCGCGCCCCGCCCTGGCTTCCGGCCCGCAGGCGTGAAATTGGAGGCCGCCTCTTTCCGAATTGTCGTCATCGCTCACTCCTCCAATCCGCGCGTCATGCGGTTCACCAGCAGCCGGCTGCCGCCGATGACCGCGAGGGACAGGACAAAGATGCCGATCGAGATCGTGCTGCCATAGCCCATGTTGGACTGCTGGAAGGAGACGGTATAGCCGTACAGGGCCATCACATAGCTCGCGTAGCCCGGCCCGCCCGCCGTCATCGTCCAGATGGAGTCGAAGGCCTTCATGTTGCCGGCCACGCACAGCGTGAGGCACACCAGCATGGTGGAGCGGATCATCGGCAGCGTGATGTGGATCGCCGTCTGGAAGCCGTTGGCGCCGTCAATCTCCGCCGACTCGAAGATCTGCTGGTCAATGCCGGCGATCGCCGAGAAGAGGATGACCATGTAGTATCCGATGAACTGCCAGATCAGCGGGATGGAGACGTAGAGCATGACATGGGCCGAATCTCCCAGCCACGCCTGCTTCGTCCCGCCCAGCACGTTGACCACGAACCAGTTCAGCAGTCCGTACTTCGAGTGGAAGATGATGGACCAGATGAGGCCGATGCAGACTGCGGAAATCGTGCTGGGGAAGAAGCCGAAGGTGCGGTGCACCGCCTTGCCCACCGCCAGCTTTGAATTGGCAAAGAGCACGAGCACGAAGGCCAGGCCGATCTGTCCGATGATGCACGCCACCACCAGATAGATGTTGTTGCCAAAGGACAGCCAGAAGGTCGGATCGGCGATCAGCTGCGCGTAGTTGGCGATGCCGTTGAACGTGGCCGTGTAGATCGACTGGCCGTTTTTCCACTCGAAAAAGCTGAAATACAGCGCGGTCAGCAGCGGCACGAACACCGCGAAGATGAACAGCGCCACCGGGATCAGCAGGTAGAGCACCACAACCCATCGTCTGGGCTTCACGGATTGAAGCATGGCCTTCACTCCCTTGCGTTGATGATTCGCTTTTCTTCCGGAAGAGGGGGATTCGCGCCTGATGCAGCCGGCCCGCTGCAAACAGCGAAAACGCGAGGCCCGCCGTCAGGCGAGCCTCGCAGTCCCCGCCTGTCCGCAGACAGACAGGTCACAGATCAATAGTTGGCCTCGTAGGCAGCCTGCGTGTCGATGGCCACCTGCTCGGGCTCCATCTCGCCGTTGAGCATCGCCTGCACCTCGGTGTTGAACACGTCCCACACCGCGGAGGAGATATAGGAGTCATAGATCTCGCAGGTGCTGGTATCCACATAGGACCAGTTGTAGAAGGCCGCGGTGACAGCATCGAACTTGGACAGGTCGACGTCGCCGGCGGAGGTCAGGCCGCCCAGGGCGTAGTTCTCAGCCACATAGGTGGAGAAGGCGGGGCCGGTCAGCTCCTGCGCCAGGTCGATGGCGGCAGCCAGCTTGTCGGGATCCTCAGCCACCTTGGGGTTGATGGCCACGGCATAGCCCAGGCCGATGTTCTGGGAATCAGGCGCGAAGGTGGCGTCGGCGGGCTGGGGCAGCACGGCGAAGCCGATGTTGTTGAACTTCTCCTCGT
>CAMNHF010000139.1 GCA_946538975.1 uncultured Clostridia bacterium | reverse complement strand
AAGCCGCTGACCGACAGGATATGGGCGATGCCCAGCCGGCGGAAGGCCGTGCGATCCTCATCCGCCACGAGATTGCGCGTGCCCAGCAGCATCGCCGCCGCCAGGCCGCCTGTCTCCTCCCCCATCACGGCGACCAGCTTTTCACTGCAGGCATGCCGGATGGCCGCGGCCAGGCCCCAGACGCCCCGCGGTCCGGCGGACACGGTCAGGTTGTCCCGCCCGTACAGGCCGATCGTGACGCCGTGCTGCATCAGGCTGGCCCGCCAGTCATAGCCGCCGGGATTGTCCGCGCCGGCGGGATGGTACAGCCGGAGGTCGCCCTCGATCACGCAGCCGGGTGTCAGCCCCTCCGGCAGCTCGGCGCTGTAAAAGCTCCAGTATGCCCCCTGCGCGAAGGGCACGCCGTCGATGTGGACGTCCCGCAGGGTCGTCTTGTGCTGCGTGCGGGCGCCGTCGCGCACCTCATCGGCCACGACGGCGGTGATGTGATATGTGCCGGGCCTGGGCAGGGCCGGATGCCAGGCAGCCGCGCTCAGGCCGATGCCGGCGCTCAGCAGGGCCGCGCCCAGGCACGCCCAGGCCGCCCAGCGCCGCTTGCGCAGCAGGGCCGCCGCCGCTGCCAGAACCGCCGCGCCCGCCGCAAAGGGCTGCCACAGCGGCACCCGGCGGCCCGCCAGCACGCCGAGAATCAGCATGAGGCTCAGGATCGGCAGCAGCCAGCGCCAGCGGCCGCGGTCGGAGGGGATGCTGCCCGTCTGTGTCATCGTTCTCCTCCTCCACGCTTTCCGCTTCCGCCCTGTGCGCCTTTATACCGTGTACTGCCGCCCCTCCGCCGCCAGCTCGCAGCCGGGGAAGATGGCCTGTGCCTCCCGCAGGAGCTGCTCCGGCGGGATCAGCGGATTCAGGTGGGTGATGACCAGCCGTCCGGCCTCCGCCTCACGGGCCAGGCGCGCACAGCGGGCCGCGGAGAGGTGCGGCTTCTGTTCCGCCCAGCCCGCCTCGGGGAAGAGCCCGTCCGCCAGCAGCAGATCGGCTCCCTGTGCGAACGCCGCCAGCCCCTCCACCGTGTTGGTGTCGCCGGTGTAGCACAGGGTGCGTCCCTCCGCCGCGGCGCGGTACATCACCGCGGGCACCGGATGGCGCGCCGCGAACACCTGCACGTCAAAATCCCCGATGGTCAGATGATCGCCGGGGAACACCGTGCGCAGCGTCACCGCGGCATCGCCCGCGAGCACGGCGCGCACGGGGGAAGACTCGTCCTCCGGGCCGTACACAGTCAGATGCCGCCCGGTCGCCTGCAGCCGGTAGAGCAGCGGCAGCACGTCGCTGCAGTGGTCGTAATGCCAGTGGCTGAAGAGCAGGGCGTCCGCGGTCTCCGGCGCCATCAGGCCCGTGAGCCGCTGCAGCGTGCCGCAGCCCAGATCCATCACCAGCGCGCTGCGCTCCGTCTGCAGCAGGTAGCCGGAGGTGGCCCCGCCGGGCGCCGGAAAGGGGCCGTTCATGCCAAGCACTGTCAGTTTCATCGAAGGTCACCGCCTTTTCCTCTGTAATGATACCCGCGGAAGCCGCCCTTGTCAACGAGAAAAGGGACAGCCTCCCCGCGTCCGGTGAAGCTGTCCCCCTGGTCGGTCGTTCAGTTCTTTCGCATCAGTGGATTGCCTTGACCTGGTCTGGAATCAGTCTGGTTTCCCGATGATTGGCTCTGGTTCGCTTTCACTGCGTGGGTTGATGGACTCGGAACTGTTCCGATCGGGTCGTCTCTTTCTGGATCTCCCGGGTTGGATTCCTTGGATCTCCCCTGGCTGAATCGTTCGGGTTACCTGTTCCTGTCAGGATCCTGATGGAATGAATCAACTGCGTTGCTGCTGCCGTCGCGGAGGCTTTCTTCCGTCCTCCTGATCGGCGGGATCCTTATTCAGTTGTCGTGGCGCTTCCCGCGGCCATGATCCGCGTCCTGCTGCGCCGATGACGCTGAGCCTCAGGTTTCCGGCTCCAGTAAGCCGTAGGTCCCATCCTTCCGCTGATACAGTACGTTGATCTGGTCCGTGTCCGCATTCACGAAGGCGAAGAAGCTGTGCCCCAGCATTTCCATCTGCATGACCGCGTCCTCCTCGGACATGGGGCGAACCGGGAATGTCTTCCGGCGCATGATCTTTGCGGCTTCCTCAGTCTCTTCTTCGGCGTTTTCCTCAATGAACTCCGGTTCGGCCTGGGTGAAAGCCCCTTCCGGGATCCGCTTGCCCAGCCGGCTCTTGTGGCGGTGGATCTGCTTTTCCATCTTCGCCAGCGCATCGTCTATGGCGAGGAACAGGTTGCTCTCCGCCTGCGCTTCCGACCGGAGGATGACGCCATTTCCCATCGGCACGGTGATTTCCACGATGCGCATGTCGCGAGCCTTCACGGTTTCCTTGCGCATCTTGATCTGCATCTCGGTGTCCGGCCACAGGTAGCGACCCATACGGGCGGTCTTCTTCTCGATCCGCTCCGTAATGCCGGGTGTGATGGACATGTTCCTTGCGCTCAGGGTCATCTTCATGGTACATGTGCTCCTTTCGACAATTTGATTGTCGGAGGCAGCGCCCTGTTTCAGTCCTTTACGCGTCGCACCGGCGTGCTGCCTCCGCGGCAGACTGGCTGTTCATCGGCATCACTTCCTTACTGCGCTTTGCGCTTTGTTCCGGACCCCCTGTCCGGCTCTCTCTTTCCTCTTTGCACTGTATTATTTCGACCTGCCCCGGGGAATTCCTGCCTGAAAAATAGATTTTCCGGAATTTTTTTTGCCGGATGCGACAAGCGAACATTGTTTTTCCGTTTTCCTGTCCGCAAAGCCGATTCGCGGATGCCGGCCATGCGGCGGCGGGGAATGTTCGGATTTCGGGCGGGAGGCACAAATCTTTCGCGCCCGGGGAACAAAACACGCGGCTGTTTCGTCATGATAGTGTCACCGGCTGACGGTGAACAACGCACAGAGAGGAACGGATCAACATGAAAAAACTGCTTTCCCTGCTTCTCGCCCTTATGCTGCTCTGCACCGCCGCCGCTGCCGAGGGTCTGTCCGCCGGCGCCTGGCAGCTGCCCGAAAACACCGCGATCACGGAAGAGGCCCAGACCGCCTTTGACAAGGCGATGGAGGAACTGGTCGGCGTCAGCTACACGCCTCTGGCTCTGCTGGGCACGCAGCTCGTCTCCGGCATGAACTACTGCATCCTGTGCCGGGCCGTCGTCGTCTATCCGGACGCCCAGCCCTACTACGCCCTCGTCTACCTCTATGCGGACCTGGAGGGCAATGCACAGATCACCCAGGTCGTCCCCCTGGACATCGCCGCCCTGGCGGAAGCCCTGGGGTGAGCCATTCGGCCCGCATACGCGGGCTTTTTGTTTTCGGGATTTGGAGAATGCCTCCCTCCGGAGCGCAGGCCTGCGGCTCCCGGCGGAGAATTTGCCGGATCTGGTGGAGAATTTGCCGAATCATCATTGACAATGGCCGGCGAAACGGTTATATATATGATAAGGTCAATGTCCCATTCCGCGATTCAGACAGATGGAGGTTATACCATGATCCATTCCAATCCCCTGCTGCGCGGCCAGGAGCCGGGGCAGAAATTCATCACCATGGGCGAAATCATGCTCCGGCTGACACCGCCGAACTATGACAAGATCCGCGTCGCCAACAATTTTGAGGTCCACTACGGCGGCTCCGAGGCGAACATCGCGCTGGCCCTGGCCAATCTCGGCGTGGACGCCACCTTCTTCACCGTCGTGCCGGACAACTCCCTGGGCAAGAGCGCCATCCGCTCCCTGCGCTCCAACGACGTCCACTGCACGCCGGTCATCCTCTCCACCCCCGAGGAAACCCCCTCCCACCGGCTGGGCATCTACTATCTGGAGACCGGCTACGGCATCCGCCCCAGTAAGGTCATCTACGACCGGAAGCACTCCGCCATCACGGAGTACGACTTCTCCGGGCTGGATCTCAAGGAGCTGCTCTCCGGCTTTGACTGGCTGCACCTCTCCGGCATCACGCCGGCCCTCGCGCCGAACTGCGCTGATCTCATCCTCCGCATGCTGAAGACCGCAAAGGAGCTGGGCCTCACGGTCTCCTTCGACGGCAACTTCCGCTCGCGGCTGTGGACCTGGGAGCAGGCCCGCGATTACTGCACCCAGTGCCTGCCCTACGTGGACGTGCTGCTGGGCATCGAGCCCTACCACCTCTATGTCGACCCCGCCAATCCCGCCGCCGGCGACCGGAAGGACGGCGTGCCGCTGCAGCCCACCTACGAGCAGCAGGACGAGATCTTCCAGGCCTTCGTCGCCCAGTATCCGAACCTGAAGTGCATCGCCCGCCACGTGCGCTATGCCCACTCCGGCTCCGAGAACAGCCTGAAGGCCTTCATGTGGTACGAGGGGCACACCTTCGAGAGCCGCTTGTACACCTTCACGATCCTGGACCGGGTCGGCGGCGGCGACGCCTTCGCCAGCGGCCTCATCTACGCCATGCTGCACAACTACCGCCCGATGGACATGCTGAACTTCGCGGTCGCCTCCAGCGTGCTCAAGCACACAATCCACGGCGACGCCAACATCACGGACGACGTGCAGGCCATCCGCAATCTGATGAACATGAACTACGACATCAAGCGCTGATCCCGGCCGGAAGAGCGCTTCCGCCCCAGAGCTCCCTCCGGGGAGCTTTTTCTGCATGAATCGCAACATATATGTAGAAATATGGCAGATTCAGCCTTGACACAGGGGAAGCCTGCGTGATACACTGTCTCTGTCATGCCGGATGCGGCAGTTTATTTTTGATGCCAATCCGAGGAGGAAAGAGGATGAGCAGTCAGAGAATGTCCCGTGCCGAAGCCCGCGCCCTGGCCGAGAAGCTGGTCGCACAGATGACCCTGGAGGAGAAGGCCGCGCAGCTGAAGTTTGACGCACCCGCCATTCCGCGCCTGGGCGTGCCCGCCTACAACTGGTGGAACGAGGCGCTGCACGGCGTCGCCCGCGCCGGCACGGCCACCGTCTTCCCGCAGGCCATCGCGCTGGCGGCGATTTTCGACGAGGGCTTCCAGCGGGAGATCGCCGAGGTGATCAGCGAGGAGGCCCGCGCCAAGTACAACGGCCAGTCCGCCCACGGCGACCGGGACATCTACAAGGGACTGACCATGTGGAGCCCCAACATCAACATTTTCCGCGATCCCCGCTGGGGCCGCGGCCACGAGACCTACGGCGAGGATCCCTATCTGACCAGCCGCCTGGGCGTCGCCTTCATCCGCGGCTTGCAGGGCGAGGGCAAGTACATCAAGGCTGCCGCCTGCGCCAAGCATTTCGCGGTGCACTCCGGCCCGGAGGCCGTGCGCCATGAGTTCGACGCCCGCGTCAGCCAGAAGGATTTGTGGGAGACCTACCTGCCTGCCTTTGAGGCCGCCGTGCGCGAGGCCGGCGTGGAGGCCGTCATGGGCGCCTACAACCGCGTCAACGGCGAGCCCGCCTGCGGCAGCAAGACCCTGCTGGTGGACATTCTGCGCGGCAAGTGGGGCTTTGAGGGCCATGTGACCAGCGACTGCTGGGCCATCCGCGATTTCCACGAGAACCACCACGTCACCGACACCGCGCCCGAGTCCGCCGCCCTGGCCCTGCACAACGGCTGCGACGTGAACTGCGGCAACACCTATCTGCACATGCTGGAGGCCTATCAGGAGGGCCTGGTCACCGAGGCGGAGATCACCGAGGCGGCCGTGCGCCTGTTCACCTCCCGCTATCTGCTGGGCCTGTTCGCGGACGACTGCGAGTATGACCGCATCCCCTACACCGCCTGCGATACCGACGAGCACGACGCCGTCGCCCTGCGCGCCGCGGAGAAGTCCATGGTGCTGCTGCGCAATGACGGCATCCTGCCGCTGGATCTCACGAAGCTGCGCACCGTGGCCGTTGTGGGCCCGATGGCAAACAGCCGCCTGGTGCTCAAGGGAAATTATTACGGCACCTCCTCCCGCAGCGTCACCTTCCTGGAGGGCATCCAGAAGGTCTGCCGGGAGCACGGCATCCGCGTGCTGTACAGCGAGGGCTGCGACCGCGTTGTCGACCGCGTGCAGGGGCTGGCCCAGCCCAATGACCGCATCGCGGAAGCCCTGCTGTGCATGGAGAACGCGGATGTCACCATCGCCTGCGTGGGCCTGGACGAGACCCTCGAGGGCGAGCAGGGCGACACCGGCAACTTCTCCGCCAGCGGCGACAAGCTGAGCCTCCACCTGCCGGAGAGCCAGCAGCGCCTGATGCAGGCCCTGGCGGCCGCGGGCAAGCCCATGGTCACCGTGCTGGCCGTCGGCTCCTCCCTGAATGTGCCGGAGGGCAACGCGGAGCTGCTCGCCTGGTACGCCGGCCAGCAGGGCGGCACGGCCCTGGCGGAGATCCTCTTCGGCCAGGTCAGCCCCTCCGGCAAGCTGCCGATCACCTTCTACCGCAACCTGAGCGATCTGCCGGACTTCACCGATTACGCGATGAAGAACCGCACCTACCGCTATTACGAGGGCGAGGCGCTCTATCCCTTCGGCTTCGGCCTGAGCTACACGACCTTCGCCCTGTCCCAGCCCGCCATCTATGCCAATGAGGTCACCCTCACCGTGCAGAACACCGGCAGCATGGACGCGGAAACCGTGGTGCAGGTCTATGTGAAGAACCACGACTCCGCCAACGCGCCGCTGCACGCCAGTCTGGCCGCTTTCCGGCGCATTTCTGTGAAGGCGGGCGAGGCGAAGCAGGTGACGCTGGCCATCCCCGAGAGCGCCTACACCGTTGTCAACGAGAACGGCGAGCGCGTGCGGGAGGGCCACCGCTTCACCCTGTACGCCGGCCTCAGCCAGCCCGACGCGCGCAGCGTTCAGCTGACCGGCCTCCATCCCCTGCAGGCCGACATCATCGTGGACTAACCCCCGGAAGCGTTACATTTCCGCAAGAAAGGCGGCATTCCCATGCGCAAGGTCATATCGCTCCTGCTGGCTCTGGGCCTGCTGCTCTCATGCGCGGCCTCGCCGGCGGAGGAAACCGTCCTGAAGCCCCGCATCCCCGTGGACGCCGAGGAGGAAGAAGCCGCGGAGACCGAGGCGCCGATCGCGACGGCCCTGCCGGTCAACGAGTGGCAGGCCGAGGAGGACGAG
>CAMNHF010000138.1 GCA_946538975.1 uncultured Clostridia bacterium | reverse complement strand
GGACGGCCGATCCGGTCTTCGACGCCTACGCCCGCCAGAGCTATCTGGACAACCTCGTCCGCGGCGGCGAGCCGGTGCGCTTCACCGACGGGGCGCGGCAGAAGATCTTCTACTGCTACTCCCGGAAGCACGGCGACATGGAGCGGGAATACAACTACTTCGTCATGTCCCCGGAGCACTTCAGCCAGGGCAACGGCAACTTCCGCGACGTGGCGCAGAACCGCCGCTGTGACGTGCGCTTCCACCCCTGGGTCGGGGACAGCGCCATCCGCCTGTTCTTCAGCCTGGTGCAGGCCGACGGCTACAATCCGCTGGTGATTGACCGCATGACCTTCCGCCTGCCGGACGCGGCGGAGCTGCTTTCCCTTGTGGCGGAGAAGGACCGGCCGGCGGCGCAGCGCCTGCTGGCGGGCAGCTTCACGCCGGGGCAGCTGGCCATGGCCGCGGAGACCTGGGCCTTTGCCGGCACCGACGCGGCGGCCTTCACCGAAAAGGCGCTGGCCCGGGCCGAGAGCGAGCCCAACGCGACCTTCCAGGAGGGCTACTGGACCGACCACTGGACCTACAGCCTGGATCTCATCGAGAACTTCCTCGCCGTGTGGCCGGAGAAGAAGGACAGCCTGCTCTTCGACGCGGCGGACTATCCCTGGTACGAAACCCGCGCGCTGGTGCTGCCCCGCGCCTCCCGCACGGAGGTGACGGCAGGCGGCCTCAGGCAGGTTCGCTTTCTGGACAGGACGCGCAAGGAGGGCTGCCCCCGCCGCTGGATGCAGGAGCGGCACGGCCTGGGTGAGCGGGCGCACAGCACGCTGATCGAAAAGATGGTGCTGCTGTGCGCGGTCAAGTACGCGGCCCGGGACCGGGCGGGCATCGGCCTGGAGATGGAGGCGGGCAAGCCGGGCTGGTACGACGCACTCAACGGCATGCCGGGCATCTTCGGCTCCTCGGTGGCGGACGCCTGCGAGCTGAAGCGGCTGATCGCCTGGACGGCGCAGGCGCTGGAGGAGCGGCCCGGCGAGCTCTCCCTGTACCGCGAGATGGCCGGCCTGCTGCGCGCCATGGACGGCCGCCCGGGCTGGTCGGAGCGCATGCGGGTGCTGGAGGCCTACCGGGAGGCGACCGCGGACGGCGTGGACGGCGAACGGATCGCGCTCTCCCACGGGGAGGCCGCCAGGATCCTGCGCCAGATGGAGGCGGACATGGCCGAGCGCCTGGCCGCGGCGGTGCAGCTCGGCGGCGGCGTCTGCCCGGCCTATCTCACCTTCTCCCCCGAAGCCGCGGAGGATCCGGCGGACACGGGCCGCGTGACGCCGCGCTTCCTGGAGGGGCCGGTGCGCTGGCTGAAGCTGGACGCCTCCCCGGAGGAAAAGCGCGAAATGGCCCGGAAGGTGAAGGAGAGCGGCCTGTACGACAGCGAGCTGCGGATGTACAAGGTCAACGAAAGCCTGGCAGACCTCACCTTCGAGGCGGGCCGCTGCAAGGCCTTCACCCCCGGCTGGCTGGAGAACGAATCCATCTGGCTGCACATGGAATACAAGTACCTGCTGGAGCTGCTGCGCTCCGGCCTGTACGCGGAGTTCGAGGAGGCCATCGGCACGGCGCTGGTGCCCTTCATGAACCCGGAGGTCTACGGCCGCTCCCCCTATGAGAACGTGTCCTTCATCGCCAGCAGCGCCAACCCCACGCCGGCCTTCCGCGGGCGCGGCTTCGTGGCGCGGCTCTCCGGCAGCACCGCGGAGTTCCTGTCCATGTGGCAGGAGATGATGTTCGGCCCCGCCCCCTTCACCGTGGCGGACGGCCGGCTCACGCTGCGCTTCGCCCCGATGATCCCCGCCCGGCTGATCCCGGAGGACGGCCTGCTGGAAGCCGTCTTCCTCGGGCAGACGCGGGTGCGGTATCACATCCCCGGCCGGGAGAGCCTGATCCCGGGCGCGTACACCGTTGCCGCCTGCGCCGTCGACGGCCGGCGGATCGAAGGCGGCGTCCTCCCCCAGCCCGTTGCGGAGCAGGTGCGGGACGGCCAGGTGCGCGGGATCGACGTCTGGATTCAGCGCTCATAAAGCACGCAAAAGGGCCGGCAGTCAGCGGATGCGTCCGCCGCGCCGGCCTTTTGTGATGGCACCGAATCAGTTTTCCGTTTCGTCGGCTGTGTCCGGCAGGGCCGCCGCCTCCCGCAGCTTTTCCCACACCTTCACCATCGCCAGGGTGTCCAGGCCGCAGTAGCGCAGCAGGTCCGCCCGGAACCGCGCCTGCTCCTCCGGCGGCATCTTCTCCATGCGCTCGAAGGCCGCGGACGCCTCGCCGCCGTTGTGGACGCCCTCCAGATTGTGGTAATCCAGCGACGGATCCCCCGGGTAGAGGGCCGGCAGCACATACTTGATGGAGTAGGAGCCCTGCATGGCCCGCGTGTAGTAGTGCTTCTTCTGGAAGGGCACCATGAGGTCCACGATATGGTCGTGAATGTTCATCAGGCGCTCCCTGAGATCGGGATACAGTTCGGCCAGGCCCCGGATCCGCGCCTTCTCGAAGGTCATGTTGTAGGCCAGCGTGCAGGCGTCCGGCGGAATGTCGCGGCACAGCTGCTCCGCCACGCCCCGCCGCGGATCGGCGCCCGGCCGGGCCAGGTGCTCCCGGTGGTGCAATTCGCCGCCCTCGCGCTCGATGAAGTGCAGGGAATACTGGAAGACGATCTGCTCGTAGGGGCGGCAGCCGTCGTACAGCGGCACGGCGGGCATGAAGGACTCGAAATCCAGGAAGTACAGCGGCCAGCGCAGCCCGGACAGAAAGGCGCGGATGGCGGGCCGGTCGATCACCGGGGGCAGCTCGTGCAGGGCCTGGCTGATCTCCACCATGCGGTCCGGCTTCAGGGCTTTGGCGGCCTCGATCTGCGCGAAGGAGACGATGCCCTTGCGGTAGTTGGCCAGCTTCGTGCGGGTCTGAATGCCGCCCACGTCGAAGATGTTCGGCCTGGGCAGCGCCTGCGTGCACCAGGCAAAGCAGGGGCAGGCATAGGGCGAAAAGCAGTGCTCGCCGATCTCCTCCGGCGGCTCCTCCGTCTGCCCCATAGAACGCCGGAGCCCCTCAATGCGCTCCGCCACGCCATCCTGCATGCCCCGGATCTCCTCCGTGACGTCCGTCAGCAGGAACAGCTTTTCCAGCTCCAGCGGCCCCTGCCGGACGTAGGCCGGGTTCAGGCAGCACAGACTGATTCTCTCCACCTGATAGCCCAGCCCGGTCAGCACATAATACTGGAAGGCCGCGTCATGCCGGTTCATGTCGGAGATGTGCAGGGCGCTCTTGACCTCCACCACGGACACCCGCTTCCCGCCGCGGTTCAGCAGGATGTCGACGCTGCAAAACAGCCCGTCCAGCGAAAACGACGCCTCGGCGATCACCGGCGTACCGGCCTCCAGCAGGCGCTGCGTCTCGCGGATCATGCCGCCCAGGTCGCCAAAGGGCACCTCGGTATAGGCCCCGAACAGTCCCATGGCCAGGTCGCCCACGGCGTTGCCGCGATCCAGCACCGCCTGATTCGCGGGATCCGCCTGCACGCTCTCTGGCCTGTGGAGCATCAGCCACAGCAGCTTCGGGCACTGCACCGCGGCGCAGTATCGGGATTTGGAGAGAGCCAGCATCGCGTCCGCCTCCTGTCGCTGAAGAAAACTCAGTCCTGTGCGCTCTCGGAGAAGAGCAGCTTCATCGGGTCATTGTCCCCCTGACGATCCGGCGTCCGGCCCGGCAGATCCTCCGGCAGGTCATCCAGGGAGAACTCGTCGGGGATATACTGCGGCTGGCCCGCAGCGTTCTTCCGGTTCAGCAGAACCGCCGTGCAGCGCGGGCTCCCGCAGTCGATGGCGAACTGCAGCGCGTCATCCACCTCGTCGGTGGACCATTCGTCCAGCAGCTGCTCCAGGGCCTTGTCGTCGTCCCGCTGCACCACCGGGCAATACTGCTCCAGCAGGAAGCAGAGGGCCGCCATGTGCTTGCAGCTGCCGCTCTTCTCCGCGTAGGGGCAGTTGCACCAGCCTGCCGTCATCTGCGCGCGCTCGATCTGCACCGTGGTGCGGTAGAGCTCCGTGCCGACCACCAGCGCCCGCCAGCCCTCCGGCGCGCGGTGCAGGCCCACCACCGAGCCCTCCTCCGCGATCTTCTTCCCGCGCCCGATGATCGGGCCCGCAAAGCGTTCCGTCCAGCTCAGCATGGCGGCACCTCCTCCCGTGCCAGAATGCGCTCCAGCATGGCGCGGCAGCGGGAAGCCTTCGCGCTCTTCCTGTGCAGGGCGCGCAGCTCCTCCGCCTCCATGCACGCCAGGTGCGGCAGCAGCAGCTCCAGATCATCCCGCTTGAGGGCCTCGGACAGGAGGAAGGTCTCCAGCGTGGCGGCCACATGGTTCATCACGCGCAGGCGCACATCGGTGAACGGGTAGAAATACCGCAGCTGCAGCCCGCGGTTCTTGCTCGCGCCAAGCGCTTCCATCGTTTGGTTCGGCCTGCATTCGTACAGGATGCCTGCCGGGGTGACGATGTTGACCACCTCGATCTCGGCCCAGGCGTGCTCCGCATCGTCCCAGCGGCGGCGCACCGCGAACCGGCAGCCCAGCTTCTCCAGCTGATCCTTGTGTCTGAGCGGCAGCTTGTAGTCCTCATAGCGGGCGCACATCTCATAGGCAAGGCCCGCCGACTCCACCGGCCGGTATTCCCCGGGCAGGAAGCCGTCCCGAAGCACCACCGGCTCCGTCATCTGCCGGAAGGGCTGCCCCAGCCGCTCCGCCTTCAGCCAGCGCCGCCATTTCAGGATCTCCGGCGCGTCCATCTCCACCGGGTGCGCCAGGCTGACCGGCCCGCACGGCTCCATTTCGCGGCCGTCCGCATCCCGGCAGATGCCGCCGCGGGACACGGAAAAGCGCCGCCCGTCCGACTGCCACACCAGGCACAGGGCGTCCCAGCCGAAGCGCGGATCGCGCATCCTGTTCTGCCAGACCGCCAGGGGCAGATCGCGGCCTGTGCAGAAGAGCTCCCGGAGCGTCGCGGCATGCTCCGGCGGCCCGGCTTTGGCGGCCGCGCAATCATTTCGCTGAATCATCGCGAATCCTTCATTCTTTCTGTCTCGCTTGTGCAGGCGCGCAGGCTCCTGCACGGGGTGTTTCCATGATATTCCACAAAGCCGCCCTTGTCAATACATCATTTTCAATCGGTCAAATTGTCGCCAAATTCTTCCCTCTGCGTCATCCCTGCGCAGGGGAAAACATTTGATGGCAAAATCCGGCAGATTGTGGTATGATGCCCCCGGGCTTCCGGCTCCCGCTGGAGGACGATCGTGTTTGCACCGCGCGGGAAGGATTCGCCCTGCCGCATCGTTATTCCATGGGGAGGCTGCCGGCGGCAAGCCCCGTCCGCTGCTTCCCGCGCCGGAAGGCAATCACGATTCTGAGAGGAGCATTTTCATGAGAAAGACTGCAATCTGGCTGATGCTGGCCATGCTTTGCCTCGCGCTGTGCGTGCCCGCCGTTCATGCCGAGACGCGGCAGGGCGCGATCTGGCGGGAGGGCATGAAGGAGGCCATTGAGGAGACGCTGTTCGAAAGCCCGGAAGGCTATTCCTTCTGGTACGCCGCCGCTGCGGTGAAGGCGGAGGCCACCGGGGATGGCGTGACCGTCACGAGCCTGGAGCTGGGCGATCAGATGACGCTAACCGTGATCCCGGAGGAGGAGGCCCGGGCATGCGCCGCGGCCACCGGGCTGAACCTGGCGGAGGCGGAAGCCGCCGGGCGCGTGCAGGCAGACCTCTCCTGCGAGCTGCAGGAGGGCAGCTGGCACTTCGTGACGCTGATCGCGGAAGGCGGCCATTACCTCCGCGCGGAGGGCAGCTATGCCATGGAGGCCGCCGACGGCCTCGCGAAGTATTTCCAGCTGGTGATGAACAGCGTCACCTTCCTGCCCGAAGGCCAGCCTCAGGCGGAGTAAGGCGCCGCCCCGGCCCCATCACGCAAAATGAAAGGCTCTCCGCCCTGTGTATTCCGTGGGCGAAGAGCCTTTTGCTGTGCCAAAAAGCGGTTTGTCAGTCCTTCCAGAGGTAGAGCATCCACTCGCTGTAGGTGTCGCCGGTGTACAGCTCGAAGCCGGCGTCGAAGGAATAGCCCTCCGGGACCTTGATCAGCTGCAGGTGGTAGTTCTCCTCGGGCCCGTCGAAGCGGAGGATGCCGTTCTCGTCCGACTGCGCCAGCACGCAGGCGGAGTCCGTGCAGAAGTTGGCATACACGCCCGCCACCGGCCTGGCGTTCTGATCCACCACGTGCACGATGTAGGCCTCGGCGGGCGGGACGTCCTCCTCCTCGGGCTCCTCGGCCCAGGCCCACTCCACATCCGCGTAGCCCTCGGCGTGCAGGCGGTCCACCAGCTCGTCGACGGCCGCCTCGTCAGGCACCAGCATGAGATGGACAGCTTCCGGATCGGCCGTGTCGAGCAGGCGGTTGTACAGGCTGCCCATGCTGTAATGGACGCGCTCGCCGTTGTAGGTCGCCTCCGCGGGATGCTCATAGGCGTACACGCCGCGCTCCGCGTCCAGCAGATCCGTCAGCAGCATCCTGGAGCCCCACATGTCCTCGTAGCCCATCATCAGCGGGTTGTCCTCCGCGGTGACCTCGATGCGCAGATGGGCCATGCCGCCGGGCACGATGTAGCAGGGCTGGGAGCCGCCGCCCTTCACGGAGATGACGAGGCGCCGGGCGTCCTCGTTCTCAACGCGCACCGCCCGCTTCGGGAACACGGGGAAGGCGCGGGTCGACCTGTCCTCGGGCGGCTGCTGCAGCACGGTCGTCTCCGTGTAAGCCTCGGACAGATAGAAGTCCAGCGTGCGCGTGAGATCCCCGGCGCTCTCGAAGGCGCCGACCTGCACGAAGGCGGCGTTCCCGAAGCGATCCACGATGATCGTGCAGGGATAGCCGGGCAGGCCGAAGCCGTTAAACAGCCTCGCGTCCGCGTCCAGGCCCATGGGGAAGCCGAGGCCCAGCTCCGCGCGGAAATCCGCCACCATCTCCATCGTGTCCTCCGTCCAGGCGGACAGGGCGATGAAGGCGACGCGGCCGCCGTATTCCTCCCAGGCCTTCTGCAGATCGGGGAACTCCATCCGGCACGGGTAGCACCAGGTCGCCCAGAAATTGATCAGCACGGCGTCATGATCCTCCAGCGCCTCCGACAGGGTGAACGTGTTCCCCTCGGTGTCCGTCGCCGTGAAATCCGGGAACGCCTCCCCTATCGACCAGCTCTCCGCCGCTCCC
>CAMNHF010000137.1 GCA_946538975.1 uncultured Clostridia bacterium | reverse complement strand
CTGCCGATGAAGTACAACCAGTGGTGCTCCGTCATGCGCTGGGAGAAGACCACCCGCCCCTTCCTGCGCACCAGCGAATTCCTCTGGCAGGAGGGCCATACGATCCACGCCAGCGCGGAGGAAGCGCAGCAGATGACGATGGACATGCTGGAGGTCTACCGCGAGTGCGCCGAGGACGTGATGGCCCTGCCCGTCTACGTCGGCCAGAAGAGCGACAAGGAAAAGTTCGCCGGCGCCCGCGCCACCTACTCCATGGAGGCCATGATGCAGGACGGCAAGAGCCTGCAGGCCGGCACCAGCCATAACTTCGGCACCAACTTCTCCGAGGCCTACAACATCCAGTTCCAGAACGCGGAGGGCCGCCTGCAGTACGCCGAGGAGACCAGCTGGGGCGTTTCCACCCGGCTGATCGGCGCGATCGTGATGACCCACGGCGACGAGCGCGGCCTGCGCCTGCCGCCCCGCATCGCCCCGATTCAGGCGGTGATTCTGCCCATCGCCGCGCACAAGCCCGGCGTCACCGAGGCCTGCGCGGCCCTGTACGCCCGGCTGGAGAAGGCCGGCATCCGCGTGAAGCTGGACGACCGCGACACCGTCTCCGCCGGCTTCAAGTTCAACGACTGGGAGCTCAAGGGCGTGCCGGTGCGCCTCGAGGTCGGCCCGCGCGATCTGGAAAACGGCGTGGTGACCGTGTTCCGCCGCGACCTGTGCGAGAAGACCACCCTGCCGCTAGACGGCATTGAGGCGGCCCTGGCGGCGCTGCTGGACGACATCCAGCGCACCATGTACGAGCAGGCGAAGAGCTTCCGCGACGCGCACACCGTGGAAGTGCACAACATGGAGGAGCTGGGTGCCGCGGTGGAGACCGGCTTTGCCCGGGCGATGTGGTGCGGCGACCAGGCCTGCGAGGACAAGATCAAGGACGCCTTCAACGCCACCAGCCGGAATATGCCCTTCAACCAGGAGGCGCTGCGCTTCGGCCGCACCTGCGTGTGCTGCGGGCGCGAGGCCTCCAAGGTGATGTATTTCGCCAAGGCGTATTGAGAGAGCAGGCCGTGAGAGAGGAGGGCAGCCCGTGGTCAGCGTGATTCTTCCCGTGCACAACCGGGCAGCCCTCCTGCCCCGCGCGATGGACAGCGTGCTGCGCCAGACCGTGGCCGATCTGGAGCTGATCGTGGTGGACGACGCCTCCACGGACGGCTCGGCGGAGATCGCGGAGGAATGCGGCGATCCCCGCGTGCGCGTCCTCCGGCTGGAGGAGCAGCGGGGCGCCTGCGCGGCGCGGAACCGCGGCATCGACGCGGCCCGGGGGGAATACATCGCCTTCCAGGACAGCGACGACGTCTGGCACGGGGACAAGCTGGAAAAGCAGCTGCGGTTCCTCGACGCCTCCGACGCGGACATCGTCTTCTGCGGCTTCCGGCGGTGCCATGAGGACGGCGAGGCCTGGGCGCGCTTCCCCCATGAGGAGGTCGCGGAGGGCCCGGTGACGCGGCATCAGCTGCTGTTTGAAAACCTGGCCAGCACGCAGTGCATCCTCGGCCGGCGCATCGCGGTCTGGATGACCCTGTTTGACGAGAAGTACCCGCGCATGCAGGACTGGGCCTTCATCCTCCGGGCGGCGGGGCGGTACCGGATCGCCTATCAGAAGGCCTTCCTCGCCGACGTGTATGTCCAGCCCGACAGCCTCTCCGGCAACGCGAAAAACGCCATCGCCGCCCAGGAGCTGCTGCTGGACATGTATGAGGATGAGATTCGCGGCGATCCCGTGCTGGCCCGCCGCTGGATGAACAGCTTCCGCCACTTCTCCCGGGAGGGCGGGCTGCGCGTGTGGAAGCCCTATCTGCGGCTGCTGAATCCGCGCCATCCGCCCGTGCTGAACGCAAAGCTGCTGGCGGCGGCCCTGCTGGGCGCGGTGAGGGGGAGGACAGCGTGAAGAAGATCTACTTTGCCGGCTCCATCCGGGGCGGCCGGGACGACGCGGCGCTCTACCGCCGGCTGATTCGGCACATGGCGAATTATGGCCGCGTGCTGACGGAGCACATCGGCGCGGAAAATCTGGAGGCGCTGGAGGCGCACCAGACGGACCGGGACATCTATCTGCAGGACACGGGCTGGCTGCGCGAGGCGGACGTGGTCATCGCGGAGTGCACCCGGCCCTCGCTGGGCGTGGGCTACGAACTGGCCTTCGCGGAGGCGCACGGGCGGGAGGTGCACATTCTGTACCGCCCCGCCGAGAGCCGCCTCTCCGCGATGCTGACCGGGGACAGCTTCTTCCGCATTCACCCCTACCGGGATGAGGCGGAGGCCCTGGCCCTGCTGGACGGGATCCTGGGCGGGCCCGCGGACCCGCAAGGCGTATGAGGAAGGAGAATGCCCGATGAAAAATCGCTGGATGAAGCTGCTGGCCCTGCTGTGCGCCCTGCTGGTCCTCGCGGGCAGCGCGCTGGCCCTGGCCTCTCCGACGGAGGGCGGACAGCCTGGCGCGGCGCAGGCCGTGCTCATCGCAAGGAAGAAGAAAAAGAAGACCCCCACCCCCGCGCCCTCCGCAACGCCGGCCCCGGCGCAGCCGGAAGGCGCCGCGGAGCAGCCGGAGGGCGAGGCCCTGCCGACGGTCTCCCCCGTGCCGGACGGGCCGATCATCGACCCGCAGTCCATCACGGACTGGCTGTTCAGCCATGACTTCACCCTGCCGGACAACTTCATCACCAAGGCGGAGGCCCGCGCCCTCGGCTGGCCCGGCGGCGATCTGTGGCGGTACGCGCCCGGGATGTCCATCGGCGGCGACCGCTTCGGCAACCTCGAAGGCCACCTGCCCACCGCGAAGGGCCGGCAGTATTACGAGTGCGACTGCTGGTACACCGGCGGCTCGCGTGACCGCTATCGCATTGTCTATTCCAACGACGGCCTGGTCTTCTACACGGAGGATCACTACAACACCTTCGTGCAGATGTTCCCCACGGCCGTGCAGACCGCCGCGCCCTGACGGCGCGAATACGGTGCGACTCCGGCCGCGCCGTTTTTGTCTGCCGCGGAGCCGCCGCGGACGGATTGACGAAACGCGTTTCTTCATGTACAATACAGGAAGCGAAATACGCTTTTCAAAAAGGAGGGAATCGCTTTGCTTTACGAGGGAAAAATCTGGGTCGGCACCGGGGAAAACGCCGTCTGCCTGCTGCCGCAGATGGCGAACCGCCACGGCCTCATCACCGGCGCGACCGGCACGGGCAAGACCGTGTCGCTCAAGGTGCTGGCGGAGGGCTTCTCCGAGATGGGCGTGCCGGTGTTCCTGGCGGACGTGAAGGGTGACCTGGCCGGCATGGTGAAGCCCGGCGAGCATTCGGAGAAGATCGCGGAGCGGCTGGCGAAGTGCGGCGTGCCGACCTTCCAGTACCGCGCGTGGCCGACGGTGTTCTGGGATGTCTACGGCGAGCAGGGCCACCCGGTGCGGGCGACCGTGAGCCAGATGGGCCCGGTGCTGCTGGGCCGCATGCTCCGGCTGAACGACACGCAGACCGGCGTGCTGAACATCCTCTTCCGCGTGGCGGACGACGAGGGCATGCTGCTGCTGGACCTGAAGGACCTGAAGGCGATGCTGGCCTATGTGGGCGAGCATGCCCGCGACTACACGCTGAACTACGGCAACGTGACCGCCGCCTCCATCGGCGCGATTCAGCGCGCGGTGGCCGTGCTGGAGGATCAGGGCGGCAACGTGTTCTTCGGCGAGCCCGCGCTGGACATCTCCGACTGGATGGCCACCGATGAGGAAGGCCTGGGCAACATCAACATCCTGACGGCGGACAAGCTGTTCCGCAATCCGACGATGTACTCCACCTTCCTGCTGTGGATGCTCTCGGAGCTGTACGAGGCCCTGCCCGAGATCGGCGACATGGAGAAGCCGCGCATGGTCTTCTTCTTCGACGAGGCGCACCTCTTGTTCGACAACTGCTCCAAGACGCTGCTGGAGAGCATCGAGCAGGTCGTCCGGCTGATCCGCTCCAAGGGCGTGGGCGTGTACTTCGTCACCCAGTCCCCGGCGGACATCCCCATGACCATCCTGGGCCAGCTGGGCAACCGCATCCAGCACGCCCTGCGCGCCTACACCCCGCTGGATCAGAAGGCGGTGAAGGTGGCCGCGCAGACCTTCCGCGCGAACCCGAAGTTCGACACGGAGGAGGCCATCACCCAGCTCAAGACCGGCGAGGCGCTGATCTCCTTCCTGGACGAACACGGCGCGCCCGGCATTGTGGACCGCGCGACGATCCTGCCGCCCCAGTCCAGCATGAGCGCCATCGACCCCGAGCTGCGCCGCGCCTTCATCGAGACCAGCCCCTATTACGGCGTCTATGATGAGCCGGTGGACCGGGAGAGCGCCTATGAGATCCTAGCCGGCGTGTTCAATCAGGAGCCCAAGCCGCAGCTGCAGCCGGAGCAGGTGGTCGTGTCCACGGCCCAGCCGGCGTATCAGGCGTCCGCGCCCCAGCCCGTGGTGTCGCAGCCGCAGGGCTTCGCGGTCTATGACCCGGCGACCGGCCAGTATGTGCAGAAGCCGCTGGCGACCATGCCCACCGTGCCGCAGATTCAGGTCGAGCAGCCGGCCCCGGCCCCCGCGCCCCAGCCCGAGCAGCCCGCCCAGCCGCCGGTGCAGCAGATGCCCGTGATGGTGTTCGATCCGGTCACCGGCCAGTATGTGCAGAAGATGATGGCGATGCAGCTGGATCCCGCCACCGGCAACTATGTGCCCGTGCCCGCCCAGCCCGCCACGCCCATCGATCCCAAGGAGGCCGAGAAGGCCGCCCGCGAGGCGGAGAAGGCCCGCAAGGAAGCCGAGAAGGCCGAGAAGGACCGCCAGGCCGCAGAGCGCCGCGCCCGCGCCGATGAGCTGCGGGAGGAGCGCGCCGCCCGCGCCCGCAAGAACGATTCCATCCTCGGCCGCATCCAGAACACGGCCATCTCCACCGCCACCCGCACCGTGACCAGCCAGATCACCCGCGGCATCCTCGGCGGCATCACCAGCCTCTTCGGGGGCAAGAAGAAGTGACGCGCGGCCCGCGCGTCTGAGCGTGCGCGTCTGTATGCGCGCAGCTGAGCATCAAGGGCAGCACAGGCCCACTCCGCCCAAACGGCTCCGCGTCCCGGGAAACGGCGCGGGACTGCCGCGGCGGGGTGGGCTGTGCTGACATGGGAGGTTTCATTTTCCTTGGCAATTGAACAGAGAAAGCAGCAGGGCCTCATGGGGCCCGTCACCCTGCTGCTGTGCGCACTGATCTGGGGCAGCGGCTTCGTCGTGATGAAGAGCGCGCTGGACGGCTTTCCGCCGGCGATGCTGCTCGGGATCCGCTTTACCATGGCGGCGGCGGCGCTGTGCGCGGTCTTCGCCCGCCGCTTCCGTCTGATGACGAAGAAAACCCTTTGGCACGGCCTCGGCGTGGGCCTGGTGCTCGGCGCGGCCTACCTGGTGCAGACCTGGGGCCTGGAGCGGACGACCCCGGGCAAGAACGCCTTCCTGACCGCGGTGTACTGCGTGCTGGTCCCCTTCGTGGTGTGGGCGATGGGGGGCCGCAAGCCTACCAAAATCAGCATACTGGCCGGCGGCATCTGTCTGGCCGGCATCGGCCTCATCTCCCTGGACGAGGGCTGGGGCATCGGCCTGGGCGACGCGCTGTCGCTGGGCTGCGGCGTCCTCTTCGCGGTGCAGGTGACCCTGATCGACCGCTGCGCGAAGGAGGGCGACGACATCGTCCTGCTGACCATCCTGCAGATCGCCGCCGCGGGCGTGATGGCCTGGCTGGTGGCCCTGCTCACCGGCGAGCGCCCCGGCCAGATCAGCGGCGCCAGCTGGGGCGAGGTGGCCTACCTCAGTCTGATCACCACCGCGCTGGCCCTGCTGCTGCAGAATGTGGGGCAGAGCATGACGGAGCCCTCGCTGGCGGCCATCCTGCTGAGCCTCGAGTGCGTCTCCGGCGCGCTGCTGTCGGTTCTCTTCTATGGCGAAACCATTACCCTCCGGCTGGCGCTGGGCTTCGCGGCGGTGTTCGCGGCGGTGGTGCTGGCCTCCCGTTCCCAGAGCCCCATGACGGCGAAAAAGCCCTGACCCATCTTCCTATCGCACAGAAAGGCGGTCTGCAATGGACATCGAAAAGGTTCTCGCGGCAATGACCCTGGAGGAAAAGTGCGCCCTGCTGCAAGGCGCGGACTTCTGGCACACGGTGGCCGTGGAGCGGCTGGGCGTGCCGCAGCTGATGGTCTCCGACGGCCCCCACGGCCTGCGCAAGCAGGATCAGGAGGGCGATCACCTCGGCATCAACGACTCGATCAAGGCGGTCTGCTTCCCCACGGCCGTGGGCACGGCGGCCTCCTTCGACCCGGAACTGCTGGAGCAGATGGGCGAGGTGCTGGGCGAGGAGTGCCTGGCAGAGGGCGTGGACGTCCTGCTGGGGCCGGCGGCCAACATCAAGCGCAGCCCCCTGTGCGGGCGGAACTTCGAGTATTTCAGCGAGGATCCTCTGCTGTCCGGCCGCATTGCCGCGGCGCTGATCCGCGGCGTGCAGAAGAAGCATGTGGGCACCTCGCTGAAGCACTTCGCGATGAACAGCCAGGAGACCCGCCGCATGAGCGCCTCCATGAACGTGCCGGAGCGGGCGATGCGGGAGATCTACCTTGCGTCCTTTGAGCACGCGGTGAAGGGCGGCCATCCCTGGACGGTCATGTGCGCCTACAACAAGGTCAACGGCACCTACTGCAGCGAGAATCCCCTGCTGCTGACGGACATCCTCCGGAAGGAATGGGGCTTCGACGGCGTTGTGATGACGGACTGGGGCGCGGCCAACGACCGCGTGAAGGGCGTCCCCGCGGGTCTGGAGCTGGAAATGCCCCGCTCCGGCGATGAGAACGACCAGCTGCTGGCGGCGGCCGTGCGCGCCGGCGCCCTGGACGAGGCCGCCCTGGACGAGGCGGTGCGGCGGATGCTGCGGCTGATCGACAAGTGCGTGGCCGGCCGGCAGAAGGCGGAGTTCGACCGCGGCGCGGATCATCACCAGGCGCGGAAGTTCGCGCGGGACGCGATGGTGCTGCTGAAGAACGACGGCGGCCTGCTGCCGATCCGCGGGCAGAAGAAGGTGGCCTTCATCGGCGAATTCGCCGAGAAGCCCCGCTTCCAGGGCGGCGGCTCCAGCCACATCAACTGCTCCGAGGTGCTCAGCGCGGCGGAGGCGGTGCGCGGCGTGTGCCAGGTGACCTATACCCCGGGCTATGGCATCGACACCGACGACGTGGACGCGGCGCTGGAGGCGGAGGCCGTGGCCGCGGCGAAGGCGGCGGATGTGGCCGTCGTGTTCATCGGCCTGCCGGAGCGCCGGGAGTCCGAGGGCTATGACCGCGCGGACATGAAGCTGCCAGAGAACCAGAATCACCTGGCGGCGGCCGTCGCGGCGGCCCAGCCCAACACCG
>CAMNHF010000136.1 GCA_946538975.1 uncultured Clostridia bacterium | reverse complement strand
CTCCGCCCTTCGGGCACCTCCCCTCTTAGGGGAGGCAGGTTTTGGTGCGCCCCCCCTGGTTCACCCTTTGAGAGAGCTGTCGCCGCCAGGCGACTGAGAAGGCCGCCTCCAGATATGCGCACGCAACTGTCTCCTGCACATGCTCCTGCGTTTGCCGTTCGCTCCTCCCCCTCTTGCACCAAAAGCCCCCGGCGCGATCACACACCGGGGGCCTGGAAAGCCGCTTCCTTATTTCATCATTTCATCGTCACAATGGTCACGCCGTCCTCGCCCTCGCCGTAGACGCCCAGGCGGAAGCTCTTCACGTGGGGATGGCGGTGGAGGGCCTGCTGGATGCCGCTGCGCAGCGTGCCCGTGCCCTTGCCGTGGATGATGCACACCTCGCCCATGCCGCCCAGCACCGCGTTGTCCAAGTACTGCCCCACCTCGATCAGCGCCTCGGAGAGGGACAGGCCGCGCACGTCGCACTCCATGCGGACGGTCCGGCTGAGCGCGCCGGTCTCGGTCTCCACGGTGACCTTCTTTTTCTTCGGCGCCTCCTTCGGCACCAGGCGCAGCTGGCTCAGCGGGGCGCGGAACTTCATGGAGCCGGAGCCCAGCTGCACGTCGCCGTCCTTGTTCGGCGCGGTGAGCACCGTGGCCTGCGTGCCCAGGTGCAGCACCTTCACCACATCGCCGGGCTTCACGGTCTCCGGCGGCGCACCGTCGGCGGCGCTCTCCTCCGGGAGGCGCTCGGTCAGGCTGTCAATGCTGGCGTCCAGGCGGCGGCGGGCCTCGTTGGCCTGTGCGTCATGGCTGCCGGCCTCCTTCTTGAGCCGCTTGAGATCGGCGATGATGCCCTCGGCCTCTCGGCGCGCGCCCTCCACAATGCGGCGGGCCTCCTCGCGGGCCTTCTTGCGGCTGGACTGGCGCTGCTCCTCCATCTCGCGGCGCAGCCTGTCCGCCTCGTCGCGCAGCCGCACGGTCTCGCGGGCGGCCTCCTCGGCCAGCTGCCGCTCCTTCTCCGCGACCTGGCGGTGGTATTCCGCGTTGGCGATGACGTCCTCAAAGCGGATGGATTCGCCGGAAAGCAGCGTCTTCGCGTCGTCGATCAGGCTTTCGGGCAGGCCCAGCTTGCGGCTGATCTCGAAGGCGTTGCTCTTGCCGGGCACGCCGATGGACAGGCGGTAGGTCGGCCGCAGGGTCTCCACGTCGAACTCCACGGAGGCGTTCTCCACCCCGGGCGTGGACAGGGCGAAGGCCTTCAGCTCCGAATAGTGGGTGGTGGCCATCGTGCGGGTGTGCATCTTCAGCAGGCGGTTCAGGATGCTCTGGGCCAGGGCCGCGCCCTCGGTGGGATCCGTGCCCGCGCCCAGCTCGTCGAAGAGCACCAGATCCCGCTCCGTCACCTCCTGCATGATGCCCACGATGTTCGTCATGTGGCCGGAGAAGGTGGACAGGCTCTGCTCGATGGACTGCTCGTCGCCGATGTCCGCAAACACCCGGTCGAACACGGCCAGCTCCGTGCCGAAATCCGCCGGCACCTGCAGGCCCGCCTGCGCCATCAGCGTGAACAGGCCCACGGTCTTGAGCGTCACGGTCTTGCCGCCGGTGTTCGGGCCGGTGATGATGAGCTGCGTGAAGTCCCGCCCCAGCCACAGCGTGCCGGGCACCACCTGCTCCGCCGGGATCAGCGGATGGCGGCCGCGCAGGATGTGCAGCCAGCCCTGGTCGTTCAGCTTCGGCATCACGCCGTTCATGCTGCGGCTCAGGGCGCCCTTGGCGAAGATGAAGTCCAGTTGGGCCAGAATGTCCACATTCGCGCGCAGCTGATCGGCATAGGGCGCCAGCGACGCCGAGAGCGCCGCCAGAATGCGGTCGATCTCCTGCCGCTCCTTCAGCTCCCACTGCTTCAGCTCGTTGCCCATCTCCACCGCGGCGATCGGCTCGATGAAGAGCGTCGCGCCCGAGGAGGACTGGTCGTGCACCAGGCCCGGCACGGCGGAGCGGTGCTCGGCCCGCACCGGCAGCACATAGCGGCCGTTGCGCATGGTGATGATCGTGTCCTGCAGGGCCAGCTGATAGGCCGGCGAGCGCAGCATGGCGTTCAGCTTTTCCTTGATGCGGTCGTTCGCGCCGCGCAGGTGCCGCCGGATGTCCGTCAGGGCCGCCGAGGCGCGGTCGGCGATCTCGTCGTCGGAGATGATCGCCGTGGAGATGTCGTCCTCCACATTGCGCATGGGGAAAAGCCCCTCCGCCAGCTCCTTCAGCCGGGGGGTGCTGTCCCGCTCCGTGCACAGCGCGCTCCTCGCCCCGCGCACCGCCCGCAGCATGTCCGCCACCTGCAGCAGCGCCCGCGGCGACAGGGTCGCGCCCTTCTCCGCCAGGGTCAGGAAGGGCCGCACGTCCTCGAAGGCGGCCAGCGGCGTGCCTCCGTTGTACTGCAGGACGATGCAGGCCTCCTCGGTCTCCTGCTGCATCAGCGTGATCTCCGCCAGGTCCGATGCGGGCGTCAGGCTGCGGCACAGCTCCGCGCCCATCGCGGTCAGCGCCCGGCCGGCCAGCTCCTCGCGGATCTTGGTGAATTCCAGCACACGCAGGGTGCGCTCCAGGTTTTTGTCAGGCTCGTTCATGTTCGTTTACTCCACAGGCCGCTGCCAGTGCCCCGTCCAGCCGGCCTCCCCGGCGGCGGGCAGCAGCGGTTCGTCGGTCAGTTCCATACTGCGCGCATACCCCTCCGGCACGTATTTCCGCACGTCCAGGGGCCGCGCGCTCATCAGGCGGACGACGCAGCCCTCCGGCAGCCGCTCCCGCAACAGCGGCAGCGCCGCGCCCCTGCGGTCGGTCAGCGCCTTGCCCTGGAGGCTGCGCGGATCCCTCCGGTCGCACAGGCGGCAGGCCGCGTGGCCTTTCTTTAGTCCCAGCGCCGTGCGGGCCGGGCAGTGGTGCAGCACCATCAGCTGCACGCGGCCGTAGGCGGGGATCAGCACCGGCAGGCCCTCCGCCAGCCGCTCCGCCTCCCGCCCGCTCAGCTCCGGCGAGGCGGTGACGAAGGCACAGCCCTGCGCCTGCAGCAGCGCCACCGCGCGGCGGTTCATCACGGGCACGCCCATCCCCGCGCCTACAGGCACCGGCCAGTCCAGGCCCAGCTGGCCCACGCTGCCCAGCACCACGCCGCCCAGCCGCTCCCGGCGCCGCGCGACGAAGCCGTGGATGACCTCCAGCGTGGCCTCCTCGCAGACCGTCGGCAGATGCAGCCAGATCCCCTCCGGCAGCTCCGCCAGGCCCGCCTCCAGCGCCTCATCCCGCCAGTCCTCCGGCCGCCACGCGATCCGCAGATCTCCCGGCAGGCCCCGCAGCTGCTCCGCCCGCCGCACGATGACCAGCGAGGGCGCCCGGCCCGTCCGGGGCGCTGCCGGCGGCAGGGGCAGGGGCGCCTCCCGCTTTGGCCCGAAGGCTGTCGCGCGCTGCGCCGCCAGCTGCTCCACCGCGTCCCGCCGCAACTGATTCAGCGCGGACACGGGCACGAAGGCATTCTCCGTCCGCACCGCCAGCCCTGCCAGCGTGAAGGGCGTGTCGTTCAGGCGGCCCAGGCTGCGCAGGGCGTCCTCCGCGGTCAGGGCGCGGCTCTTCGCGGCCTGCACCACCTCGCCCGTGACCGTGACTTCGCTCTCGCCGTCCGTGAGGCGCAATCTGAGCGGCTCCCCGGGAAAGGCGGCGCATTCGCCCGTGACCGGGATCGCGGGGATCGACACCGCCGCGGCCCGGCGCAGCTGCTCGCTGTCGACAAGGCGGATCACAGCGCAGCCCTGCAGCGCGCGGTTCGGCTCCCGCAGGCGCAGCACGGCGGTCTGGCCGGCGGCGGTCTCCGGGCCGGCGTAGATCATCTCCACATCGCCCGAGGGCGCCTCGATGCGCAGCTGGTCGCCGTCGTGCAGGGCAGTCATGCAGCGGCACCGGGCCAGATTGCCGCGGCTCTCCGTGACGACGCCCAGCGGCACGCCGCCGTGATTCACCCGCTCCGGGCAGATCACCGCCGCGTCCTCGCAGCCCATCGCCCAGCCGCGCATGAAGCCGCCGCGCTGGAAGATCTGCAGAAGGCCCGTCCGCTCATCCGCGTCCGCCGGCGCAAAGCAGCCCGCCTCCGCCGCGTCCGCCGCCCTCCGGTAGGCCTCCGTGACCACGGCCACGTATTCCGGCCGCTTCAGCCGCCCCTCGATCTTCAGCGAGCACACGCCCGCGTCCAGGTAGGCCGGCAGATCGTCGCGGGCGCACACATCCCGGGGGGACAGCCACGCGCCGCGCTTTCCGTCAAAGCTGTAGTCCAGGCGGCAGGGCTGGGCGCACCGGCCGCGGTTGCCGCTCCGCTCCCCCTGCATCGCCGAAAAGAGGCACTCCCCGCTGACGGAGACGCACTGCGCCCCGTGGCAGAAGGCCTCGATCTCCACGCCGGTCTCCGCGCACCGGCGAATCTCCCCGATCGGGCATTCGCGGGCCAGCACCGCGCGGCTGAGGCCCAGGCGGCCGCACCAGCGCACCCCGGCGGCGTTGTGGATCGCCATCTGCGTGGAGGCGTGGGCCGCGAGACCGGGGAAGCAGGCCCGCAGCAGGCTCACCACGCCCAGATCCTGCACGATCACCGCGTCCACGCCCGCGTCCTGCAGCACGCGCAGCACCGCGCAGACCGCCTCCAGCTCGGCGTCCTTCACCAGGATGTTGACCGCCGCGTGCACCCGCACATGGTGCAGATGGCACAGCCGCACCGCCTCCCGCAGGGCCGCCTCGTCGAAGTTCCCCGCGCCGGCCCGGGCGCTGAAGGCCGCGTAGCCCAGGTAGACCGCGTCGGCCCCGGCAGCCACCGCCGCGCGCAGGGCGTCCATATTGCCCGCGGGGGCCAGAATCTCCAGCCTGCTCATTTTGCCGCTTCCCGCAGGGCCTGCAGCTCCTCCATGGCCTCGCGCAGCTGGCGGCGCAGCCGGGTGTTCTCATCCTGCGCCTTCATCAGCTCGTCCGCCAGGTTCACCGCGGCGAGGGCGTTGGCCTGCAGCGCCGGCAGATGGGTCGCGGCGGCGGTCTCCCGCATCACCCGGTCGGCGTACTCGGCCACGCGCTGCATGTAGGCCGGCGGCTCGGCGGACACCAGGACATACTCCTTGCCGCCCACATAGACGGATGTCTTGTGCTTCTCCATGAAAAACAGTCCCCTGTCAGTAGTATTCGCGGTGTCCCCCAAAAAAGGCGCGGGCAGGCGGCGGGCCTGCTCACGCCTGTGGTGATCAGAGCTGATCGAAGGGATAGGTCTCGCCGAAGGTCTCCACGCGGATGGACTTCATCCGCTGATCCTCCAGCGGCTTGTCGTTGCGGTCGCGCTTGGCGCTGACGATCTTCTCCGCGGTCTCCATGCCCTCCAGCACCTTGCCGAAGGCCGCATAGCTGCCGTCCAGATGCGGGGCGTCGGACGTCATGATGAAGAACTGGCTGCCCGCGGAGTCCGGATCCTGCGCCCGCGCCATCGACAGCACGCCATAGGTGTGCTTCAGCGGGTTCGCGATGCCGTTGGCCGCAAACTCGCCCTTGATGCAGTAGCCCGGGCCGCCGGTGCCGATACCCTTGGGGTCGCCGCCCTGGATCATGAAGCCGGGAATCACGCGGTGGAAGATCAGCCCGTCATAAAAGCCGCTGTTGGCCAGGGCCGTAAAATTGCCGACAGACTGCGGCGCGGTCTCCGGGTACAGCTCGCCCTTCATCTCGCTGCCGTCCATCATCGTAATCGTGAATACAGGATGCTTTTCCATTTCATTTCCTCCTTGCGGGGCAAAAAGCCGCCGCATGCCTATTGTAGCAGGATTTGGCGAAAAATGCAACCGTGAGAGAGGCGGGCTGGGCGGATGCTGGGGACGGAGAGAGAGGCGCTGGGCGGATGCTGGGGGAAGGCAACCCTTTTCGTGGCCAAAAAGGGCTTTCCTTCCCCCAGACCCCCATCTTTCCGAAAAGGCCGTTTTGGGGGGAAGGATATATTTTTCACGAGGTATCGCTGACATCAGCCACCATCCGCACCAACCCACACCCTGCGACAGCCCGACCTCCATTGGGAAGCAAGCCTTGCGATCTGCGCTTTTCTCAGTCGTGATCCCGTGTCCAAAAGCGTCTGCGGGGGGTCTGGGGGACACAGCCGCAGGTGTCCCCCAGGACCTTTTGCCTACTTTTCGGTCACGAAAAGTAGGACTCAGCCAAACCACGCAACAAGCCATTGGAAAAGCCACGGAAAGCGCACGGTGTTTCCCCCATCTTTCCGAAAAGGCCTTTCCTCCGGGGCAGAGGGGATTTGGCGCAACGTGCGTGCGGCCGGGGCGCGGGATCGGAATGCTTGACTGGAGCGGAAAAGAGGCGTATGATGAGGGCGGGAAACGATCATTTGCTGCGGAAAGCTATCAGCATCGGACGGGAGGGATGATTCATGGATCATGGCTGGATGCTCAGGGATTTGCTCCTCTATCTCTCGCCGTTCCTGCTGTACTGCATCATTTACTATATCAAAAAAGCGGCGGACAAGCGCGAACTGAATCAGCTCATGGCCTCGGGAAAAGCCGAGAGGGTGAAGGGCATCATCAGCGGTCTGAAATACCGCAAAAAAGGCCTGCATTCAGGCACGTATGACTTCGAGATTTCCTACACGGTGCAGGACGGCACCCAGCTTCACACTGCGGTGCGCTCCCGCCTGTCAAAGGCAGACAAGCTGGCGTATATCGGCACAGAGGTGGAGGTGATCTACAATCCCTCCAGGCCCAAAAACGCCATCGCCCACGTGCCCGCGGTGCCGAAGCGTCAGCTTCCCACGGAGGAAAAGCTCCGGGAGCGGGACGATCCGCGCCTGCAGTGAAGGGCGCTGCCGGTGCGCACCTGTCCCCTGAGATGACAAAACGGGCTGTGAATCAGGCCGTGCCATGACGGCGCGCTGATCCGCAGCCCGTTTCCTTTCCGGTCAAGCCCGTTGGAAAATGCTCATCAGTTGCCGCGGGCCCGGCCGTCCTTCATCACGTTCAGCCATTCGGGGACGCGCTTGAGCAGCGTCTCGTTGTCGCCGACCGCGTCCAGCATGCTGCCCAGCTGCTGCATGGCGGCGGCGGGCTGCAGGGGGCTCAGCGCGGTGCGCAGCTGCTGGCGGTTCGCAAGGCCTTCCTCGCTGACCAGCAGCTCCGGGTGGCGGGACGAGCAGGCCTGCAGGTTCAGCGCAGGGCTGATCCCGGCGCGGGCCAGGCTCGCGTCCACCGCGACGACGGCGTTCGCCGCGCTCTTGAATTCCTCCACAATGGAGTCGTCCAGGCGGCTGACGTCGCTGTTCATCACGCCGACGATCGTGACGCTGCCGCCCTCGCGCAGGGCCCTGGCCGTGCCGAAGAGCTTCTTGGCGCGGTTCAGGCTGGCGGGATTGACCGTGCCGGGCGTCGCGCGGCCCTGCTGGGCGGCGGTGGTGGAGACCGTCTTGGCCAGGCGGGTCAGGCTGTCCAGCACCACCACGACGTCCTTGCCGTATTCGGCCTGGCGGCGCGCGTAGTCCACAGCCAGATCGGCGATGCGCAGGTGGTTCTCCGGCGGCTGGTCAAAGGTGGAGGCCAGCACGCGGCAGCGGCAGGTGTCCATCATCTGCGTGACGTCCTCCGGGGTCTCGCCGATGAGCACCAGCAGCACCTCGCACCGGAACACCGGGTTCCCGTTCGGGCTGCC
>CAMNHF010000135.1 GCA_946538975.1 uncultured Clostridia bacterium | reverse complement strand
GGCCGGGGGAAGGGGAACCGCTTTCTCTCAGAGAAAGGGGTGCCCCTTCCCCCGGAAGCCGCCGTCCCGTTCCCGCTACCCGCTCTTGCGCCGCGGGATTCTTTCTGTTACAATGCTGGCAGCAGAAATTCCAGATCAAGGGAGGGCATATCATGCGCGCATTGTTCATCGGCGGCACCGGCACGATCTCCACCGCGGTCGTGCGGCGGGCGCTTGAAAAGGGCTGGGAGGTCTATGTGCTGAACCGCGGCTCGCGGCCGCTGCCGGAGGGGGCGGTACAGATCATCGCCGACATCAGCGACGAGGCGGCTGTGCAGGAGAAGCTGCGCGGCATGACCTTCGACACCGTATGCGAATTCATCGGCTTCGTGCCGGCGCAGGTGGAGCGGGACTGGCGGCTGTTCCGCGGGAAGACAAACCAGTACATGTACATCAGCTCCGCCTCGGCCTACCACAAGCCGGCGCGCAGCCCCTGGATCACCGAGGGCACAACCCTGGCGAATCCCTACTGGCAGTACAGCCGGGACAAGATCGCCTGCGAGGACTTCCTGATGCGGAAGTACCGGGAGGAGGGCTTCCCGGTGACGATCATCCGGCCCAGCCACACCTATGACGAGCGCAGCGTCCCGCTGGGCGTGCACGGCAGGAAAGGCTCCTGGCAGGTGATCCGCCGCATGCAGGCGGGCAAGCCGGTGCTCATCCACGGCGACGGCAGCTCCCTGTGGACGCTGACCTTCAACACGGACTTTGCGGTGGGCTTTGTCGGCCTGATGGGCAACCCGCACGCCATCGGCGAGGCCTTCCACATCACCGGCGACGAGCACCTCACCTGGGATCAGATCCACGAGACCATCGCCCAGGCCCTCGGCGTGGAGCTGCACGCCTGCCACGTGTCCTCGGAGTTCCTGCACGCCGCCGGCCCGCAGTACGACTTCCGCGGCGGCCTCATCGGCGACAAGGCGGTCACCGTGCTCTTCGACAACAGCAAGCTGAAGCGCGCCGTGCCCGAGTTCAACGCCGTCGTCCCCTTCCATGAGGGCGTCCGCATCGCGCTCGATTACATCATGAGCCACCCAGAATGCCAGCAGGAGGACCCGGAATTCGACGCCTGGTGCGACCGCGTGATCGCCGCCCTCGACCGCGCCAGAACCGAGATTCTCGCCGAATAAGACAGACAAAAGCATTCCAAAGAAAGCATTCCGCCCGCATCGGTGCCTTAACGGCCGACAGGGGCGGAATGCTTTGGTTTTTGGGGGAATCAGGGGGCGGCCGTCTTTTTCGCGCGCGCAAGCTGCCATTTCCGCAGCCTCTTCCTCGCCCTGCGGCGGAGGCTGCGCAGGCGGTTCCACCAGCGGCGAAGCGGGGGAATGGCGACGGAGCGCAGCAGCAGGCGGCGCAGATCGGGGCGCTTGCGGAGGAACTGCCGCGCCACAATGTCCCGCTCATCCTTCGCGACGGGATACAGCGGGATCGCGGCCTCCTCCCCGCCCAGCTGCGCGGGCCGCGGCGCCTCCGGCAGATCCTCGTTCACCAGGCAGATCAGGTCATTGCCGGGGCAGAACTGCCGCAGCACGGCCAGCACCTCGCCGGCGTGCTCATCCAGGTACTGCAGCTCCTTCTTGTCGTAAATGTAGCGCACGAACAGCGTCGGCTCGCAGATCGTGCGGTAGAAGCGCTCCCAGCGGCGCGCGTACTTCTCCCGCACGGCATCGGTCTGCTCCGCCAGCGGCCGCTCCGCGGTGAAATCGTGGAAGTAGGAAATCTTCATCACGGGATCGTAGAAGTAGGCCGGATTCTCCTTGTACGGGCGCAGCTCCTCCGGGAAATAGGCCTCCCGCCGCTGCAGGATCCCGGCGAGGCCCTCCAGCGAGCAGGTCAGCAGCCAGTCGAAGGGCCCGCTCGCCTCCCGGCAGCCGATGCGATCCAGCTCCTCCGCCGTGCCGCAGAACCAGCCCAGGGACACGGCGTGGCGGTACCTCCGCGCGCCCGTCTCCTGCTCCCGCTGCCCTGTCATCGTCCGCCGCCTCCCTCCGTGTGCTGCCGATATTGTACCCGATGCCGGGCCAAAATGCAAGAAAGAGGAGACCGCCATGGCCTCCTCGGATCTTTATGGCGTTGCTGCGCAGAGAATGAGGGAAGGGAACCCTTTTTGCGGCCGGAAAGGCCTCGCCGCGGGGCAGAGGGGCCTTTCACGGCACGCATGCGCGCCCGGGGGCAGGCTCAGTCGAAGCAGGCTTCGTTCACTTCCGCCGCCGGATCTTCTGCAGGACCAGCTGCACGTCACTCCTGCGCAGGATGATGATCTGGCTGATGGGAATCTTCGTCATGCGGGAGAAGGTGATGACGAACATCGCCCCGCAGCTGACATAGCTGACCAGCGACGCGATGGCCGCGCCGTTCATGCCCATGGAGGGGATCAGGATGGCGTTGAGCACGACGTTGACGGCCGCGGTGATCAGCAGCATCACGAAGGAGAGCATGCGGTGGCCCTCCACGATGTAGTAGGAGTTGATCATCTTGTAGAACACCATGAACACGGTGCCGGTGATGATCAGCAGGGTGACCCCGTAGGCGTCGGCGTACTCCGCGCCGTAGACAAACACGATGAAGCGCTGCCCCAGCAGCATGATCCCCAGCACGAAGACCAGCATGATCGGCAGGCTCAGGCGGATGACGCGGGTCACCTCGCCGGCGTCCTTGCCCTTGGCCAGCTTGGAGAGGAGGATGTCCTTCAGCGCGTCGGGGATCATCCAGATCTTCTCCGCCAGCAACACGCCCAGGGAATAGATGCCCACGCCGGCGGTCGTCACGTTCGGGAAGAAGTCCAGCATCGCGATGTCCAGCTTGTAGTTCGCGGTCATCAGCAGGGTGGACACCATCGGCACCAGGCCGAAGCGCATGAATTTGGGGATGTTGCGCGAGAGGCTCGGCCGGATGGAAAAGAGGTTCACGTGCAGGTTGCTGACGGCCAGCACCGTGTACACCAGCTGCTTGAGCACGACAAAGCCGATGCACAGCCAGAGGCTGCTCTCCACGGTCAGCCACATCAGCACCACCACGAGGAGGTCGAACAGATTCAGCCGCAGGCCCATCGTGTTGCGCAGCTTGGGATTCTCGATCAGCACCACGTAGTTCAGCTGCTTCACCAGGAATTCGGTGGGCAGCAGCAGGATCACAATGATGTAGGTGACGCGGATGCGCAGCAGGACGGCCAGCCCCACCGCCACCGCCATGTAGATGAGGAACAGGCCGAAGGTATCGTTGATATAGCTGCGGTAGTAGCCGTCGATCTCCTCCGGCTTCAGGCCCTTGCGGTAATAGGGATAGGCCTGGTACATGCCCATGCACAGGAAGATGTACAGCATGCCGACGTCGTTGGTGATGATGGCGGCTTCCCCGCGGAATTCCGCGCCGAAATAGCGGCTGTACACAATCGAATACACAAAGCCGACGATGACGCCCAGCACCTTCGTGATGACCGAATAGGCATACTCATTGCTGCTCAGACGGCGGAAGACGCCGGTCAGCTTCCGGATCAGTCCTGGCAAAACGCCCCACACCTCACTTCCTGCGCACCGCCGGGATCCCGGCCCAGACGGAGTCCGGCTCCGTGGAGCGGGTCAGCACGGCGTTCGCGCCGACAATCGTGCCCGGCGCCACGTCGATGTCCCCCAGCAGCTTCGCGCCGGCATAGATGATCGCGCCGTCGCCGATGCGGGGCACGCGGCCGTTCTTCGTGTCGCCCTGGTTCTTCCCGCCGATGGTCACCTGCTGGTAGATCATCACGTTTTTGCCGATGACCGCGTTGCGCCCGATCAGGATGCCGTTCGGGTGCGGCAGGCGCAGCCCCTCGCCGATCTTTGCGCCGTCAGCCAGATACAGCCCGTAGCGGCGGATCAGGCGGCGCTGCAGCAGCCGGTGGCGGATTTTCCCCGCCGCGGCGCAGTGATAGACCAGATACAGCGCGTCATAGGACGGATCCAGCCGGCGCAGCAGGTTCCGGGGGCTCCAGCGGTATTCCTTCGCGATCATTCCCACAGTTCCACCTCCAGCGAGACGGTTTTGCCCAGCAGCCGGTGCAGCCGCCTCACGCGCGCGATGCAGCCGCGCACCTGCGCAAATTTTCCGCTGCCGTCGTTCAGCAGCCAGTTGTGCGTCTTCCGGGAAAAATACACGCCGCGGCGCGGGCCGGGCCAGATCTTCAGCAGCTTCATCACCCGCGGATCGGAGGCGCGGCAGAAGGTGCCGCAGGTCTTCGCGGAGTGGTCCTGCAGGCGTTCCACCCGCTCCTTGCGCTCGCGGATCAGCCGCTCGGAGTCCTCCCGGCGCTGCTCCGGGAAGCGCAGCACCGCCGACAGGATGACGCCCCGCCTTTCCTGGAACACCGACGTGCGGTAGGCGAAGCCGCACTCCGCCGCGGAGAGCTCGCGAATCTCCGTCCCGTCGAACCAGCGCACGCGCTCCACGTGCTGGCCGATGCTCTTCCCCGCGTCGCGGCCGGTGCCGGCGTTCATGAAGATCGCCCCGCCCACCGTGCCGGGCACGGTCCAGAGGTATTCGATGCCGCCATAGCCGGCCTCGTTCACCTTTTTGATCAGCGGCTGATTCCGCAGCGACGCCCCCGCAAGGAAGCGCCCCTCGCCCAGCGCCGTCAGCTCCCGGTTGAAGTGCAGCAGGCTGATGACGCAGGGGAACTCCTTTTCATCGCTGATGATGACGTTGGAGCCGCCGGCCAGCAGCCGCGCCTCCGGGTTCGCCCGGACGGCCTGCAGCAGCTCCTCCTCCGTCTCCGGGATCAGGAGTTGCCGGCACAGCCCGCCCATGCCGAAGGTCGTCCGCTCCGCCAGGCGCACATTCTCCTCAACGCGCATTTCCTTCCTCCCCAAAGCAGGCCCGCCGCAGCCATTCCGCCGATTGCGCCCGCGCCTTTGCCAGGGCGGCATCCGCGTCCGGCGGCGTCCGCAGCAGCCGCAGCAGCGTTTCCTGCGGCGCATCCAGGCTCACGTTCCGCTCCCCGAGATCGAAGCTCCGCAGCAGCTCCAGCACCTTGGTATTCTTCCCGCCCAGGGCGATGAAGGGCTTGTTCATCGTGACCGAGAAGGCCGTGCCGTGGAAGGTGCCGGCCACCACGCAGGCCGCGTGGCTGTAATACCAGAGGAAGTCGAAGGGGGAGCCGGGCTCGCACACGTCGCACCAGGGCAGATAGGTGCAGGCCGCCACGGTCATCAGGCCCAGGGCGGCGGCCAGCTTCCGGATGCTCTCGGCCATCTCCGGCGTGGTGTACCGCTCATAGGTATAGACCGCGAGGAAGGGCCTGCCCTGCAGCTTCTTCGCGGCCCGCGCCTTCTCCTCGCCCAGCGCCGCCCACTGCGCCGCGGTCAGCAGCATGGTCGGATCCAGCGTCAGCGCGATGTCCCGCCCGGGGCACAGGGCCGAGAGCGCGTCCCGGCTGTGGGCGTCCCGCACGGAGATGGCCGCAAAGCCCGGCAGGTACTTCTCCGCACAGGCGCGCAGGCGCGGGTGATCCGCGGGCGTGGTGTTGATGGAGGGCGCGTAGGAAACCCTGCGCGCCGCGCGCACGCCCTCGCCCCAGAAGACCGGATGCTCGTAAAAGTCGTCCCGCGCCACATTCCAGATCTCATCGCTGCCGAAGAGGGCGCAGTCGGCGGCCGTGGCCATCGGGCGCACCGGCAGCAGGCGATGGCAGCGGGCATAGCGGAGGTTCTTGCGCACGTCGTGGCCCACCCGGCGCACTCTCCCCTTGCGCAGCCAGTTCAGCCAGTTCTTCGCGCTGCCCAGGACGAACTTCCGCGCCCCCGTGCGCAGGAAAAACGCTTCCCCGCCCATGGCCCGCACCGTCTCCGAGAGCGCCCAGGCCTGCAGGAAGCTGCCGCAGTTGGCGCTGTTATACACCGTGATCAGCGAGATCCTCTTCATTGTCCCTTCGTTCCCTTCATGCCCTCCAGCACCGCCGCCCACTGCCGCCAGACCGTGTCCTCGTCAAAGCGGCGCAGGCTTTCGCGGGCAAAGGCCGCGCGCCGCTCGGCCGCCTCCGGATCGCCCAGGGCCTCGCGCAGCGCCTGCTCCAGCGCGGCCGCGTCCCCCGCGGGGCAGAGCAGCCCGCCCCGGCCGTCCGACAGCAGCAGCCGCGGCCCGCCGGGCATGCAGTCCGCCGCGACCACCGGCACGCCGGCCGCCATCGCCTCCAGGATCACGTTGGGAATGCCCTCATGCAGGGAGGCCAGCACGAAAAGCCGCGCGTCCCGCTCCCGGGTCAGCACGTCCCGCTGCACGCCCTCCAGCACGATCCAGCCGGCAGCGCCCGCGTCGGCGATCTGCCGCTCGTACTCCGCGCGGCGGTGGCCCTCGCCGTAGATGTGCAGCGTCAGCTCCGGGAAGTCGGCGTGCAGCCGCGCAAAGGCCTCGATCAGCAGGCCGAAGCCCTTGATCCGCTCCAGCCGGCCCGCGCTGACCACCCGGTTCGTCCGCGGCCCGGTCCAGGGCTCCGGCGCCTCCCCCGCGGCGAGGTAGGGATTCGGGATCACGGCGCTCTTCCTCCGCACGCGCGGGGGGAAGCAGTCCCGGGCCAGCTCCGTCTGGAACACCAGGCGGCGGCAGCACCCGTAGAAGAAGGCGTTGCTCAGCCAGGCCAGCTTCTTCAGCCGGTAGGGGTCGTCCCGCTCCGAGGCCAGCACCGGTATGCCCAGCCCGAAGGCCGCGCAGACCGCCAGCTTCGTCTGATAGGGCATGAAGGCGCAGATCACGTCCGGCTTCCAGGCCCGCAGCTTCCTGCGCAGGGCCAGGGCCTCCGCCGGAAAGGAGGGCTTGCCTTCCTCCCGCAGCGTGTCCACCGTCACGCCCTCGGGCACGGGGATGAACACCTGCTTCTTCACCACCGCGATGATGCGGGCCTCATGCCCGTCCCGCGCCGCGCGGCCGGCCAGCCAGGCCAGAATCTTCTGCGCCCCGCCGGCCGAGAGCTGCTGAATCAGAAAGGCGATACGCATCACAGGCCCCTCCCCGGTCCCTGCCGCAGGCGGACGACGCCGGCGTTCGCGGCCATCAGGCTGACCGCGGCGGCGAACATGTAATTGGTCAGATAGCTTGAGGAGACCATCAGCTGGGTGAAGGCCAGCGGCACCAGCGTCACCCAGATGAGGAAGGCGCTGCCGCTGCGCTCCTGCCGGCAGATGCGCCCGCTGCGCAGCAGGATGAAGGCCAGGGCCGCGATGATCCCGCCGCCGATGATGAGGCCGTGCTGATAGAGAATCTCCACGATCAGGTTGTGCGCGTAGGCGTTCAGGCTGTACACGCTGCCGTGGCGCAGGTCGCCCAGGGTGATGCGGTCCGCCAGGATGCCGCGCACCGCGAAGGGATGCTGCGCGAACTCCGTCAGCAGCGCGCTGTACAGGTCGTCGCGGCCGGAATTGTTCGTGAACACGCCGTTGTACAGCTTGCGGATCGTCCGCGCGTTGGGGAACTGCACATACAGGTAGGTCACCAGCCGTTCAAAGTACAGCAGGTACACGACCAGGAAGATCACGACCAGCACGATGAGCAGGATCATGCGGCGGCTGACGCGCTTGTTCTTCGGGTTCAGGATCAGGTAGGCCAGCACCGCCACGCCCTCGCTCAGCGACGCCCCGCGGGCGCCCCACATGAACAGCGCGAAGGTCAGCAGCGCTCCGACGGCCAGATAGCCCCGGTGCTTCCGGTACAGCCCGCACAGCAGGTAGAAGGT
>CAMNHF010000134.1 GCA_946538975.1 uncultured Clostridia bacterium | reverse complement strand
GCGGACAGCAGCCCTACACCGCGCCCCAGCAGGGCTTCGGCGGACAGCAGCCCTATACGGCTCCTCAGCAGGGCTTTGGCGGACAGAATGGCACTGCCCCTCAGCAGAACGGCTTCGGCTCGAATGCTGCCGGACGGAACGCCCCGCAGAGCGCATCATCCGGGTTCGGCAGCTTTGTCCGCTATCGTGAGGCGGCCCGGCAGCAGACTGATCCGCAGCCCCAGCCCGCAGAGCAGCCCAGCGCCCCGCAGGCCCCGGCCGGCGGCAATGTGCTGTATATGAACGGCTTCACCGGCGCGGACGGCATGAGCTACCGGCATGTGGAGGAGATCGCCTCCATCACCCGCATGGCGGACTGCTTCCGCCTGTCTGAGTTCATGCGCCTGGGCTATACCGTGATCGTGTGCATGGACATGGTGCACGACGAGCAGGAGATTCAGCGCTGCGCGGACCTGCTGTATGGCGCGGCCTTCGTCATGCGCTACCGGGTGCACCGGATCTCCCTCACGGAGACCTATATGCTGACCCCGGCCTCCGTGCTGGTGCAGACCTACCAGGTCATGCAGCGGATGAATGACGTGGACGCCTCCACCCGCTGGCCCGGCGCGGCCGCGGCCCGCCAGGAGGAGAACGCTGGCATGAACTGGCGGCCCGCGCAGCCGATGGACGCGGCCCGGATGTACCAGGGCTGAACGGCCCGGAGAGGAGGACGCCCTGATGATCGTTGTCTATCGTGTGCTGAGCTCTCTGCTGACGCTCCTGTCGATCGCCGTGCTGATTCATGTGGCGATCTCCTGGGTGCGGCCGGGCGCGAACCGATTCACGTATATCCTCGACCGCATTCTGGAGCCGCTGCTGAGCCCGATCCGGAATCTGCTGCGGGCCCATCTGCCGTCCGCCTTGCAGATGTTTGACTGGTCGCCGGCGGTGCTGCTGCTGCTGATCGGCCTGGCGCAGCAGCTGCTGAGCATGCTGCTGGTCTGGTTCATATGAGCCGCGATTATGATGAGCGCACGCAGCTCCGGCTGATGCTGCGGCAGAGCGCGGAGAAGGCTGCGCGGAGCGGCCAGCCCGCGGTGAGCCGCTTTCTGCCGGTCTCTGAGGAGAGCACCGCCCTGCACGAGGCGTATGACGCGGGCTGCGAGGTCTCCTTTGACGGCGGCTGGCCGGACGCGGAGCGCGTGCAGGCCTGCTTCCATGAGATGGGTGATGAGCCGGTCTTCACAGGGGTGTGGCTGAGAATCACCTGGAACAGCCGCTTCTCTCCGCCGGAGCACCGCGCGCTGATGGGCAGCCTGATGGCCCTGGGCATCGACCGCTCCTGCTTCGGCGATCTGCTTCTGCAGGAGGATGCGGCCTTCCTGATAGCCCTGCCTGCGGCGGCGGAACAGCTGCCTGCGGCATGGCGGGAGGCCGGGCGCATTTCCATCCGGGTGGAGAAAATGGACGAAGCGCCGCAGCTCCGGCGGCAGGAGGGCGATCTGATGCGGGCCACCGTGGCCTCGCTGCGGCTGGACAGCATCGTGTCGGCCGGCCTGCGGCTGTCCCGCGCAAAGGCAGCGGAGATGGTTCAGGCGGGCCTGGTCAGTGTCGATCACCGCGTGGAGCTGCGCTGCGACCGCCTCATCGCGGAAGGGCAAACCCTTTCCCTGCGCGGGCACGGGCGAGTCATCCTGCGCGAGACCGGCGAGCGCACCCGCAAAGACAGGATCCCCGTGGTGCTCGAATGCCTTGTGCACCATTAATCACGATTCCCCAACGATTCCAAGAAGAGAGGAGATTTCACCATGTATGAACCTCAGTTGACCATCGACGAGATCGTCAGCAAATCCTTTGCCGTCGAGCGCGATGGCTACAAGAAGGAGGAAGTCGACACCTTCCTGGACATCATCTGCGACGAGCTGGAACGGGAACAGGCCGAGATCGAGAGCCTGCAGCAGCAGCTGAACGACGCCCGCGCCGCAGCCGTGATGGCTGCCCGGCCCAATGTGGAACGTCCGCAGCCGGCCAGCGCGTCCGCCGACCAGCAGTTCCGCGAGATCCTGGAGACTGCCGAGCGCGTGAAAAAAGAGACCATTCAGCAGGCCCAGGAGAAGGCCGACGCCATTCTGGCGGATGCGGAATCCCAGGCGAGGGCTCGCCTTGGCAATCTGATGGACGAGCGGGACAGCCTGACCCGTCAGGTTGAGGCGCTGAAGGCCACCGTCAGCGAGTACCGCGCCCGCTGCAGCGCCATGCTGAAGGCCCAGCAGGAAGCGCTCGACCGCACCGCGGATCTGTAATTCTACCACCTATTCGGCGGGCAGGGCAACCTGTCCGCTGTTTTCCGAAGCGAACGATGTGGGAGGGGAACGATGCGCCTCAACTGGAAAACCATCCTCTGCGGCGTGCTGCTGATCGCGGCTGCGGCTGCTGTGCTGCTGCAGCTGCCGGCGACGCTGGGGCGGGTGCAGGATGTGCGGGAGGAAATGGCGCGAACGCCGACGCCCTCGCCGGTCTATGGCTCTGTGATGGTGATCACGCCGGATCCGGCCGCGACCCCCACGCCCATGGTGCTGAAAAACGGCTCCATCGGCAGCGAGGTCACGGAATTGCAGCAGCGCCTGCAGGCGCTGGGCTATTACAGCGGCGAGATCGACGGACAGTTCGGACCGGCCTCGCGCACTGCGGTGACACGTTTCCAGCAGCAGCACGGTCTTGATGCCGACGGAGCCGCCGGGCCCGAGACATTGGCGCTGCTGTACTCGGATGCGGCCCAGCCGATGCGTGCCGAGCCGACGCCTGCCCCGGAAACCGCCACGCCCGCGCCGACCGCCACCCCCACGGCAGCCGCAAAAATGTACATCACCGCGGACGGCTATCCGCTGCTGGTCAACAAGACGCACCCGCTGGCGGACAGCTATGTCCCCTTTGAGCTGGTGGAGATGAACCGTTATTGCCCGGCGGATGTGGTGAAGATCAAGTGGGACAATACCCTGGCGGAAAAAGAGGCCGTGGACGCCCTGCTTGTGATGCTTCGGGCCGCCATCGCCGACGGCGTGGGCAACTGGCAGGTGAGCGCAGCCTACCGGGACACCGCCTATCAGCAGCGGCTGCTGGATCGGCAGATCCGGACCTACATGGACAAAAACGGCCTCAGCCGCTCCAAGGCGGAAACCGCTGCCCTGAAGGTCGTCGCGAAGCCCGGCACCAGCGAGCATCACATCGGCACCTGCTTCGACATCACGGTACCGAACACCAGCGCCTTCAAGGGCACAAAGCAGCACGCCTGGATCGCGGAGCACTGCTGGGAATACGGCTTTATCCTGCGGTACGCGGAGGACAAGGAGAGCATCACCGGCTTCACGGCGGAGGCCTGGCATTACCGCTGGGTCGGCCGGGAACACGCCCTGCGCATGCGGGAAGAGAATCTCTGCCTGGAGGAATACCTGGAGAAATACGCGGGATGGGGCTACATCGAACTGGGGGATGAATGATGGCCATGCAGGGCTTTCTCCGCGCGGTGACGGATTTCATCTTTGTGCGCGATGAACCTGCGCCGGCAGATCTGCTGCTGATCCCAGGCTCCTCGCACAGCGGCCATGTCATGCTGGCCGCGGAGCTGTACCGCCGCGGATTCGCGCCGCTGCTGCTGCCCTCCGGCTTCCATGCGGCCGGGGAGGCGCACTTTTCCCTGCCCGGCTACGAGAGCGAATGGGCATGGATGCGGGATGTGCTCCTGCGCGAGGGGGTACCGCCGGAGGCCATCCTGCGGGAGGATCAGGCATTGTGCACCTGGCACAACGCCGTCTATTCGGCGCGCGTGATCGCCGCGCAGGGGCTGCGTATTCGCCGCGCGATCCTCTGCTGCAAGCCGTACCACGCGCGGCGTGCGCTGTTCTATTATCAGGCCGCGCTGCCGGACACGGAGCTGCGCGTGTGCGTATCCGATGAGCCGGGCTTCAACGCGGACGACTGGTACCGCACGCCAGAGGGGCGGTCCCGGGTGCTCGGCGAGGTCACGCGGCTGGGCCGGCAGATTCCCGACGTGCTGGAGGAAGCCCTGGCCGCAGAGGAGGGACATCCCCATGACAATCCATGACGGTCATCGGAAGCGCCTCCGCGAGCGATACCGCCGTGAGGGGCTGGACACCTTCGCGCCGCACGAGGTGCTGGAGCTGCTGCTCATGTACGGGCGCGCCCGGGGCGACGTGAATCCCGTCGCGCACCGGCTGCTGGACACCTTCGGCTCGCTCAAGGGTGTGCTGGAGGCGGACGCGGAGCAGCTCCTGCAGGTGGAGGGCGTGGGCGAGGAAACCGCGACGCTGCTTTCGCTGGCCCTGCCGCTGTTCCGCCGCTACAGCGCCTGCCTGTGCGAGGAGCGCAAGCGCATTGCATCCACCCAAGAGGCAGAAGCGTATTGCCGCGCCCTGCTGAACGGCCGCCGTGTCGAGTGCTGCTACGCGATCCTGCTCAGCAGCGCCAACGACGTAATCACGGTCCGCAGGATTGCCGAGGGCACGCTCACCGAGGTGGCCGCCTATCCGCGCACGGTTGTGGAGGCCGCCCTGAGCAGCAGCGCTTCCGCGGTCATTCTCTGCCATAACCATCCGGGCGGCAGCAGCACGCCGTCCGCGGCCGACATTTCCCTGACCCAAAGGCTGGCCGCCGTGCTGGAAGCCCTGGACATCAGGCTGCACGACCACATCATCATCGCAGCCGGCGACAGCTGCAGCCTGCGGCAGCTGGGCGTGCTCGGCAAAGGCGGCACATAAACAGGAGAGCAAAATGAGCAAGAAAACGAAAAAGACCCGCAGACGCCTGCCGCTGGCAGCGCGCATTCTCGTCGTGCTGCTGTCGGTCTGCGTGGTGTTCTATGCGGGGGTGGCGATCATGGTGCTGTGGAAGGAGCATCATCTACCGCCGACGGATGTGTACGACACCATCATCATTCTGGGCGCCCAGGTCAAGCCGGACGGCACGCCGAACCTGCAGCTGCAGTGGCGGCTGGACGCGGGCTTTGCCGCCTGGCAGAAGCAGCCCTGCAAGATCGTGGTCTGCGGCGCACAGGGGCGCGACGAGCCTGCCCCCGAGGGCGAGGTCATGCGCGATTATCTGATGAAGCTCGGCGTTCCGGCGGAGGACATTCTGGTGGACGCGTCCTCGTTCAACACGCGCGAAAATCTGCAGCACGCGGCAGCGCTGCTGGCGGATCAGGAGGTGCAGACCGTGCTGATCGTGACCAGCGATTATCATCTGCCCCGGGCCATGGCGATCGCCGAGGACCTGGGCTTCCGCGCGACCGGCATCGCCAGCCGCACACTGGGCGGCATCTATTGGCTGAAAAACCATCTCCGCGAGCCGGTGGCCTGGATCAAATACTGGGTGGAGAAGCTCTTCCGCGTGGAGATCCGCAGCGACAACTACACACTGAACCGCGTTGTCAGCGGGGGAGGACAGTCATGATGCGGGCGGAGGAGCTGCTGGAAAGGCTGACCGCCTGCGGCATACCGGCGGAAAGGGAGCAGGCGGAGCGGCTGGCGCGCTATCACGGGATGCTGTTGGACTGGAACAGCCGCATGGACCTGACCGCGCTGACAGACGAGGCCGAGATGACGGACCGCCACTATGTGGACAGCCTGATCGTGCTGACAAGGCCGGAGCTGCTGTCAGGCGTATCCTCACTGATCGACGTGGGCACCGGCGCGGGCTTTCCGGGGCTGCTGCTGGCCCTGTGGCAGCCGGAGATCCGAGTGACGCTGATGGATGCCCTGCGCAAACGGCTGGACTTTCTGCAGGCCGCGGCGGAGGCTCTGGGGCTTGACAATGTGCGCTTGCTGCACGCCCGCGCGGAGGACGCAGGCCGCCAGGCGGAGCACCGGGAGCAATACGATGCCGCCGTGGCCCGGGCCGTGGCGCCGATGCCGGTGCTGGCGGAATACCTCCTGCCCTTTGTGCGCGTGGGCGGCCGGGCGCTGTGCTGGAAGGGGCCTGCCGCACTGGAGGAGATGACGCAGGCCAGGCGGGCAGCCCATCTCCTCGGCGGCCAGATCGGCGAGCCGCTGCCGATGCCGATCCCGGGCCGGGACTGGCAGCATCTGCTGATCCCCATCGACAAGCGCAGCCCGACGCCGAAGAGCTATCCCAGAAAGGCAGGAACACCTTCAAAGGCCCCGCTGGGCGGGAAGGACAGGCCGTCATGAAATGGTATGCACCGGAGGGGTACACCGCTTTCCGCTGCAAGGCCGGCGCCTGCCGTCACACCTGCTGCGCGGGCTGGGAGATCTGCATTGACAGGGAGAGCCTCACCCGCTATCTGCGCGTGGAGGGCGCCTTTGGCGAGCAGCTGCGCGCAGCCATCGAGGGCAGCGGAGAAGATGCGCACTTCCGCCTCGTGGAGGGAGAACGCTGCGCCCTGCTGCGGCCTGACGGTCTCTGCGAGCTGTATGACCGGCTGGGGGAGGAGAGCCTGTGCCAGGTCTGCACCGACCATCCGCGCTTCCGCAGCTTTTTCGCGGGCCGGACAGAGGTCGGCCTGGGTCTGTGCTGCGAGGCCGCCGCGGAGCAGCTGATCCTGCAGCCAGGACCGTGGCGGCTGACACTGCTCGACGATGATGGGGCGGCGGACGAAAACCTGCCCGAGGAGGAAGAGCTGCTGGCCGTGCGGGAGCAGCTGACGGAAGCCGTGCAGGCCGACGTTCCCTGGCGTGAGCGCGTCAGCCGGATCACGGAGACTTACGGTCTGCGGGCGCTGCCGGACACGGACGAGATGACCGCTCTGCTGCTGCGGCTGGAACGCCTGGATGCCGCGTGGACGGAGCTGCTGCTGAGGCCGGAAAGGCCGGAGGCGGCGGCGCTGCGTGACCTGATCGCGGGGCGGCTGGCTGCGTACTTCCTGTTCCGCCATCTGCCGGGCGCCCTGGACGATGGCCGCTGGGAGGCGCGCGTCCGCTTCGCCCTGTGGGCGGCGGATTTCATCTGCTGCCTGTCCGCGCGGCGCGGTGACGGCCTGCCCCTGCTCGCGGACACAGCGCGCATGTTCTCGGGCGAGATCGAGTATTCGGATGAAAACATGGAAGTGCTGCTCGACCGGCTGGACAAAGAATAACAGAGCACCGTCGCCGATGCTCTGTCTTTTCATATGCGCAATCCGGGATGCTCACAACACCGGCTGGCCGTTCACGAACACCTGCACAGCCCGCGCCTGAATCTCCCGCAGCGGATGGCCGTTGAAGATCGCGATGTCCGCGTCCTTGCCGACCTCCAGCGAACCAACCCGGTCAGCGATGCCGGCCACGCGGGCGGGATTGATCGTGATGGCCCGCCAGGCCGCGTCCTCCTCCATGCCCTCGCGCATGGCGAGGCCCGCCGCCAGCGGCAGATGCTGCAGCGGGATCACCGGCGCGTCCGTGATGATGCAGACCTCCAGGCCTGCCTTGGCCAGAATGCCAGGCGTTGCGAAGGACTTGTTCTTCAGCTCATACTTGCTCTTGCCGCCCAGGGTCGGGCCGACGAGAACAGGGCGGTGCGCCTTCACCAGCTGCTCCACGATCAGATGGCCGTCGGTGCAGTGATCCAGTGTGACGTCAATCTGGAATTCGTCGGCGATCCGCAGCATGGTGAGAATGTCGTCGGCGCGGTGCGCGTGGGCCTTGAGCGGAATCTCGCGGCGGATCACGGGCAGCATGGCCTCCATCTGGAAGTCGAAGGGCCGGGGCTTGCCGGAGTCGGCGGACCACAGCGACAGCTCCTCCTCGTAATGGCGGGCTTTCGCCAGCGTCTCCCGCAGCAGGGCCGCGACGCCCATGCGGGTGA
>CAMNHF010000133.1 GCA_946538975.1 uncultured Clostridia bacterium | reverse complement strand
TGGGGGAAGGGGAACCGCTTTTTCTCAGAAAAAGGGGTTGCCCCTTCCCCCAGAGACTGCATAGGAACTTGTCTTTCTTTCAGCCGGAAGCCTCGTCGGCTGCCCAGGCCCGGGAGCGCTCGACGGCCCGGTGCCAGCTGTGCATCAGCTGCTGCCGCTCGGCGTCATCCATGGCCGGATCAAAGCACAGATCGCGCTGCCACAGCGCCGCGATTTCCTCCAGGCCGCTGTACACGCCCGCGCCCAGACCGGCCAGCATCGCCGCGCCCAGGGCCGTGGTCTCCATGACCTGGGGCCGCACCACCGGCATGCGCAGGATGTCCGCCTGGAACTGCATCAGGAAGCCGTTGGCGCTGGCTGCGCCGTCCACCTGCAGCTGCTCCGGGGTGAAGCCGCAGTCGCTGGCCATGGCCTGCATCAGATCGGCGGACTGGTAGGCGATGCTCTCCAGCGCCGCCCGCACCACGTAGGGCTTGCCCGTGCCGCGGGTCAGGCCGATCAGCGTGCCGCGGCTGTACATATCCCAGTAGGGCGCGCCCAGCCCCGTGAAGGCCGGCACCAGGTACACGCCGCCGTTGTCCGGGATGGAGGCGGCGATGGCCTCGCTCTCCTCCGCGGTGCGGATCATTTGCATCTCGTCGCGCAGCCACTGCACCGTGGCCCCGCCCATGAACACGCTGCCCTCCAGGGCGTAGGACGGCTGGCCGCCGATGCGCCAGGCCATCGTGGAGAGCAGGCCGCTGCGGCTTTCGACCAGGCGGCTGCCGGTGTTCATCAGCATGAAGCAGCCGGTGCCGTAGGTGTTCTTCACCATGCCGGGCCGGAAACAGGCCTGCCCGAACAGGGAGGCGTGCTGGTCGCCGGCCATGCCGGTGACGGGAATCGGCCGGCCGAGCACCGCGGGATCCAGCATGCCGATGAAGCCGCTGGAATCCACCACCTCCGGCAGGCAGGCCGTCGGGATGTCCAGCATGCGCAGCAGATCCTCGTCCCAGCGCTGGGTGCGCAGGTTGAACAGCATCGTGCGGCCGGCGTTGGTCGCGTCGATGACATGGGGCCGCCCGACCAGCAGGTGCCAGGCGAGGAAGCTGTCCACGGTGCCGAAGCACAGTTCGCCCGCCTCCGCCTCGGCGCGCAGGCCCATCTCGTCCAGCAGCCAGGCCAGCTTGGTGCCGGAGAAATAGGCGTCGGGAATCAGACCGGTCTTCTCGCGGATCATGTCCGCGCAGCCCTCCCGGACGAGGCGGTCCACCATCGGCGCGGTGCGGCGGCACTGCCAGACGATGGCGTTGTGCACGCAGCGGCCGGTCTTCCGGTTCCAGAGCAGCGTGGTCTCCCGCTGGTTTGTGATGCCGATGGCGGCGATCTGCTCCGGCTCAATGCCGCTCAGGCGCACCACGTCCCGCAGCGCCTCCGTCAGCGTGTTCAGGATGTCCTGCGGGTCGTGCTCCACCCAGCCGGGCCTGGGATAGATCTGCCGGAATTCGTGGTTGGAGGCCCCGAGCAGGTGCCCCTGCGTGTCGAAGGCCACCGCCCGGGAGCTGGTCGTGCCCTGGTCCAGGGCGATCAGGATGCGCTGTGCCATATTGTTTCCTCCGCTTGATTTCTCGGACGGTGCTCACGCTCAAACGCCGTTCAGCGGCGGAAGATCGCGGAGATTGTAGCGGTTGTTGTAGATGTCGGACGCTGTCCCCGGATCGCCGGCCAGCTCCATCAGCGCGCCGGCCTGGAACATCATGGACAGGGAGCCGCTGGGAGCGCGCCAGGCGGCATTGCTGACAACCACGGCCGGATGATCCCGCAAGATGGCCTCCGCGCCGAAGAGCAGCACGCCGCCGGCGATGTGGTAATCGCTGGAGATGATGGCGAGATAGCGCACCTGCGGGGCGCGCGCCTCCAGCAGGTCGAAGGTTTTCATGGCGTTCTGCGCTGTGGTGCGGGAGCGGTCCTCCACGAGCACCCGCTTCCGGTCGATGCCGTGTTCATACAGCCACTGGGCCATCTGGCCCGCCTCGGTGACCGAGGAATTGTTCGCCGCGGTGCCGCCGCCGGTGCAGACGATGACGGCGTTCGGGTATTTCCGCGCGGCGGCCTGCGCGGTCTTCAGCCGCTGCACCAGTTCCTCCCGCATGGAGCCGTCGCGGTTCAGCTGGTAGCCGAGAACCACCAGGCAGAGCGTGTCATCCTCCGGCAGACCGTCTGGGAGAACCGTGTTCACGCGGACGCGGGTCTCCCAGAGATCCATGATGCGCGCCCACTTTTCGCCCAGCTCGAGATCGATAGAGGCCAGCTTGCTGAGCGCCGCATTGTCCCTTGTGCCATAGGCAGCGCGGGAAACCACCAGCCGCTCGATCAGGGCCTTGGCGCGGGCACTGGCCGCAAAGCCAGGCGCGCTGACGCAGAGAATCATGAGAAACGCGCAGAGGGCGCACAGGAAGCGCTTGCCGAACCGCATTCTTCTTCCTCCGTTCTGATGTATGGACGCTGCCCCTCGGGACTGACTGACCCTATGATAACACTTTTTTTCGCAAAATGCCATAGGCCGCTCATGATCCGCACAGGCACCGCTCATGATCCGCACAGGCTTCCGCGCGTTTTCCTCTCGCCTTCTTGCATCCATGCCCGACAAAATGTCCCTCGCCCGTCGCAGGCGCCATTGTGCCTATGATGATGCCGATCTCGCTTCCGTGATCCTCTCCGTTCATGCGTAAGCCCTGGCCCTGCCCTCCGCGAAAAGGGTTTCCTTCCCCCAGGCACTGAGCAGCCCGGGCGGCATTCCGGAAGGGACGCACGCGGCTTCCTTACCGCGGGATGGGCGGCTTCGGATAACAGGACAGCTCACAGGGCTCCCATGCCGGAACGCACCCGAGCTGCTGCCGCATGCCGCGCTCCGCTTCTTTCTCGGGGCCAATGGCGTAGAGAAGCTGCTCCGCGCTTTCGCCGGCCTTCGGGATGCAGCGCCAGTACTCTTCCCGGACCGGCGTCTCCAGGATGATCCAGCACAGGCCTTCTGTGAGGGAGACTTTCCGCAGGCCGGCGGCCGTGTGTCCGTACCGCACAAAGCGCTCCAGCCGCATGTCCGGCGCCGCCTCCGCGTGCTGCACACAGCGGATGGACAGCTGCATGAAGGCATTCACGTGCGCAAAGAAGCGGTCGACAATCGCTTTTTCCGTTCCGTCGGGCATGGCCTCGTGAAGGATGGAAGGGATGTCTTCATCGGATGTGCTGCCCTCCCGCATGGCGATATAGTCGCGCAGCAGCATCACCGGCAGCCCGTTTGGCGTCCTGGCCCGTTCCGGCTGGCCGCCGTCGACGCACGCATCGGTGTAGCCGTCCATCCAGGTGATCAGTGTGGCGATCTCCCGCCGGCCGATGTACTTGGCGGTGCGCTGCTGAAAGGCGGACATCGTCAGCCAGTCAAAGATTGTCATCATGTTCTTTTCCTTTCTGCGGCGGTGCGGACCGGTGATCCCGTCCGGCACGGCTGCGCGCGGATTACGCCTGCGCCGTCAGGCCTTTTTGCGGTAGTCCCGCGGCGTGACGCCGTATTTCTTCTTGAAGGAGTCCTTGAAGTAGTTGCTGTCGGAGAAGCCGCAGCGCAGGGCGATGGTGGTGATGGAATCCGGGGTGGACACCAGCTCCTGCGCGGCGTGCTGCAGCCGGACGAACACGATGTACTCGTGCAGGCCGATGCCGGCGGCGGAGCGGAACTTGCGGCTGAGGTAATTGGGGCTGAAGCCGACGGCCCGGGCCACGTCGGCGCTGGTGAGCGGCTCCGCGTAATACTGGCAGATATAGCGCGCCGCCTGCAGAATCTGCGGATCGGCGGTGGGCAGGGCGGCGGAGGGCTCGAAGAGGAAGACGCACACCCGGCTGCACAGCAGCAGCAGGGCCTGCAGCTGCATCTTCAGGATCAGCGCGGAGCGCTCATCGCCCAGCGCGTCCTCCGCCGCCATCTCCCGCAGGCTGGCGGCCACCTGCGCCCGGGCGGCCGGCGGCACCTGAAAGACCGCTGTCGCCGCAAAGAAGCGGCCGCCGCGGGGCATGTACTGCCGCACCTCGTGGAGGATGTCCTCCTCCCGGAAGAGGATCACCGTGCGCCGGCAGGGCCCGAACACATAGCGGGTGTAGTGCAGGGCCATGGGCGGCACCAGGATGAAGTCCCCGGCGTGCAGGTCGACGATCTGCTCGTCGATCAGGAAGCGGCAGTCGCCGCTCTCCACGTAGAACAGCTCGTAGCAGCTGTGGCAGTGGTGGCCCTTCATGACAAACTGCTGGTCGCGCAGCTTCGTCTCGGCGTGGATGCCGTCGGTGCCGTGGATGGGTGCCGGCGCGGGCATGGCATTCGCCTCCTGTTTGCTGTTGAGAAATCAGTATTTCAAAGGGATTATAGCGCTTTATCAGCGGAAAATCAAGAAAAACTGTTTTACAATACCCCATTGTCACCATCTTTGTCTGCCGGGACCCGTGCTTTTGAAGGAGGACCCTCATGCGGAAACAAATTGCCTGGCTGTGGGAGAACATGGATGCGCGCTACCGCCGCCGGCATGTCATCGCGCTGGTCATCAGCGTGTTCACTTCCCTGGTGCTGCTGGTCAACCCGACGCTGACGCAGCGGCTGATCGACGAGGTCATCGTGGCCCAGAACCCGGAGCCGCTGCTGCCCATCCTGGCAGTGATGCTGGCGGTGCGGCTGGGACGGGAGGGCCTGCGCTACCTGATGGTCATCTTTCTGGAGACCGCCTCGCAGAATGTGCTGTACAACCTGCGCAGGCGGCTGTTCACCCGGATGCAGTACAACGACATGCGCTTTTTCGACGGTCACCGCACCGGCGACCTGATGACGCGCATGAGCGCCGACCTGGACTGGTGCCGCCACTTCCTCAGCTTTATCGACTTCCACATCCTGGACGCGGTGTGCACCTTCCTGTTCGCCACGGTGTACCTGACGATCGTCAACTGGAAGCTGACCCTGATGCTGATCGCCATCACGCCGGTGCTGCTGCTGATCACCAAGTTATTCTCCCGGCATGTGCGGCCGCGCTTCGTGTTCATGCGGGAGAAGCTCAGCGAGATGAACACCGCGGCGCAGGAGAACATCGCCGGCCAGCGGGTGGTGAAGGCCTTCGCCCGCGAGGAATACGAGAAGGAGCGCTTCGAGCAGCGGAACACCGCGTTCATGGAGAGCCATCTGCGGATCAACAAGCTGTGGCTGACCTTCTTCCCGATGATTGAGCTGCTGGTCAACGCGATCCAGCTGGTGACGGTGTTCGTGGGTGGCGTGTTCATCATCACGGGCGAACTGACCCCCGGTGAGCTGGCCATCTTCACCGGCCTGAGCTGGGCGGTCTCCAACCCGATGCGCGAGCTGGGCAGCCTCATCAACGACCTGCAGCGCTTCTCCACCTCCGCCGCGAAGGTGATGGAGCTGCAGTACGGCAAGCCGGGGATCGTCGACGCCTCCGACGCCGTGGATCACGAGCGGATGCAGGGCCAGATCGAGTTCGACCATGTGTCCTTCGCCGTCGACGCCAAGCCCATCCTTGAGGACGTCAGCTTCTCCGTGCAGGCGGGACAGACGGTGGCCGTCATGGGCCCCACCGGCGGCGGCAAGACCACGCTGATCCAGCTGCTGGCCCGCTTCTACGACGTGACGGACGGCGAGGTGCGCGTGGACGGCTGTGACGTGCGGCGCTGGAAGCTGAAGCAGCTGCGCGGCGGCATCGGCACCGCCACGCAGGACGTCTTCCTGTTCTCCGACACGGTGGAGGGCAATGTGGCCTTCGGCAATCAGCAGCTCACGCTGGATGAGGTGAAGGACTTTGCCCGCCGGGCGGACGCGGCCGAGTTCATCGACAAGCTGCCCGAGGGCTACGACACGATCATCGGCGAGCGCGGCGTGGGCCTGAGCGGCGGCCAGCGGCAGCGCATTGCCCTGGCCCGGGCGATGGCGGTGCGGCCCAGCATCCTGGTGATGGACGACACCACCTCCGCCGTGGACAGCGAGACCGAGCAGTACATCCAGGAGCAGCTGCGCAGCCTGCCCTTCCCCTGCACCAAATTCATCATTGCCCAGCGCATCTCCTCCATGCGCGACGCCGATCTGATCCTGGTGCTGCAGGACGGCAGGATCACGGAGCAGGGCACCCATCAGGAGCTGCTGGAGAAACACGGCTACTACTGGCAGACCTACTGCCTGCAGTACGGCATTTCCATGAAGGAGGCGGTGTAAGGTGGCCCGGAACAAATTCGACGTGGACGAGCGGCTGGAATCGCCCTTCCGGTGGAAGCATCTGAAGCGGGCGGGCCGCTACATCTCCCGCCACAAGTACAAAATGCTCGCCGCCCTGCTGCTCAGCGCGCTGGCCAGCGTGGCCACGCTGTATATCCCCAAGATCACCCAGTGGGTGCTGGACGAGGCCGTGCCCGGCCGGGACATCGCGATGATCGGCAAGATGGCGCTGCTGTTTGTGGGCGTGATCCTGCTGAGCATCGTGTTCACCACCATCCGCTCCCGCATGATGGCCCACGTGAGCCAGGAGATCATTCACGACATCCGCAGCGACCTGTTCGCCCACCTGCAGAAGCTGCCCTTCAGCTACTACGACAGCCGGCCGGCGGGCAAGATCCTCGTGCGGGTCATCAACTATGTGAACTCCGTGTCGGACATTCTGTCCAACGGCATCATCAACATGCTGCTGGAGATCATCAACCTGATCTTCATCGTGGTGTTCATGTATTCCACCAACGCCACCCTGGCCACGGTGATTGTGGCGGGCCTGCCCATCTTCGTGGGCATCATCATCCTGATCAAGCCCCGGCAGCGCCGCGCCTGGCAGAACCAGAGCAACAAGAACAGCAACTACAACGCCTACCTGGCCGAATCCATCGACGGCGTGCGGGTGAGCCAGCTGTTTGACCGCCAGGAGGTCAACATCTCCATCATGGAGCGCCTGGCGACGGCCTGCCGCGGGGCCTGGCTGCGCGCGGTGAAGATCAGCAACACGGTGTGGCTCTCCAGCACGGTGATGACGCAGCTGGTGCTGACGTTCATGTACATCGCGGGCGTGTACTGGATGGGTGGGGGCACGATCGTGTCCTTCGGCGTCATCCTGGCCATGGGACAGTATGTCAGCCGCTTCTGGCAGCCCATCACCAACCTGGCGAATATCTACAATAACTTTGTGAACAATATCGCTTATCTGGAACGTATCTTTGAAACCATGGACGAGCCCGTGACCGTGGACGATGCTCCCGGCGCGGAGGATATGCCTCCCATCAGCGGGGAAGTGGCCTTTGAGGATGTGACCTTCTCGTATGAGGAAGGGGTGAACGTGCTGGAGCATGATGCGGAAGGGATGTACGCCCAAATCGGCCACCTGTATAACCGTATGAGCTATTTCGCTGCGGACAAGACCGATGCCGTCTGGTACAAGAACGTTACGTCCGGGGTGGCAAGGGTGAAAGGGTATGGAACTGCAGCCCTGGACTATCCTCCCATCGACACGTATTATGGTCAGGCGGTGATTTCGCCGGTCGAGGGCCAGGAAACCTTTGAACTGGACCTGTATCGGATGGTAGCCGGTGTAAAGGTTACCGTAAACGGCCTGGTGGAGGGCGACGGAACCGTTGAGGTGGGCTATTATGTGGGCGGTAACACCAATTATACATACGGCGGCACGCTTTCCTGGGATGCCCCGGTTTATACCGGCATCCATACTTATATGGATTTGCTGCCGGCTTATAATGCGGCTGTCGCCGGCTCAGACTACAACAGCATTACCATGGCGATTT
>CAMNHF010000132.1 GCA_946538975.1 uncultured Clostridia bacterium | reverse complement strand
CCATGGCGTCGTCCGGGGTGATCTGCATCATCATGCGGGTCTCCGGGTTCATGGTGGTGTCCCAAAGCTGCTGGCTGCTCATCTCGCCCAGGCCTTTGTACCGCTGAATCTCCGGCTTCGGGTCGCGGCCGACCTGATCCAGCACGCGCTGCAGCTCATCGTCGTCGTACACGTACTGCGTGAACTTGCCCTTGGTCACCTTGTACAGCGGCGGCATGGCGGCGTAGACATAGCCCTTCTCGACCAGCGGGCGCATGTAGCGGTAGAAGAAGGTCAGCAGCAGGATGCGGATGTGTGCGCCGTCCACGTCGGCGTCGGTCATGCACACGATGCGGTGATAGCGCAGCTTGCTCTCGTCGAAATCCTTGCCGAAGCCGCAGCCGAAGGCGGTGATCATGGAGCGGATCTCCAGATTGCTCAGCGCGCGGTCAGGCCGGACCTTCTCCACGTTCAGGATCTTGCCCCGCAGCGGCAGAATGGCCTGGAAGCGGGAATCGCGGCCGCCCTTTGCGCTGCCGCCGGCGGAGTCGCCCTCCACCATGAAGATTTCACACTTGGCCGGATCCCGCTCGGAGCAGTCCGCCAGCTTGCCCGGCAGGAAGGCGCTCTCCAGTGCGGTCTTGCGGCGGGCCATCTCGCGGGCCTTGCGGGCGGCCTCGCGGGCGCGGGCAGCGTTCACGCAGCGGTCCAGGATCGCCTTGGCCACCGGCGGATGCTCCTCCAGATAGGTGGTCAGCTCCTCGCTGACCAGCGCGTCCACGACGCCGCGCACCTGGCCGCTGCCCAGCTTGCTCTTGGTCTGGCTCTCGAACTGGGGGTCCTCCATCTTGATGGAGACGATCGCGGTCAGGCCCTCGCGCACGTCCTCGCCCTTCAGGTTGGCGTCGGAGTCCCGCAGGATCTTGTAGCGGCGGCCGTAGTCGTTGATGGCGCGGGTCAGCGCGGAGCTGAAGCCGGTCAGGTGAGTGCCGCCGTCCGGGGTGGCGATGTTGTTCGCGAAGGAGTAAATGTTCTCCTGGTAGCCGTCATTGTACTGCATGGCGACCTCAACCAGGATGCCGTCGCGCAGGCCTTCCGTGTAGATGGGATCCGGGAAGAGCGGCTGCTTGCCCTGGTTCAGGAACTTGACGAACTCCCGCAGGCCTCCCTCGAAGCAGAAGCGCTCCTCCCGGGGCTCGGGGTGGTTTTCGTCTGTGCGCTCGTCGCGGAAGCGGATGGCCAGGCCCTTGTTCAGGAAGGCCATCTCCCGCAGCCGGTTGCGCAGGGTTTCGTACTCGTAGCAGCCGGTCTCGAAGATGCCGTCGGGATTGCTGCTGCTCTTCACGTCCGGCCAGAAATGGATGGTCGTGCCGGTGCGGTCGGTCGTGCCGATGACGGTCAGATCGTCCAGTGCCTTGCCGCGGCCGTACTCCTGCCGGTGAATCTTTCCGTCCTGATACACAGTGACGGTCAGGTGTTCCGACAGCGCGTTGACGACGGAGGCGCCGACGCCATGCAGGCCGCCGGAGACCTTGTAGCCGCCGTTGCCGAACTTGCCGCCGGCGTGCAGCATGGTCAGGCAGACCTCCACCGCGGGGCGGCCGGTCTTCTTGTGAATGCCCACGGGAAAACCGCGCCCGTCATCCTCCACACTGACAGAGCCGTCCTGATAAATCGTGACGTTGATCTGCCTGCAGTAGCCGGCGAGCGCCTCGTCCACCGAGTTGTCCACAATCTCATAGACCAGGTGATGCAGGCCGCGGACATCGGTGGAGCCGATGTACATGCCGGGCCGCTTGCGGACGCCGTCGAGGCCTTCCAGCACCTGGATCTGGCTCTCGTCATAGTCCTCGGTCACCTGTATGGCCTTCTCAATTTCTTCCGCCAGTTCCTCCGGCGTCTGCTCCTCGGGGTGCTGCTGATCCAAGTTTTCCAGTTCCATGTGATCCCTCTCTCTGGTCGCTTTCGGCCAGTCTTCCAAGCCGGCAAAGAAAATTTCCTACTATATTATATCACAAATTTCTGCAGTTGCAAGCACAGCCGACCTTTTTTCAGCCCGCCGCGTCCCGAAAGCAGGGATGAATTGCCCAGATCATGACCAGATATGCCATGAATGCGCATCGCCGCGCAAATCTTTTTTGGAATTCCTGTTTTGAAGGGAAAAGAGCGTCCGCGGGAAAGAAATTGACAATCGCCCTGCTTTCGGCTATCATCTCATCACCCGGATGAGCGGACGGCGCAGGCGTGCCTCCGGCGGTCCGGGAAAACAGCATCCGTGCCGAGAACAGCGAGGAAGCCATGAACAATACGATCACGAGGGACAGAAAGGAGCAGCACCGGATTGAGCTGGTCCTGGACTTCTGCGAGGAGCTGTCCCGCCGCATGATCCTGAGCGGCGCCAATATTGAGCGCGTGCAGCTGGCCATCGCCAGCATCTGTCACGCCTACCGCCTGACCGATGTTAGCGTGTATCTGCTGACGAACTACATATCGCTTTCGGCCCGCGACGAGGATGGGCGCTACGTCAGCCGTTCCTGCAGCATACCGCCCGCTGGCGTTCACCTGCAGCGGCTGCGGCAGCTGAACAAGCTCTCCTACGCCGTCGCCCGCCAGAAGCCCCTGCCCGAGCGGCTGAAAAAGATGCTGGATGAGGCGCAGGCCGTCCCGGAGTATCCGGACTGGCTGGTGCTGATTGCGCAGATTGCCGCGATGCTCTGCCTCTGCCTGATGTTCGGCGGCGGCCCGCGGGAGCTGCTGCCGGTGGCCGCGCTGACGGCAGCCCTGCATTACCTGCTGATCCTGCTGGCCCGCCCGGGCCTCAATCAGGTGGTCACCAACGCGCTCACGATGTTCGTGACCACGGTCGTGGCTGTGCTCCTGATGAAGTCCGGCCTGTCCGACAACGGGCCTGTGATCCTGATCACCATCTCCATGCTGGTCATCCCCGGCATCCCGCTGGTGAACGCGGTGCGCAACCTGCTGTGCGGCAATGAGATGAACGGCATCTTCCAGCTCCTCAAGGTCACGATTGAGACCATGGCGCTGGGCGTGGGCGTATATCTGGCGCTGTGGCTGTTCGGCCTGCGGGACGGCATGTCGGCCGCGGTGGTTTCCTCCATCACCAGCCCCTGGATCCTCCTGCCGCTGTCCTTCCTCGCATCGGTCAGCTTCGGCCTGGTCTTCCGCATCGCGCCGAAGGATCTGTGGCTGGCGGGGCTGGGCGGCACGCTGACCCGCATTGTGCTGATTCTCCTCTCGCAGGTGATCGCGACGCGCATTGTCTATATCGGCCTTGCCGCGCTGGTGGCCGGCCTCTTCGGCGAGCTGATCGCCACGGTCCGCAAGGATCCCTCCACCTACTTCATCTATCCAGCCATTGTCCCGCTGATCCCCGGCGATCTGTTTTACTATACACTGGTCGGTATTTACCTGACAGACCAGAGTATGATTGCGACGAATGCCCTGAACTGCCTGCTCTCCCTGGTCGGCATGAGCATCGGCTTCGTGATCTCGTCCATCATCGCGGTGTACATCCGCAAGAACCAGCATTTTCGCCTCGTGCGCAGCGGCAAGTGAGAACTGCGCACCCCCTTGCCGCGAAAAAGAGAGAGCCTCGCCGTGCTCTCTCTTTTTGCTGTAATTGATGGCTTTCCCGCTTATTCCCGCGGCCGTTCGATCTGATAGAGCGTGAAGCGGCCGGGCATGACCGCCATCTCGAACACCGTCTCGCCGCCGCGGACGTACAGCGGCTCCAGCCGTTTGCCGCCGGGCTGAATGGTGAGGGCCGACGCACCCGTCACGTGCAGGCGGACGCGGGTGCGCTGGGTGCCGTCCATCACATAGGGATAGACGATGAAGCTGTCATTGTCGTAGACGAACAGGCTGATGCGGGACGGCCCCTCCAGCCAGACGCCGCGCACCGGCAGGGCCTGGCGGATGCGGCTGAGCACCGGCGCGGGCAGGCGGTACAGGTCCGGGAAGGCGTCCGGGACGGCCAGTGTCCAGATCGTGCCGTCGCCGCAGGCATCGCGCAGCAGCAGGCCGAAGCTCTCCTCGCCGTGCACCGCTTTCGCCACGGCCCAGGTGCTGTTGTTGCGGAACTCGGCCACCGGCAGGCCGATCTCCGCCGCGCCTTCCGGGAAGGTGCAGATGTATTCAGCCTCCTCCACCCGGTAGCGCTGCGCGGTCACCCGGCGGGAGGTCAGGCGGATGGAGGTCAGATCCTCATAGCCGCGGCCGCGCACCGCGTCCCAGAAGCCGGTGGTGACCAGCGCCGTGCCGCCCCGGGCCGCATAGGCCGCCAGCTTGCCGACGATCTCCGGATCGCAGGCCGAGGAGCGGGTCAGCAGAATCTGCGGCGCGCTGTCCGGGAAATACGGGCTGCAGACAATCGGCAGGCCGCACATGCCGAGGAAGTCCTGCACATTGTCCTCCCCCTGGCAGTTGTCCGGCAGATAGCAGACGATGCCCTCCGGAAGGCCGGCCCAGTCCAGCACCGCGTCCAGCTTGTTCAGCTGGAAGCCCAGGGCCGCCGTGTACATATTATCCATGAGCGACTGGAAGCAGAAGAGCATCAGCTCCTTGGGCCGCGAGAAGGCGGTCAGGTAGGCCTGCTCCAGATAGTGCTCCGTGATGTGGGTGTCGAAGGTGTCGAACCAGCCGCCGCCGTTGCGCCCGGGGCACATGCGCTCGAAATAGGTCATCAGGGAGAAGCTCAGATAGCGGGGCAGGTGCTGGTCGGTGGTCACCGGGTCGCGGGTCTCGGTGCCTGTGTACACGCCGTCGAAGATGCCGCGCTGCTCCGCCGGATTGTAGCCGGTCTCCTGATAGCTCTCCGCCCAGTTGGGGTACTTGATGATGATGCGGCACGCGGGATTGGCCGCTTTGGCCGGGCCGATGATGTCCTCCTCACTGACACGCCGCAGCAGATCCAGCCGGTAAGCCGCCCAGCCGTGCGTGCCGCGGGCCCGGTTGAAGGCGTCGCGCCCGGCGGTGCACTGCGCGCAGGTGCACTGGGTGAAGAAAAAGTCGTCGATGATGAATTCGTCAAAGTGACCGCCGATGAAGGCGCTGACCTCCCGCAGGCGCTGCCGCATGGCCGGGTCATTGTAGCAGAAGGTGTTGAAGAGCCGCTGCTTGGGCTTCTCCCCATCCGGTGTGGGAATGACCGTGGTCAGGCCGCCGGACACGCGGATGCCGTGCGCCTCCAGGATGCGGCGGCACTTCTCCACCTGCTCCTCCGAAGCCATCTCGCCCCGGAACGGCTCCAGGTACACCTTGTCCAGCCGCAGGTACCGCGCCAGAAAGGCCAGCTGCTCCTCCAGCTCCCGCTCCGTAACGTGGGCTGCGGCGTGGGCGACGAAGTACGTCGCCAGTGTGAAATTCCGGTAATTGCCCATGGCTTCCTCCCCTTTCGCGCTCTGTGCGCCTGCTATTTGGCTGATGCTGTCATTCATAGATTCGGCGCTTCAGCAGGGCTGCGCCCGGATTGGCCACGACGCCCGCGAAACAGACAATGCCGGTTTTCCGCTCGGCGATGATGCAGACGAAGGGGCGGTTCAGCTCCATCTCAATGGGCTCCTCCTCCGTCGGCAGGTCGCCCTCGCACATCTCCAGGAGCGTAACCGCCGCGGCGCGGGTGCCCTCCTCGTCGATCTGCAGGCGGCAATTCTGCAGAATCTGCTCCACGCGCATGGGCTTTGCCGCGTTCATCGGCGCAAAATCCATCGAGTACGTAAACGTTTTCTCCATCCCGAGGGCCTGCAGCGCGCCGTGCAGGGACAGGGTGGTGGAGATGTCGCAGCGCGGCAGCGTCAGATTGACCCTGCGGGTCTGCTCCTTCATGCAGTTAAAGTACGCAAGGCCCCTGCAGGTGAGGCTGTGCAGCAAATCCTCCATGCCGCCCTCCGCCGGCAGGGCCAGCAGCATGCAGAGGCCGGAATCCGCGTAGTCCAGCCGCAGCAGCTGCGTGCCGTTTCGCTCGCCGTACACGGCGCGGTGGAGGCGCTGATACATCATGTCGGCCTGGACAGGCCCCGACGGGGATGCGAAATCATCGCGGCACGTGTCAATCGGATCGAAGGGGCAGGCCCAGAGCGCATCCATCGCGGCCGTGTTGATCAGCGCCATGTCCGCGTCCATGCGGTCGGGCATCACGTTCTCAATCAGGCCGCCGGTTGTCCGGCTGATCCATGCGTTGATGGCCCCGGCGTCGTACCTGCGGAACACCTCGGCCTGCCAGCGCTCCCGCAGCAGCGCCGTGTAAGCCGGCTGCAGGGCAAGCTCCTGCCGGGCATAGAGCGCATTCGCCGTGCTCAGGCCACCATGACGCAGCGTCGGCAGCAGCTCCGCCAGCACCTTCGGCTCCATCAGCCGCAGCGCACGCAGCAGCTCCTCCCGCGTTTCGCCCAGGGCGCCGTCCGCCGCCATGGCCAGCGCGCAGGCGAGGCTGAGCGGCGAGAGCAGAATACTGTTCTCCCCGTCGTACTGCGATTCCAATAAGGCAAAGCCCAGCAGGTTCCCGGCGCCTTTCGCGCAAGCGCCCCCTGCCGCCGGAAGGGGGCACGGCATTTCTTTCACGGATCGCACCTCCGATGCCATTTTCTGCAAAAAGCATACTACAGCCGGCGCAAAAAAGCCATACCCTGCGGAGATTTCGCCGGAGATCATTTCCGGAGATCATTTGCGGAGCATTGCCGCGCAGCCCGCTGTCAGCCTCTGATCACCGTCTGATCGCCGCTCCCGGCACAGAAAGGAATTACAGAAAGTATTGCATTTTCCTTGTGGGAAAGTTATAATAATTCTGAAGAGCGCGGGTGCGCGAAATCCCATCATAACTGCAGAAAGGGAGATGATGGTATGGACCAGACATCCGAATATGTCATCGAGATGCTCCATATCACCAAGGAATTCCCCGGCATCAAGGCCAATGACGACATCACGCTGCAGTTGCGGCGCGGTGAAATCCATGCCCTGCTGGGGGAGAACGGTGCGGGCAAGTCCACGCTGATGAGCGTGCTTTTCGGCATGTATCAGCCGGAGCAGGGCATCATCAAAAAGGACGGCGTCGAGGTGCACATCAAGGATCCCAATGATGCGACCGCCCTGCACATCGGCATGGTGCATCAGCACTTCATGCTGATCGATGTGTTCACCGTGCTGGACAACATCATCCTGGGCGCCGAGGACACCAAGATGGGCTTCCTGACCAAGAAGAAGGCCCGGGCCAAGGTGCAGGAGCTCTCCGACCGCTACGGGCTGAAGATCGACCTGGACGCAAAGGTGGAGGACATCACGGTCGGCATGCAGCAGCGCGTGGAGATCCTGAAGATGCTCTACCGCGACAATGAAGTGTTGATCTTCGACGAGCCCACCGCCGTGCTCACGCCGCAGGAGATCGACGAGCTGATGGCCATCATGAAGGGGCTGGCCGCCGAGGGCAAGTCCATCCTCTTCATCACCCACAAGCTCAACGAGATCATGGCCGTGGCCGACCGCGTATCCGTGCTGCGCAAGGGCCGCTACATCGGCACCGTCAACACCAGCGAAACCACCCAGGAGGAGCTCTCCCGGATGATGGTCGGCCGCCCGGTGCAGCTGAAGGTGGACAAGCAGCCCTCCGTGCCCGGCGAGGTCATTCTGGATGTGCAGGATCTGCATGTTCCCTCCCGCCTCTACCACCGCGACGCGGTGAAGGGGGCCAGCTTCCAGGTGCGCCAGGGTGAGATCGTCTGCATCGCCGGCATCGACGGCAACGGGCAGACGGACTTCGTCTACGGCCTGACGGGCCTGGAGCCCCTGGTGTCCGGCAAGATCACCCTGAACGGCAAGGACATCACCCATGCCTCCATCCGGGAGCGGAACATCCTGGGCATGAGCCACATCCCCGAGGATCGCCACAAGCACGGTTTGGTGCTGGATTATC
>CAMNHF010000131.1 GCA_946538975.1 uncultured Clostridia bacterium | reverse complement strand
ACATCACCCCCGCCGGCAAAGTTGTCTCCGGCCCGCCTCATCTGAACAAGCCGAAGTCCCCGTATGAAGTGTTCCACTTCATCAATGGCTTCATCTTCATCATCATCTGCCTGATCATCCTCGTGCCGATCTGGAAGATCCTGGTCGACTCGCTCGACCTGACCACCGGCAGCGGCATGCGGCTGTTCCCGCAGAAGTTCGGCTTCGACGGCTACGTCTCCATCTTCACCGACAAGTCCCTGCTGCAGCCGCTGGGCATCAGCTTCCTGACCACGATCTCGGGCACGATGCTGGGTCTGTTCCTCTCCACCATCGGCGCATACGTGCTCATTCAGTGGGAGATGCCGGGCCGCACGCTGCTGGGCAACATCCTGATGTTCACGATGATCTTCTCCGGCGGCACGATCCCCACCTACATCGTGCTGAACAACCTGCACCTGGTCAACACGATCTGGGTCGTCATCCTGATGCCGGCCATCAACGTGTACAACCTGGTGCTGATGCGGAACTTCTTCGAGGGCATTCCGGTGTCCCTGTTCGAGAGCGCGAACCTGGACGGCTGCACCCCCTGGCAGACCTTCTACAAGATCGCCCTGCCGCTCAGCAAGGCCGCCCTGGCGTCCATCGGCCTGATGTTCGCCGTCGCCTACTGGAATGATTACACCAACTACCGCCTGTATGCCTCTGACCGCAACCTGTACAACCTGCAGATGAAGCTGCGCGACATGATCGCCTCCTCCGACCAGCCCTCCGCTGTGGGCAGCGCGACCGAGAACACGATCAAGAACGCGGTCATCATCACGGCGATCCTGCCGTTCATGATCCTCTATCCCTTCCTGCAGAAGTACTTCGTCAAGGGCATCAACATCGGAGCCGTGAAGGAGTAAACCACACCCCCCAGCCTCCTGCCTCCGGGCGGGAGGTTTTTTGCGTGCCCGGGAATTTTTTTTTGCGATTTTTGCGGAAATGGCAAAACACAGCAAAACACGCTGCCAGCGGGCTTTGCGGGCATTCCGGGCCTTCGCGGCGCAGCATGGGAGCGGGCCGCAAGGGGCGTTTTGCGGCGGATTTCATGGCGTATCTGGTTGGTGCAGCTGCCATATCTGTCGATTTGTCGTATGTTGTCGTATGTTGTCCGGTTCTGTCGTAGTGTGTCGTTGGCAGATTCGGAAAGCTGTGATATGATGGGACTGCAAATGATTGGGGAACATCTGTTCTCCTGACAAGAGGAGGTGCGCGTATGACGCATGAGAAGAATCGGCCCGGCTTTGTGATCTTCCACACGGAGATGAGGCGGGCGCTGCGCTGGCTCACGAAGGAGCAGATCGGCTATCTGATCGAGGCGCTGTACAACTATTCCTGCGAGGGGAACCCGGGCATGTTCGCGGACGAGCGGGTGGCGGAATACTTCGAGCAGTTCAAGGACGGCATCGACCGGGGCGCCTCGCACTATGAGGAAAGCCGCCGCCAGGGTGCCATCGGCGGCCGCTACGGCCAGTACCGCAGCCGTGAGCTGAAGGCCGGCCGCGAGCCGCTCGCAAAGGAGGAATGGCTCCGCCGGGAGGAAGCCGCCGAAGATCCGGAAGGGGAGGCCCCAGCGCGGGAAGCGGTCATTGCCGCCCTGCCTGACAATGACGCCGAAATGCAGGTCGCACCCGATCCCGTCCCCGCCGAAGCCCCGGACGCGGAGACCCCTGCGCGGGAAGCGGTCATTGCCGCCATGCCCGTCAATGACGCCGAAATGCAGGATGCATCCGACCCCGTCCCCGCCGAGCCTGTGCCGCAAGGGGCCTCAAGGGGGGTCAAGGCACCTCAACCATCTCAATCTCAATCTCAAACTCAAACACAAACGCAAACCCAATCCCAAGCTGCTGCTGTTGGACGCGGGCGCGCGCACGCGGGCGACAGCCGGCAGAGCCGGGGCAGCAGCAGCAGCAAGGGGGAGCGGTATGTCCTCACGAATCTCCCGGAGATGACGCAATGCCGGCAGGAGGAGCTGCGCAGCGATCACGATCAAACGCAAACACAGGCTGCTGCAGGGAGCGGGCGCGCGCACGCGGGAGAAAGCCGGCAGAGCCGGGGCAGCAGCAGCAAGGGGGAGCGGTATGTCCTCACCTATCTGCCGCAGATGACGCGCCGCCAGCAGGAGGAACTGCGCGGCTATCATGATCGGCTGGGCGCGGAGGCAGACGCCCTGCTGATGGACGCGGTGGATGAGGCGGCCGCGGGCGGATCGCTTCGCTGGCGGTATCTGCGGCGCGTGCTGGACGGGATGCTGGAGGCCGGCGTGACCACGGTGGCAGAGGCCCGTGAACGCCGCGCGCGCCACGCTGCAGGCCGATCTCCCGCCCAGCCCGCCAAGCCCGTTCCCGCGCAGCAGTACCATCAGCGCGATTACAGCGGCGCAGACGAGGCCCTGCCCGACTGGGTCATGCAGCGCTGGCACGAGATGTACGGCGGCGGGCAGAGTGCGGGATGAGTGAGGACATGGTGTTTCTGGGGGGAAGAGAACCCTTTTCCTGGAGGAAAAGGGCTTCCCTTCCCCCCAGACCCCCTATTCTTCCGAAAAGGCCATTTGGGGGGATCCTTTTTCAAGAGATCCGCGACATCGGCCGACATCCGCACCCCACACCATGCGCCTTACTCAGCCCTGATCCCGTGTCCAAAAGCGTCTGCGGGGGCCTGGGGGACACAGCCTCAAAGCCCATCCGCATGCTGCCTGCCGGAAGGGAAGCCTCCGCCCTCAATCAAAAAAACCTCCGAAGAATGGCCTTTTCGGAGGAATGGGGGCCCGGGGGAAGGGAAGCCCTTTTCCCTCGGAAAAGGGTTCTCTTCCCCCGGAATCTCGAAGTATTATACAGCTTCAAAGGTCAGCTGCATGCTGCCGAAGTAGTCCAGCGTGAAGCCGTCGCCCTGGGGGACAAAGCGCAGCTCCGCGGCACCGTAGTAGTCGATGACGTAGTCGCTGCCGTCGCGGCTCCAGGTGATCTCCGGCAGCTCGGCGCCGACCAGCACCAGCGTGGCCGTGCCGTCCGCGTGGAAGATCACGGAGTACTCGCCGCCAAGAGAATCAACGCTCATCGCGTAGCCGCCGGTCGTCACGGCCGTGCAGACAAATTTCTTCTCCAGGCGCTCATCGGAGGCCGGTTCGGGCAGGGGTTCAGGCTGGGGTTCGGGCATGGGTTCAGGCTGAGGTTCGGGTGCGGCGCCGCCGATCTTCTCGCAGTAGAACAGCGTGCCGAGGAATTCCGTGGAGATCATGCCGTCGGCGTAGAGAATCACGTGCTGATCCATCGAATCGTCGACGAAGTAGGCCGGGTGCAGGAACAGCTGGCCGTCCTGGAAGGCGTAGGGCTCGTCGTCCGTGTGGCCGAACATCGTCACGACGCCGTCCTGAATGGTGATCAGGTTCTCCTGCGTGCCGAACATGAATTCGCCGTACTGCGCCATGAACTGGTCGGCGGGCAGCGTCATGCCGTATGCGTTGACCCACACGGCCTTCCACTCGCCGTTGAAGTCGGCGATGCTCGCGGCCGCGACGGGTTCGGCGGGCGTGAAGGAAGCGCCTGCAGCCTCACGGGAGAAGGTGATCAGTTGGCCGCCGTCTTCCGCCTTCATGCCCTCGCCATCCGGCGTAAAGATGACCTGAGAGCCCTGGGCGTCGACGATGAAGCCGTCGCCCTCGGCCTGCCAGGTGCCCTGGACCGCGGGCTGGCCGGTGGTGCTGATCTCGGCGGTGCCGTCCTCGTGCAGGGTGATGGTCATCTCCATGCCGATGTCCGCCAGGTTGTAGGTCTGGCCGTCCATGGTGACGGTCTGACCGTGCCAGACGCCGACGAAGCCGCCGGCCTCGCGGGTGAAGGTGATCTGCTGGCCGCCGTCGGAAGCCGTCATGGCCTCGCCGTCGGGCGTAAAGCTGAGCGGCTGGCCCTGGGCGTTGACGACGAAGCCGTCGCCCTCATCCCACCAGACGCCGGTGAGCGCGGGCTGGCCGGTGGTGCTGATCTGGGCGGTGCCGTCCTCGTTCAGCGTGATGACCATTTCCATGCCCATGTCGGACAGGTTGTAGGTCTGGCCGCCCATGCTGATGGTCTGGCCGCGCCAGGTGCCGCCGAACTTGGCCGCGGCCTCCTCCGACGGCGCCTTCGCTATGGGAGCCGGCTCCTGTGTCGGCTCCGGCGTGGGTTCGGGCGTGGGCTCCGGTGTGGGCTCGGGCGTGGGCAGGGCCTTGACGAATTCAAAGTAGAAGGTGCCGCCGTTCATGGTGACCGCCAGCATGCCGTCCTCCAGCAGGCTCAGCGAAAGCGCCATGGCGTCGTCCCCGGCGTGCAGGCGGCCTTCCTCAAAGGAGCAGGCGACCGCCGCGTCCTGGCCGAACAGCTTAACCTCGCCGTGGTTCACGACGGCGGAGGTGTCCTTCATGCCGAACATCTCGGCGCCGCCCTGGGCCAGCAGCGTCTCCGCGGGCATCTTCATGCCGTAGAGCTCGACCCAGGTGAGGTTCCACTCGCCGTTGAAGGCGTCCGCATCGGCAGCTGCCGTGGGCGCCGCGGGGGTGAAGGCGCTGACCGCGGGCTCGCGGAAGAAGGACATCACCTGGCCGTCCTCATCGGCGACAAGGCCGCCGTCCTGGGGCTGCAGCGTCAGGGGCAGGCCGTCCACATTGACGACGATCGCGCCGTCCTCATCCCACCAGCTGCCGGAGAGCGGCTCCTGGCCGGTGGTGGTGACGTCCGCGGTGCCGTCCTCATTCAGGGTGATGATCATCTCCATGCCCATGTCGGCCAGGTTGAGGGTCTGGCCCTCCATGCTCATCGTGTGGGCGTACCAGGGGCCGGCATAGCTCGCGACGGCCTCGGCGGAGGGACCCTTGGCGGTCTCGCGCAGGAAGAAGGTGACCGGCTCCTCGGCCGCGGTCACCTCGGCAGCGGTGAGGCCCATGGCGGCGAAGCGGCTGCGCGCGGCGGCCAGCTGCTCCTCCGTGGCGCCGTGGGGCAGGCGGATCTGCATGGCCTTCTTTTCCGAGCCGGAGAAGGCATTGTCCGCCATCTCGGGCAGCTCGGCGCCGTCGAAATACAGGTTGTTCAGCCGGGAGTTGTTGCGGAAGGCCTCCTCGCCGATGGAGCGCAGCGTGGCGGGGAAGGCGAGGTCATTGAGCAGGGCGCTGGCGTTGAAGGCCTTGGCGCCGATCTCCTCCAGGCCGGCGGGCATGGCGATGGAGATGCCGGAGAAGCTCTGGAAGGCGGCGCTGCCGATGCGCCGGAGGGAATCGGGCAGCCGGACGACGCGCAGGTCATAGGCATAGGCGAACAGGGAGACGCCCAGCTCGGTCACGCCCTCGGGAATCTCGATGACGCCCAGATTCGGCTGGTTCATGAACACCTTGTCGCCCAGCTTGGTGACCGCCTCGCCGCCGATCTCGGAGGGGACGCGGATGCCGATGCCGGTGCCGTTGTACTTGGTGATGACGCCGCCGGAGACCACGTAATCGTCCGGGTTGCACTCCAGCTCGGTGTGGATGGCCTTCTGCCCGCTGGGCTGCACGTCGGCGGCCAGGGGCAGGGCGGCGCGGTAGGCCTCCAGCTCGTCATCGGGGACGTAGACGACGGCGTTCTTGCTGTACTTGAAGCAGTCCGCGCCGAAGATGGGCACAGGGCCGGTGAAGGTGACGCTGGTGAGGGCGTCGCAGCTGTAGAAGCAGTTCTCGCCAACGTAGCGCACCGAGGCCGGCACGGTGACCTCGGTCAGGTGCTTCATGGAGAAGAAGTTGTAGCGGTCCAGCACGAGCAGCTTCTCCGGCAGGCGCACGGAGGCGAGGCCGTCGTTCATGTACAGGTTGGAATCCTTGATGTACTCGATCGAGTCGGGGAACACCAGGGAGGTCAGGGTCTTGTTGCTCTGCAGCACAAAACCGTCGAGCTTGCGGATGACGATGCCGTCGATCTCGCCCGGAATGACGACGTCGCCGCCCGCCCCGTGGTATTTGCTGATGCCGGAATCCCGGCTGTTGACTTCATACTCGCTGGCCGTGGCCTCCGCCGCGGCAAAGCTCAGCGGCACAAGGCACAGGATCAGCAGCAAGGCAAGAAAACGCTTCATGTTCAGGTTGCCTCCCTTCATGTGTCCGGATGGATGAACCGGCCCGCCCGGCAGACCGGTAATTCCCGATGGCGTGCGTGGGGTGCTGCGGTACGCGCTGACATGGATGAAAACGATCGCTTTGATTGCTTATTCAAGAAAATTATAGCAGAATCGTTCATGAATTGCAACCATCGGGCTCCGGCGCATTGCGGGCGCGCAGGAAGGCGATCAGCGCGGAGAGGAAGGAGATCGCCTCGTTGATGGAGCCGCCGATGGAGCCGATCAGCAGGTCGTAGGAAAAGGCGAAGGGCGCCGCCGCCATCATGAGCAGCCGCAGGCGGTTCGGCTGGCGGATGGACATGGAGACGGTCACCAGCACCATCGCGATGATGAACAGCAGGGACACCCAGGAGCTCCAGGTCCACAGGCCGACGGCGATGACGGCCAGCGAAAAGCCCCCGGCGATCAGCGCCGTGCCACGGGCGGTGCGCCGCTTCTCGGTGGCCAGCAGCAGGCCGTTGCGCAGCAGCGAGAGGGCGTTGAGCACCCCGGCGGTCACCGCGGCCCCCTGCCCGGCGCTCCGCAGCATGAGAAAGTGCAGCGTGAACAGCACCGAGCTGAGCATCTGCATCAGCACGATGCGGCGGTACTTCCTGAAGTGGAAGGAAGCGATGTTCGCGCCCAGGGCGAGGAAGCCCACGGCCTGCGCGGCGATCTCCATAGCGGTCATGGCTGCCCTCCGGCGCTGTCCAGCATGCGGACCATCAGGTAATCGCTGTCATAGCTGCCGTCGGGGTACTTCATGCCGCGGGGCCGCGTGCCGTAGACCGTGAAGCCGAAACGGTGGTACAGCGCGATGGCGCGGAGGTTCTTCGTTTCCACGGTCAGCTCGATCTGCTCAAAGCCCAGCTGCTCCGCGTGGGCGATCAGCCGCTGCATCAACGCGGAGCCGAGGCCCAGCCGCCAGCAGTCCTTCCGCACGGAGATCCCCAGCTCGGCGCAGTGCATCACGCGGGACTTGGCCCCATGGGAGCGGATGTCCGCGCAGGCGACGATCTCCCCGTCCAGCTCCGCCAGCAGCATGACCGAGCGCGGCTCGTCCCTGCGCCGCTCAAGGATCGCCGCCTCCTCGTCCACGGTGTAGTCGAACTCTTCCGGGGTGCGCAGCAGAAAGGGCGTTTCCCCCAGCATGATCTTCATATAGCGGAGCATGGCGGCTGCGTCGCGGCCCTCCGCCGAGCGGATGGTGCAGCAGCGGCCGTCGCGGAGGGCAAAGGCTTCGGGCGCGTGAAGCATGGGCGTGGCCTCCTTTGGGGGATGGGGGAGGAAGGGAAGATTGGAAATGCGACAATTGTTTGGATACGCGAAAGGAAGCGCTGATTCGCAATCGGTTGCGTTCAACCCCTCCGCCCTTCGGGCACCTCCCCTAATAGGGGAGGCAGGTTGAGTGCGTACTCCTCGGCTCCCCGATCAGGGGAGCTGTCCGCGAAGCGGACTGAGAGGTTAACCCTGGGGATGCGACCGGAAACTGTTGATTCGCGTTCCTTTTCGTTCAACCTCTCCGGCCCTGGCGGGCCACCTCCCCTAATAGGGGAGGCAGGTTGTATGCGCGCGCGTTCCTCGGCTCCCCTATCAGGGGAGCTGTCCGCGAAGCGGACTGAGAGGTTAACCTTGGGGATGCGACCGGAAACTGTTGATTCGCGCACCTTTGCGTTCAACCCCTCCGCCCTTCGGGCACCTCCCCTAATAGGGGAGGCAGGTTGTATGCGCGCGCGTTCCTCGGCTCCCCGATCAGGGGAGCTGTCCGCGAAGCGGACTGAGAGGTTAACCTTGGGGATGCGACCG
>CAMNHF010000130.1 GCA_946538975.1 uncultured Clostridia bacterium | reverse complement strand
CCGCACTTCAGGCACTTCTTGGGATCGATGACGTGAGGCTGCTTGACGGTGCCGGTGATGGCTTCCGCCGGGCAGACGCGCGCGCAGGCCGTGCAGCCGCGGCACTTCGCCGGATCGATCTTGTACTGCAGCAGGCTCTTGCAGTGGTGAGCCGGGCAGCGCTTTTCGCGGATGTGGGCCTCATACTCGTCGCGGAAGAAGCGCAGGGTGGAGAGCACGGGGTTCGGCGCCGTCTGGCCCAGGCCGCACAGCGCGGTGGCCTTGATGGTCTCGGCCAGCTGCTCCAGCTTCTCGATGTCGCCTTCCTCGCCCTTGCCTTCCACGATGCGGTCGAGGATCTCCTTCATGCGCTTGGTGCCGATGCGGCAGGGCGCGCACTTGCCGCAGCTCTCGTCGACGATGAAGTCGAGGTAGAAGCGGGCGATGTCCACCATGCAGTTGTCTTCGTCCATGACGATCATGCCGCCGGAGCCCATCATGGAGCCCGCAGCGATCAGGTTGTCATAGTCCACGGGGGTGTCCAGCAGGCTCTCGGGCAGGCAGCCGCCGGAGGGACCGCCGGTCTGCACGGCCTTGAACTTCTTGCCGTTGGGGCAGCCGCCGCCGATGTCGTAGATGATGGTGCGCAGCGTGGTGCCCATCGGGATCTCGACCAGGCCGGTGTTGTTGATCTTGCCGCCCAGGGCGAACACCTTCGTGCCCTTGGACTTCTCGGTGCCCATAGAGGCATACCATTCCGCGCCGTGGAGGATGATCTGCGCCACGTTGGCGTAGGTCTCCACGTTGTTGAGCATGGTGGGCTTCCCGAACAGACCCTTGACCGCCGGGAACGGAGGACGGGCCGTGGGCTCGCCGCGCTTGCCCTCGATGGAGTGCATCAGCGCGGTTTCCTCGCCGCAGACGAAGGCGCCGGCGCCCAGGCGGATGTGCAGGTCAAAGCTGAAATCGGTGCCGAAGATGTTCTCGCCCAGCAGGCCGTACTCGCGGGCCTGGCCGATGGCGATGCGCAGGCGCTTGACCGCGATGGGATACTCCGCGCGGACATAAATGTAGCCCTGGGACGCGCCAATGGCATAGCCGGCGATGGCCATGGCCTCAATGATCGCGTGCGGGTCGCCTTCCAGGATGGAGCGGTCCATGAACGCGCCGGGGTCGCCCTCGTCCGCGTTGCAGGCCACGTACTTCTGGTCGGCCTGGCTCTGATAGGTGAACTTCCACTTCAGGCCGGTGGGGAAGCCGCCGCCGCCGCGGCCGCGCAGGCCGGACTTCAGGATCTCGTCGATGACTTCCTCGCGGGTCATGGAGGTCAGCGCCTTCTCCAGCGCGCGATAGCCGTCCATGGCCAGGTATTCATCAATGTTCTCCGGGTCGATGACGCCGCAGTTGCGCAGGGCGATGCGGTGCTGATGCTTGTAGAAGGAGATGTCCTCCAGGGCCTTCTCCGCGTTCTGCTCGTGGGTGGCGTGGTCGGTGTAGACCAGGTGCTCCACCTTGCGGCCCTTGAGCAGGTGCTCGGTGACGATCTCGTCCACATTCTCGGGCTTCACACGGCTGTAGAAGGTGCCGTCGGGGTAGACGATGACCACGGGGCCGGCTTCGCACAGGCCGAAGCAGCCCGTGCGGACCACCTTGACCTCTTTTTCCAGCCCGCATTCAGCGATCTTCTCGTTGAAACGCTCGATCAGCGTCGCGGAGCCGGAAGAGGAACAGCCGGTGCCGCCGCAGACCAGTACGTGCGCGCGATAGATATCCATGCGTTGCTCCCTCCGTTCAGTTCTTCTCGGCAGCGCCGATGGTGTATTCTTCCACGGGACGGCCGTTGACAATGTGTTCCGCCACAATGCGCGGCACCATCTCCGGCTTCACGTGCACATAGGTAACCTTCTCCTGGCCGGGCAGGATCACGTCCACCATGGGCTCCAGACGGCACATGCCGATGCAGCCGGTCTGGGAAACGGTGACGTGGCTCAGCTGCCGCTTCTCAATCTCGTCCATGAAGGCCAGCATGACCGGACGCGCGCCCGCCGCGATGCCGCAGGTCGCCATGCCGACGACGACGCGGGTCGTCTCGCTCTTTTCCTCGTTGCGCAGGTTGATCCGGGACAGGGTCTTTTTGCGGATCGCTTCGAGTTCAGCCAATGATTTCATCGCATAATACCTCCCAATATAGGTTCGATCTCTTCCTGGATGGACTGTTGAATCCAGATGATAACGTCCGGCTCGGACAGAGACACTTCATCGCCCAGCGCTGCGCGGACCTCCTCGGTGGAGAAGACCATCTCGCCCGCGGGAGAGGAGCAGCGCAGGGTGAATTCCGGTTTGTCGGGGCAGCCCATCACGATGGAGGCCATCGTGGAGGCCAGATCGCCCAGCGGCAGACAGTCGATGGAGCGCGTCATGAAGCGGGCGGTGATCACCGTCCCCGCGCCCTGCTCGCTCTGGATGTCCACATCGCCGCCGGACTGCATCGCGTTCTGCATCAGAAGCGGAATCCCCAGCCCCACCTTGCGCGTCGTCCGCGTGGTGACAAAGGGACTGCGCACGCGCTCGAGAAACTCGGGGCTCATGCCGCAGCCGTCGTCCCGCACGCTCATGGACAGCATGCCGTCTTCCGCCAGCGCGAAGCCGATGTCCACATGGGCGGCCCCGGCGGTCACGCTGTTCTGGACGATGTCCAGCAGGTGGAGGGCGATTTCCTTCATGCTCAGGCCTCTTCCTTTTCCTGGTACTTCGCGATGATGCCCGGCACCGCGTCCGGCGTCAGGCGGCCGTACACTTCACCATTGATCATCATGACAGGGGCCAGACCGCAGGCGCCCAGGCAGCGCGTGGCCTCCAGGGTGAACTTGCCGTCCGGGGTGGTGCCGCCGACCGGGATCTGCAGCACTTCGGAGAGCTTGTCCAGCACGCCCTGGCTGCCCTTGACATAGCAGGCGGTGCCGAGGCAGACGCTGACGAGATACTTTCCCTTGGGCTGCAGGGAAAACTGCGCGTAGAACGTCGCCACGCCGTACACTTCGCTCAGCGTGACGCCCAGCCCCTCGGCGATGACCTTCTGCACATCCTCGGGCACGCAGCCGAAGATCTCCTGGGCCCCCTGCAGCACCGGCATCAGCGCGCCGGGCTGATCCTTGTGGTCCTCAATCAGCTGGCTCAGGGCGGCAAACTTCTCTCTGTTCTCCTCCATTTGCATCAACAACCTCCTTGCAATGTCATCCATGGGGGATACATCTTTTGCATTATAACATAACGAAAAGAATTTGTATATCGGTTTCGACATTTTTTTGTCAGGAAATTTTCGCCCGAAATCCTTTGTAGTTAGACTTTTCTAACACTCGACACTTCCGGGCGTGGCGAATCTAATCACTGATTTCGGTACAAATATGTTCCTTTATGCAGCATGATTTGACGGATGAATCCTGCCTTCGCTGCATCGGGGCGCGGAAGATCATCCGCTGTCCTCCATGCGCTTCCCTCCCCTGCCCCGCGCTCCGGACGAGTTCCCTGCGCCGCCGCCGCGATCCGATCAGCTCCGATCGAAAAAAGACCGGACGCCTGCGCGCCCGGCCCTTCCCAATGTCAGCGGATGAACAGCACGTAGCTGCTGTTCGAGGGATAGATCTGGGGATGCTGATAATAGGATCCGAGGAGGTTGCCTTTATCGTCGATATCATCGAAGCGGCGCAGGGCCAGCGTGTTATTCAGGTAGCTGAGCAGCTCGCTCATGGTCAGCCTGCCGTCCCCGTTGCCGTACTGGGTGTCCGCCGGGATGCTGCCGCTGGTGCCGATGGCGTCCTCGCAGTATTCCGTAAGATAGTTCTTCGCGCCGGTTCCCTCGTATCCCCAGCTCATTTCCTGGTAGTTGGCGGCGGTCAGGATGATGAACTTCGAGGTGCGGAATTCGTTCGTCTCCGGCTCCGGCACGGCAATCATGCCCTCCTCATCCGGCTCCTGTTCCGCGTACTCGTACACCGTCAGCATGGGATCCGCCTCGGCAAAGGCACGGATCGCCAGCCGGGCGAAATCCGTGCTGCCCGCGCCGCCGCTGCCGTTAAAGGCCTGCGTGGCCGCGCCCGAGCCGCAAGCCTCCAGCACCACGATCACCTGCCCGGGCACCTTCGCCAGCGCTTTGGCCAGATCCGGCAGTCCCAGGCCGGAGTTGTAATACGTGCTGAGGCGGCCGGCAACCTCATTCGTGGAGCTGGAAATGTTGCCGTGCGTGCTGATCATGAAGAGGCTCACGTCGCCGTCGCGGGCAACGCCCAGAACGCTCGAGATCGCATCAAAGATCGCGTCGTTCCCCAGGTTGTCATAGACCCGGATGTTATTATATGCGCCGCCGTCCGGCCCGTGCACACGGTTCAGAATGTTCATCCACGCGGTGACCGTGCCCTTGTTGCGTTGAATCGACGCCGGTTTGCCCTGGCTGTTCGGGAAGGTGCTCTCGGAGATCAGCAGGGCGCGGTAGTTGGCCCGCACGGTCACCTTGCAGCTGGCGCTGACCTTTCCGCCCACCGTGGCGGTAATCGTCGCGGTGCCGGGATAGATGCCGGAGACCCAGCCACTCGAGGAGACGAACGCTACCTTGGTGTTGCTGGAGCTCCAGGTGACCGTGCCGTTGGTCGTCGCCTCCAGGGAGGTGCCGCCGCCGTTCACAATCGTGACATCGGACTTCGACAGGGACAGGGAGTAGACGTGCAGCGTGGCCTCCTGGGAATACGCAGTGCCGGCCGCGTTCGTCGCCTTCAGGCGGTAGCGGTAGCCGTCCATGCCGGTGTTCGTCTGCAGAATGTCCAGCACCTCGGTGTTCACGCCGCTGTAGAAGTTCGTGTTATTCAGGTCCCGCCAGCCCAGGCCGTTGTTGCCGTTGAACTGCCAGTTCAGCGTGTCGGCGCCTTGCGCAATGGCCCACATGTAGCTCGACTGGCCCGCTTTGACCGTCTGGTCCACCGGCGCAGAATTGAACGTGGGCAGGCTCAGCGTCTTGCAGATGAAGGTCGCCTCGCCGCTGTACACCGTGCCCGCGGCGTTCGTCGCGGAGAGGCGGTAGCGGCGGCCGTTCAGCGTGTTCTTCGAGGTGAACTTCAGCTGGGTGGTCTTTGTGCCGCTGTAGGTGGAGTCATCATAGATGTCCTTCCAGCCGGATCCGCTGTTGCTCTGCCACCGCAGCGAGGTGTAGCCGGTGGCCCCCGCCTGGAAGGTCACCGCGCTGCCGGAGGCGACCGTCGCAGAAGAAGGCGAGGAAGTGATCTTCGGCTTGTCGCCCGCGCTGCAGGTGAAGGTCACCGTGTTCGAGTAGGCCGTGCCGCCGGCATTCGTCGCGGAGAGGCGGTACTTGCGGCCGCTCAGCGTGCTCTTGGCCGTGAATTTCAGCGTGGTCGTGGTCACGCCGCTGTAGGTGCTGTCGTTGTAGACGTTCTTCCACTCGCTGCCGGTGTAGTACTGCCAGCGGTACGTCGGGTCGCCGCTGGCCTTGCCCGTGAAGGTCACCGTGCCGCCCGCCGCCACGGTCTTGCTGCTGGGCTGACTCGTGAACACCGGCTTCGCCGCCGAGGCCACCGTGAAGGTGACCACATTGGAGTAGACATAGCCCGCGTCGTTCGTGATCTTGCAGCGGAACATACGGCCGTTCAGCGTCGACTTCGAGATGAACTTCAGCGTGCCGCCCGTGACCCCGCTGTAGGTGGAATCGTTGTACAGATCAGACCAGCCGCTGCCCACGCTGTACTGCCAGCGGTACTTCGCCGCGTCCGTCGCCTTCACGTCGAAGAAAACCTGATCCCCCAGCGGGATCTTCTTGCTGGAGGGCTGGCTGGTGATCACCGGCGCCCGCAGCAGGTTGAAGGTCACCGTATTGCTGTACGTGGTGCCGGAAGCGTTCTTCACGGCGCAGCGGTACTTGAGGCCGTCCAGCGTTGCCTTCGCCGTGAAGCGCAGCGTGCCGGTGTAGGGCCCGGTGTAGGCGCCGCCGTTGTACAGGTCCTTCCAGCCGGAGCCGGCGTTGTACTGCCACTGGTAGCCGGTGGCCCCGCTGGCGGACACGGAGAACATCACCTCGCCGCCCTCCTTGACCTTCTTGCTGGAGGGCTGGCTGGTGATCACCGGCGCCGCCGAGGGCTCCGGCGCGCCAAAGGCATCAACTGCAATCTCCGCGCCCTCCGCGAAGACCGTCTCCTTCAGCGCCGCACAGCCCTGGAAGGCCCGCGCGCCGACCGCACGCACGCCGGGCGCCGTCACGCGCGCCAATCCGGTGCAGCCCGCAAAGGCCTCCGCGCCGATCTCCCGTACGTCCTCGGGCAGGGTCACTTCCCGCAGCCATGTGCAGCCCCGGAAGGCCCCCGCCCCGATGGCGCGCACGCCCGCGGGCACGGTAACTACCGCGTCTCGCCCATCCCAGGCGGTCAGCACCCCGTCCGCAATCGTGAAGGGCGAATACGCCGTCTCCACGCTCTCCCAGACTTCCTCCTCCGCCGGGACGAAGACCAGCTCCTCCTCCGCCTCCTCGGGCAGGAAGACCTCCTCCGCCATCGCGGCGCAGCCGGCGAGCAGCAGCACCAATGCCGTCAATGCCGCCAGCCAGGTTTTTATGTTGCCACGCTTCATATTTTACGCCTCCTTTTCGCGTCGTCTGTCCTGCAAGGTCTGTTTCTGTTTTCATTATACCATACCCTGCCGCCCCGTGCAACCTTCCCGGCAGGGTGTTAAAAAATTGATTTTCCGTAGAGGATGGACGGCAGATTCCAGGGGAAACGGCGACAGATTCCGGGGGAAGAGAACCCTCCTGGAGGAAAAGGGCTTCCCTTCCCCCGGGCCCCCATTCTTCTGAAAAGGCCGTTTGAGGGTAGGGGCATTGAGGAGGGCATGGGGAGACATGTCGGCAATCTGACCCCGTAGAGAGCTGCAATGCAAGCAGATCGAGAAGAAGCGCCAAGCGTTCATGCAGGCCCTGCTTTTTCCGGCGGAGTGTTGATTTCGCCGCAGATCTGTGCTATAAACTCCCTATACAGAAACACCCATATAGCCGGAGAACGGATTTTACTGAATGCGCGTGGAGACAGCCACGGCAGAGGGATGCTTTGGTTGAATCAGCAGGCACAGGAAAGGGAGCGTGCGGACATGAGTGAGTTCACAATCGAAAACGGTTGCCTGACTGCGTACACAGGAAAGAGCGGGGATGTGGTGATCCCGGATGGCGTCACCGGCATTGCCAACGGGGCTTTCGAGGGCTGCAGCAGCCTCACGGGCGTCACGATCCCGGGCAGTGTCACCCGCATTGGCGACTGGGCTTTCACCGGCTGCAGCAGCCTTGAGAGCATCACGCTCCCGGACAGCATCATCAGTATTGGCTACGAGACTTTCCGTGACTGCGCCAGCCTCACAGACATCACGATCCCGGACAGCGTCACCCGCATCGACGATTGGGCTTTCTATGGCTGCAGCCGCCTCGCGCGCGTCACGATCCCGGACGGTGTCACCCACATTGGCAACGGGGCTTTCAGTTCCTGCGGCAGTCTCACAAGCATCACGCTCCCCAACAGCGTCACCGGCATTGACATCAGGGCATTCGAAGGCTGCAGCAGCCTCACAAGCATCACGATCCCGGCCGGCGTGACCGACATCGGCGACTGGGCTTTCGACGGCTGCAGCAGCCTGACCATCTCCACCCCGGCAGGGAGCTGCGCAGAGGCATACGCAAAGAAACACGGCATCCCGGTGATCAGCATCTGAGCCGCGGGAAGGCCGCGGCAGGGGGCGACGCTGATGAATCAGCGGGAGCGGAAAGGGGGGCGAGTGCGCATGCGTGATTTCGAGATTGACGAGACAGGCTGTCTGGTCCGTTACACGGGACAAGGCGGGGATGTGGTCATCCCGGACGGCGTGACCGGCATTGGCTGCCAGGCTTTCTCTGACTGCCGCGGCCTGACCGGCGTC
>CAMNHF010000129.1 GCA_946538975.1 uncultured Clostridia bacterium | reverse complement strand
CGCGAAGCGGACTGAGAGGTTAACCTTGGGGATGCGACCGGAAACTGTTGATTCGAGCACCTTTGCGTTTAACCTCTCCGGCCTTCAGCCACGCATCCCGGGACTTCGCCCGCATCTGCATTCAACATCCTACCTTCTACAATTTCCTGCTCAGTTCACCTTCAGCCCCAGCAGGCTGTCCACGATGCGGATGGCCTCGTGCAGGCGGGCGTTGTAGTCGCCGGAGATCAGGCGGAGCTTGTCGCCGAAGCCGAACTCGCGGTACATGTCCAGCAGGCGGTCGTTGAGGCGCTCGCGGCGGTCCTGGCTGCCGTTGAGGCGCTGGCCGTCGGCGACCCAGCGCACGTCGGGCTGCAGATAGAGCACCACGTCGTACTTGGCGGCGTCGATGAAGGCCTCCACGCGGTGATTGCGGCGGCCCATGTACAATTCGCTGTAGTAGTCCGTGACCAGGGCGTCGGTGTCGAAGAAGCAGACCTTGTTCGCGGTGCGCATCGCGTGGTAGTCCTGCTCGGCCTGGAGATAGGCCATGCGGGCGAAGTCCTCGTCGGTGTAGATCGTCTCGTCGCCGCCGAGATAGTTGCTGGCGTAATAGCGGCCGACCTCCTCGGACCAGGAGGTGTTGAACAGCTTGGCGAGGCACTTGGTCAGCGTGGTCTTGCCGGTGGACTCGGTGCCGGCGATCAGCACCTTCTTGCTGAAGAAGGGGCGGGCCGGGCCGAGGATGTAGTGCCAGTTGTTGAGGATGTCGCGGCGGATGTCCGTGGCGGAGATCGGGTAGCGGCTGCGGGCGGGGTCGAACAGCTCGATGGCGCTGTCGAGGAAGTACTGGGCCAGGGTGCTGTCGTAATCGCGGTCGCCGGCGAAGAAGGCGTCGATGCCCTCCGGCACCACCTCGCGCATGCGCTGCGCCCACTCGGACCAGCCGCCCGGCGCGGCGGGGATGTCCGTCTCGTCCAGCACGCGCACGTCGATGTGCGGCATGTCCTGCACCTGCTGGGCGATCCACTGCTTGCGCAGCTTGTAGGTGATGAGGGGGAGATGGGCCTCCCGGCAGATCTGCTCGGTCTCGCATCGGTTGTCCGAGATGACGACGACCAGCTTCTCGCAGCGGGTGGAAGCCTCGATCATCTGATACAGATGACCGCGGTGGGGCGGCAGGAACCGCCCGAAATAGACGCCGGTCTGATACATGGCTGAGCCTCCTGTTGCACGGTTGAAGTCGGGTCAGGGCGTGAGGCGGATCGCAAGCACGGTCAGGGAGGCGGCGGGCAGGATGAGCTTCGCCGCGCCTTCCCGCAGGGCTGCTTCGACGGGCAGCGGCTTCACCTTGTCCGGGGCCGCGAAGGAGTTCGTGTCCTTCATCCCGCCGCTCAGCTGCCAGCCGCTCAGGCTGCCGTCGGGGACGTTGAGGAGCGACAGGCTCAGCGGGACGGCCTCCTCCGTGGGATTGACCAGCTTCAGCTGCAGGCTGTCCGCGGTGCGGGTGACGGAGTGGTAAAGGCCCTCGCAGCTGCTTTCGATCAGCTGATCCCCGTGATACAGGGAGAACAGCTGCTGCACGTAATAGCTGGGCGTCAGCAGGACGCTTGTGTCATTGAAGAAGATCAGGTCGGGCGTCCAGTCGATCTCGCCCTCGCGGGCCAGCAGCGGCGCGTAGCAGGAGAGCTGCACCAGGTCGCCGTTGCGCTCCAGGCCGGTCATGTAGGCGGCCTCGCACAGGGCTGCGCGGAGGTTGTTGGGCCGCCGGGATCCCGCCACCGGCTCATGCGCCGCGTATTCGCCCAGGAAGACGGGCACCGTGCGGGGATAGCGGTCGTAGCGGTCCGTGTGCTCCAGGAACCAGCCGCTGTCCATGTAGTAATGCTCATCGACCAGGCTGTCCGCATGGCTGCGGCGAATGGCGGCCCAGCTGTCGCGGGGCAGCGCGCCCTCGGCGACGGGGCCGGCGGAGACGATGCAGGTGATGTCCGGCCAGACCGCCTTCACGGCCTCCGAGAGCACATGGTAGCGGCTGAAGTAGGCGGCGCCCCAGTTCTCATTGCCGATGGCGACCCAGCGCAGGTCGAAGGGCTCCGGATGGCCCATCTCCGCGCGCAGGCCGCCCCAGACCGTGTCCGTGCCGCCGCGGGCGAACTCGATGAGGTCCAGAATGTCCTGGGCGTAGGCGGCGGTCTCCTCCAGGGTCAGCGGGCTCTCGCGCACCTCCCGCGCCTGGCACAGCAGCCCCGCGTGCACCACCGGCAGCGGCAGGGCGCCCAGCTCCTCCGCCAGGCAGAAGTATTCGTAGAAGCCCACGCCGCCGGTCTGCATGCCGCCCCAGGTGTTGCCCCGCTCGCGGCGGGCCTCCAGGGGGCCGACGGTGTCCTTCCAATTATAGGCGTTGGCGCGGACGTAGGAGCCCTCCACGACGCAGCCGCCGGGGAAGCGCAGGAAGGCCGGCTCCAGCGCCCGCAGCGCCTCGAACAGATCCCGCCGCACACCGCCGCCGGGCCAGCTGGCGCCGACGCGGTCCCGGGGCATCAGCGACACCAGATCCAGATCGACCTGCCCCGTGCCGGAGGCGGTGACGGCCAGCACCGCGCCGCCGGCCTTCTCCGCGGTCAGCTGCCCCTGGAAGCGCGTCCACTGCGCCCCGGGCGTGAAGGACAGCGCCCCGCTCAGCGGCCGGCCGCCCATGTCGGTCAGCTGCACGGTCACCTCGCCCGTAAAGCCCGGCCCGCACAGCCACAGCGACACATCGTAGACCGCGCCCTCCGTGAGGGCGATGCCGCCCCGCAGCGCGTTGCCGCCGAAGCCCTGATTGCTGGCCGTCGCGCTGCCGCCGTTCGGGCGCAGGCGCAGGCAGGTGGGGTTGTTCGGGTGCAGGGGATTGTCCTGGGCCAGCTCGATGCTGCCTTCCCCGCTCTGCAGGCGCCAGGCGGTGTAGTGATCCGCCCGCTGGCCGTTCAGGATGGCCTCCCATTCAAAGGAGCGGTTCTTCAGCAGCTCCGCGTAGAGGCCGCCGTCCACCGCGCAGTTGATGTCCTCCAGGAAGATGCCGAACAGCTCCGGGCTGATCGGATACAGCACCCGCTCCGCGTCGCAGACGAGATCTGCGGCGGAGGCGGCGCCCGTCAGCAGGCTGAGGGCGATGGCGAGCGCGACGGTGAGTGTGATCAAGCGGCGCATGGCGATCCCTCCTGAGAACTGGCTTCCTGAAAAAAGGTCACAGGCCGTACTGGCGGCGGATCAGGCGCTTCATCTCGTCCAGGCCGGCCTGGTAGCCGTGGCTGTTGTCCAGCACCAGATCGGCGGTGGCGCGGTAGGTGCCGATGCGCTCTTCGTACAGACGGCGCACCTCGTCCAGCCCCTTGGCGGCCAGCATCGGGCGGCGGTCCAGCTTGATGTCGCCGAGGATGTCCTCCAGCGGGCGGTCGACGAAGAGGATCACGCCCAGATTGCGCATCAGCTCCTGATTGCGCGGCTGAATCACCATGCCGCCGCCGGTGGAGACCAGCATGGGGCTCTGCCGGGCGAGGGCGATGAGCAGATTGGTCTCGGCGTTGCGGAAGGCGCTCTCCCCGTAGCGCTCGTAGATTTCGCCCACGCCGCAGCCCAGGATCGTGGTGATCTCCCGGTCCGTGTCGATGAAGGGCAGGTTCATTTCGGCGGCCACGCGGCGGCCCAGGCTGCTCTTGCCGCTGCCGGGCATGCCGGTGAGAAAGAGATGGCGGTCAAACATGGTCCTGCGCCTCCTCTCCGGCCATGCGGCGGGCCTGATGAGCGCGGCTCAGGCGCATGAGCTCGGTGAACAGGGCGCGCACGGCCTCCCGCTGCGCCTCCGGGGCGAGGGCGGCGCGGCTGGCCAGCACCTGCTCCTCCCGGGCGGCGTCCAGCACCGGCAGCCCCCTGGCCCGCTTCCAGTCCGCGACCTCCTCGGCCACGGCCATCCGCCGGCAGAATAGCGCGGTCAGCTCCCGGTCGATGCCGTCCAGCTCGGCGCGCAGCTCGGTCAGGTCACGCATGGCTGTCCCTCCTGTTCCCGTTTTCGGCGGCCCGCTGCAGGGTGAAGGTGAAGGCCGCCCCCTCCGCCGTGTCCTCCAGGCGGATGCTCTGATGATGCATGGCCAGGATCTGCTGGCAGATGCTCAGCCCCAGGCCCGTGCCCTTGCCGGCGGTGTGGGCGCGGTCGGCGGTGAAGAAGCGGTCGAACACGTGCGGCCTGTCCTCGGGCAGGATGCCGGGGCCGTTGTCCGCCACGGTCACCGCGCACAGGCCGTCCCGCTCGGCGGTGCTCAGCGTGATGCGGCCGCCCTCCGGCGTGAACTTGATCGCGTTGTCCACCAGGTTCACCACCACCTGCTCGATGCGGTCGGCGTCGGCGTGCACCGGGCAGGGATCGGCGTGGAAATCGCAGGCCACGTCCATGTGCTTGCGCTCCAGATCGCCCATCCGCCGGATGACGGCGCGCCGGAGCATCTCGCAGATGTCGAAGTCGCTCCACTGCGGCGCCGCGTCGTCCTTCTCCAGGCGGGAGAGGGCCAGCAGGTCGCTGATGAGCTTGCTGAGCCGCTGGGTCTCCGTCCGCACCAGGTGCAGGTACTGCGGATGCTCCTCCGGCGGGATCGTGCCGTCCTCCATGCCCTGCACGAAGCCGCTGATGGACGTGATCGGGCTGCGCAGCTCATGGCTGACGTTGGCGACGAACTCGCGGCGGTTGTGCTCATTCTCGCTGATGCGCGCGGCCATCGTGTTGAAGGCCCCGGCCACCTCGGCCATCTCGGGCACCATGCGCTCCGTCTCCACCCGCTGGGTGAAGTCCCCGGCGGACATCGCGCGGGCGGCCCCGGTCAGCTGCCGCAGCGGCCGCATGATGCGCCGCACGAGGAAGAACAGCACCGCGCCGCTGACCAGGGCGGCCAGCACGGCCATCAGCACGATCCGCGGCACCAGCTCCTCCCAGCCGCCCTCCACGCGCTGCGCCGGGGTCTGGATCAGCACCGCGCCCAGCACCCGCTGATTGACCTGGAAGGGCACGCCCACCGTGAACAGCGGCCCGCTGTCGGCCATGGTGCGCAGGGAGACCTCCTCGCCGGCGAGCACCCGGGAGATCGCGTCGTTCAGCTCCATGGTGCTGAGGCTGGCCGCGAAGTCGGGGTTGTCCGACAGGGTGACGCTGAAATTGTCCATCACGCGGCCCCACCGGTCCACCACCACCAGATAGGCGCCGTAGCGCTCATGCACCTGGGCGGCCCGCCGCTGCAGGTAGCGCTGGGTGTCGCCGGTGTAGCCGAAGAGGATCATGCCGCTGCTCAGGTCGTTCTGGGCCGCCAGCCAGGCGATGTCCCGCGCCTCCTGCCGCAGCGAGTCCAGCCGCGCGGTCATCTGCTGATCCCGCACGACCACCATGCCCAGCACGCTGAAGGCGATGGTCAGCAGCACGATCACGGCCGTGACCACCGCCATGATTCTTGCAAACATGGTCTCACCGTCCCGTCACGACAGCAGCGCGAACTTGTAGCCGATGGTCCACACGGTGGCGATCTCCCAGCCGTGCGCCTGGCAGCCGCGCAGCTTCTCGCGCAGGCGCTTGACGTGCACGTCCACCGTGCGGCTGGAATCCCCCGCGAAGTCGAAGCCCCACACCTGCTGCAGCAGCTGCTCCCGCGTGAAGGCGTTGCCCTTGTTCGACGCCAGGAAGTAGAGCAGCTCCAGCTCCTTGGGCGGCATCTCCAGCCGCTTGCCCTCGTAGATGACCTCGAAGCGGCTCAGGCTGACCGACAGGGCAGGGAAGGAGATCGTGTCGTCCCGGGCGTCCTCCGGGCCGCGGGCGCGCCGCAGCACCGCCTTCACCCGCGCGGCCAGCTCCTTGCCGTCGAAGGGCTTTGTGATGTAGTCGTCCGCGCCCAGCTCCAGGTCGATCACCTTGTCCAGGGTGTCGTCCCGCGCAGTGAGCATGATGACGGGGATGCCGCTGCTCTTGCGCACCTGCGTGAGCACCTGCCGCCCGTCCAGCCCCGGCAGCATCACGTCCAGCAGGATCAGGTCCGGCGGATCGGCCCGCACCTGCTGCAGGGCCGTGTCGCCCCGGTCCGCCGTGCGCACGGTGAAGCCCTCCTTCGCCAGATACAGCTGCACCACCTGCCGGATGTTCGGGTCGTCATCCACTACCAGAATGACCGGATTCGTCTTCATTCGCTCTGCCTCCTCTTTGCATGGCATATCATACCATATTTGAAGGAAATGCGCAATTGTTGGAGGCTGCGGCGCAAAAATCGATGGTGCATGGAGTAGGGGGGGAGGGAACCATTCTCCGGCCCGGACAGGGGCGACACTTCCCCGGATTCACCGTGCGCTTACCATGGTGTTTTCTAATGGGTTGTTGCGTGATTCGGCGAAGTCCTACTTTTCGTGACCGAAAAGTAGCAAAAGGTCCTGGGGGGGGCCCTTGCGCGTGGGCCCCCCCAGACCCCCTGCGAGCGCTTTTGGACACGGGATCACAGCTGCGTGATTCGCAGGTCGCAAGGCGGGCTGCCCAATGGAGGTCAGAGTGTCGCAGAGTGTGGGTTGGTGCGGATCGTGGCTGATGTCGGCTGATGTCGGCGATACATCGTGAAAAACAAATCCTGCCCCAAATGGCCTTTTCGGAAAGATGGGGGTACGGGGGAAGGAAAGCCTTTTCCGCCAGGAAAAGGGTTGCCTTCCCCCGGATCGCGCTTTCCTCCATTTCGGGCATTAAACAAAGAAAGGCTGTGCAAAAGACTTGAAATTTCCGGAATCATCCGTTATAATGCAAGGTGAAGCCATGATTGTGCTTTTCTTTCAGGCCTGCGGAGGAGCAGGGCCGGTGTGTTCGAAGGATTTTGCTTTTCAATCAACAGGAACGGATGCCAAGGAGGATTTTCATTTGACATTGGAAGAACTGAGCAGCAAGACCGTATTTGAGCTGCGGAAATTTGCGAAGGAAAGCCAGATCACCCTCGGCGCGGGGCTGAACAAGGCGGAGATCGTGCAGAAGATCGCCGCCGCTTTGGCGTCCGATGACGGCGATGCGAGCGAAGCCCCCACGCCGCTGGAGATGGCCGCGCAGGAGACGGAGCGCACAGCTGAGCACACCATGGAGCCGGAGCGCCCGAGCCAGCCGGAACGCCCGGCCCCGGCCGCCGAGCCGGTTTTCCGCGCCGCCTATCACAATCCGAACGCGCGCAATCCGGGCTATACCGCGCCGCGCAGGCCGAATTACGCCCAGCGCCAGCAGCAGGTCGGCTTCGGCCCCCAGCAGGGCGGCTTCGGCCCGGCGGCGGACACAGCCCGCACGGCGCCGCGCACCGGCGGCTATCAGTCGCGCTTCGGCCCTGCCGCCCAGGAGGAGGAGGATCGCGAGGAGGACTGGCGCCGCCCCGCCCGCCCCGCCCAGCAGCAGGAGCCGCAGATCTACAGCCGCAGCGAGGAGAACGCCGAGACCCCCGACTGGCGCAGCCGGCCCCGGGAGCAGAGCGGCTACCGTTCGCCCTCCGCGGGCTACGGCGGCCAGCGGCAGGTCTACCAGCGCCGCGACAATCCGCCGGCCCAGAGCCATCCGCAGAACTACGGCAATCAGGGGCGCTCCGTGCCCTATCAGGGGCTGTCGGACGTGACGGCGGAAGAGCTGCTGCAGGCCGGCGACTATGAGGAGGATGGCGGTATCTTCGACCTGTACAGCGACGGCTACGGCTTCGTGCGCACGCGGGGCTTCCTGCCCTCGGGACGGGACGCCTTCGTGACGCAGGCCCAGGTGCGGCGCTTCGGCCTGCGCGACGGCGACATGATCCGCGGCAAGGTGCGCCCGCCCCGCGAGGGGGACAAGTTCGGCAACGTGCTGGCCGTGACGGAGATCAACGGCTTCCCGACCGACACCCAGCGCGACCGGCCGCAGTTCGACGACCTGACCGCCATCTACCCGAAGAAGAAATTCCAGCTGACCGGTGCCCGCGACGTGCGCGCCATCGACCTGCTGACCCCCATCGGCTTCGACCAGCGGATGCT
>CAMNHF010000128.1 GCA_946538975.1 uncultured Clostridia bacterium | reverse complement strand
ACGCTGATCTGCGTGGTCTTCCGCAGCGAGCCGAAGCTGGAGGACGCGCTGATGAGCCTCCTGCCGATGGCCTCCGTGATGCTGCCCAGCCTGTGCATCATCTACGTGAGCATGATCCAGCCGCTGCCCCTGCAGCGCACGATCAGCGCCCTGATGATCGCCGTGCCGGTGGTGGGCGACACCTTCGCCTACTTCATCGGCTCCTGGGTGCGCGGGCCCAAGCTGTGCCCGGCCATCTCCCCGAACAAGACCGTCTCCGGCGCGGTGGCGGGCCTGGTGGGCTCGCTGCTGGCGGCCATCGCGGTCGGCCTGATCGCCTGGGGCATCACCAGCCCCGCAACCCGCCTGCTGCTGCCGCAGTGGTACACCTACGTCATCATGGGCCTGATCGGCGGCGCGGCCTCCCAGATGGGCGACCTGTTCGCCTCGATGATCAAGCGGCACTGCGGCATCAAGGACTTCTCCAGCCTCTTCCCCGGCCACGGCGGCATGATGGACCGGCTGGACAGCGTGCTGTTCATGGCGGTGGTCGTGTTCTGCTACCGCATTCTGCTGTGAGCCGCCGGACCGCTGTCCGGGATCCGGCTGATCTGATTGATATTGAAAGGAAGCGCCCATGAATCTTCAGGAAGCAATTGCCGCCCTGCAGCGGCTCGATGAGCTCTCCTGCGCCTACGGCCACGCGATGAGCACCCTGTCCGTGGACGGGGAGACCGCGGCGCCGAAGCAGTCCTGGCGGGGCCGGGGCAGCACGATGGCCTTTCTGGCGGGTGAGATGTACCGCGGCATGAGCCGGCCGGAGAACCGGGAGGCCATCGCGGTGATCCTGCAGCAGCGGGACGCCTGCGAGCACGCCGTCGTCCGCCGGGCGGAGGAATTCCGCGACCGGCTGGAGGAGATGCTGCTGTTCACCGCGGAGGAGTACGCCGCCTACGAGGAGCTGGTGAACGAAAGCCAGGCCATCTGGCACGACGCGAAGCAGCGCGGCGACTACGCCTCCTTCGCGCCCTGGCTGGAGAAGCTGATCGAGCATGAGCGCCTCTTTGCCCGGCGCAAGGATCCCAGCCGCGATCCCTACGACGTGCTGCTGGACGTCTACGAGAAGGGCGCCTGCCAGGCGAAGCTGGATCCCTTCTTCGACCTGCTGCGGGAGAAGCTGACGCCGGTGATCCGGGCGGTGGCGGACCGGCCCGCGCCGCGGACGGACTTCCTGCGGCGGTCCTATCCCATCGCGCAGCAGCGGGTTTTCTCCGACCGGCTGATGGCCCTCATGGGCATCGACCGGGAGCGCTGCGCCATCGCGGAGACCGAGCACCCCTTCACCGACGGGGCGAACAAGTGGGATGTGCGCATCACCACGCACTATTATGAGCACGACGTCGCCAGCAGCATGTACAGCGTCATCCACGAGGGCGGCCATGCCCTGTACGAGCTGGGCGTCGCGGACGAATGGCAGTTCACCTGTCTGGGCACCGGCTCCACCATGGGCATCCATGAGAGCCAGAGCCGCTTCTACGAGAACCTGATCGGCCGCAGCGAGCCCTTCTGCCGGGTGGCCTTCGGCATCCTGCGCGAGCTGTTCCCCGAGCAGACCGCCGACGTGACGGAAGAAGAATTCTACCGCGGCGTCAACCTGGCCGTGCCCTCCCTCATCCGCACCGAGGCGGACGAGCTGACCTACCCGATGCACATCCTCGTCCGCTACGAGATGGAGAAGCGGATGATCGCCGGCGACGTCACGGTGGCCGAGCTGCCCGCGCTGTGGGCGGAGCTGTACCGGAAGTATCTGGGCGTCACCGTGCCGAACGACCGGGAGGGCATCCTGCAGGACAGCCACTGGTCCGGCGGGGCCTTCGGCTACTTCCCCAGCTATGCGCTGGGCAGCGCCTACGGCGTGCAGATGCTGGAGGCCATGGAGCGGGAGACGGACGTCTGGGGTGCGGTGGCGCGGGGCGATCTCAGCCCGGTCACCCGCTGGCTGGGCGAGCATATTCATCAGTACGGCCGGCTGAAGACGCCGGAGGAGCTTCTGCGCAGCGCGCAGGTGGATCCCTTCCTGCCGGAGAAGTATGTGGCCTATCTGACGGACAAATTCAGCGCCCTGTACGGGCTGTGAGGGCAGCGGCATGAGCGCGGTGATCGGACTGGACATCGGGGACCGGCGGATCGGTGTGGCGGTGAGCGACGCGCAGCGCCTCATCGCCACGCCCCTGGAGGTGATCCCCAACACCGGCTGGGGGCCTGTGGTGCGGCGGGTCTGCGCCCTGTGCGCCGAGCGCGGCGCCACGGAGGTGGTCAGCGGCCTGCCGCTGAACATGGACGGCAGCCGGGGCTTTCAGGCGGAAAAAGTGCAAAACTTGTGCGCACAGCTTGAAAAAGCCGGGCTGACGGTGTATTATCAGGATGAGCGGCTGACCACGGTGGCTGCGGAGGGGGCCCTCCTCTCCGGCGGCGTCCATGGCCGGGATCGCCGGCAGCTGGTGGACAAGGTCGCCGCCGCTGTGATACTGCAGACCTGGCTGGACAGACAGCAGGCCGAAAGCGCCCCGCGCAGCAGCCGGGACGAGGAGGAGGAACAAGCCATGAGCGAAGAAATGGACAACATCGTGGAGCTGGTCGACGAGGACGGCAACACCGTACAGCTGGAGCTGATCGGCGGCTTCGAGTACAAGGGCAGCCACTATATCGTCGTGACCGATCCCGAGGACGACGGCGATGACGAGGAGGTCGCGGTCGACATCCTGGAGGTCACCCAGGACGAGAATGGCGAGGAAATCTACGCCACCATCGAGGACGAGGCCTTTGAGGAAGAGGTCTTCCAGTATTTCCTGAGCCTGGACGACGAGGAAGACGAAGAAGGCAGCGACGCGGAGTAAGGCCCGCAGCGAATGCAGAAGGGAGGCCTTTTGAAGGCGCCCTTCTGCATTTTTCTGCCGCATCAAAACGAAGCCACAGGGGGATCATTCTGCCATGGTCAATCCACGACAGCTCATCGCGGCGCTGATGAGCAATATCGGCCAGGTCATCGTCGGCAAGGAGCAGGCGGCGCAGCTGGCGCTGATCGCCATGCTCTGCCGGGGCCATGTCCTCATTGAGGACGTGCCCGGCGTGGGCAAAACCACGCTGGCCGCCGCGCTGGCCCGCTCGCTCAACTGCAGCTTCCGCCGCATCCAGTTCACGCCGGACCTGATGCCCTCGGACGTCACCGGCTACACGCTGGTGAATATTCACACCGGCCAGCCGGAGTTCCGGGAGGGCGCGGTGATGTGCCAGATTCTGCTGGCGGACGAGATCAACCGCACCAGCCCCAAGACCCAGGCCGCCCTGCTGGAGGCCATGGAGGAGCATCAGGTGACGGTGGACGGCGTCACCCATCCGCTGCCCCAGCCCTTCATGGTGCTGGCCACGCAGAACCCGGGCGCCTTCATCGGCACCTATCCCCTGCCCGAGGCGCAGCTGGACCGCTTTTTCCTGCGCATCTCCATCGGCTATCCCACCGTGGAGCAGGAGACGGACATCCTGGGCCGCTATTCCACCGACGTGCGCCCGATGGAGAACCTGCGCGCCCTGTGCGGCGCGGCGGACGTGCTGGAGATGCAGCAGCAGGTCGACGCGATCTACTGTGCGCCGGAGGTCCGCGGCTATGTGGCGCGGCTGGCGGCGGCGACCCGGCAGACCCGCGAGGTGCAGCTGGGCCTGTCCACCCGCGGCGCCATCGCCCTGGTGCACGCCGCCCAGGCCTGCGCGCTCCTCTCCGGCCGGGACTACATCGTGCCGGAGGATGTGCAGCGCATGGCGATGCCCGTCTGCTGCCACCGCCTGGTGCCCGAGGCCGACGCCCGGATGCGCGGCATCACTGCGGAGGCCGTGATGGAGCACGTGCTGCACACGGTGGCCGTGCCGTGAGCCGTGTCCGCGCGCAGCGGCATCTGCTGCAGGCGGACGTCCTGCTGGGGCTGCTGCTGGGGGTGCTGCTGGCGCTGGCCGCCTTTGGCACCGGCAGCGCCCTGCTGCTGATTCTCGGCGCGCTGTGCCTGCTGGTTTCGGCCTACGCCGGCATCTCCGTGCTGTGGGCCGTGCACACGCTGCACTGTGAGGCCGACGCCGGGGAAATCTGCCCCGTCCGCGGCGACACGGCGAAGGTCCGCCTGACCCTGCGCACCGCCTGCCCGCTGCCGCTGGGGCGGATCACCGTCCGGCTCTCCGGCAGCGAGGACAGCGCCATGACCGTTCCGGCGGGCCGCAGCGCGGAGCTGACCGCGGAGATGGCCGCCCGCCATGTGGGCCCCTTCGCGATGAACGTGCACAGCGTGGAGGTGTACGATCTCTTCGGCCTGTGCAGCGCCGTGTGGCTGCCGGCCGATCAGGTCAGCGCCGCCCTGGTGCTGCCCCGCACCTTCCCGGTGACCCCGCTGACGTTCGCGCCGGTGGACGCCGGCCTGGGCACCATGGCCCGCGCGACGGAGGATCTGGGCAGCCCGGCGGACATCCGCAAATACCAGAGCGGCGACCCGCTCAAGCGCATCCACTGGAAGCTGAGCGCCCGCCGCCGGGAGCTGGTCGTGCGCCGCTACGAGGAGCCGGTGCTCCACGAGGGGCTGGTGCTGCTGGACTGCGCCTTTGCCGAGGGCGAGGAAAGCCTGCGCGACGCGGTGCTGGAGGCCGCCGCCTCCGTGATGGAGGAGGAGATCAGCCGGGGCAGCACGCTGACCCTGCCGCTGATGGGCAGCCGCCCCCTGCAGGTGACCACCGCCATGGGCCTGCCGGCGATCCTGCGCCACCTGGCCCGGGCCGAGCGCAGCGCCGACTTCCGCTTCCCGGAATTCCTGCTGCAGGAGAGCCGCCTGGTGCGCACGGTGGGCGCGGTCGTGGTGATCACCGCCCGGCTGAACGGCCTCATCGCCGACCTGCTGATCCAGATGCGCCGCCTGGGCCCGGCCCTGCGGCTGTACATCATCACGCCCGACCCCGAGGACGAGCGCCTGCTGCCGCTGATCGCCCGCCTGCAGCAGGGCAGCGTCGAGGTCTGCTATGTGCGCAGCGAGACCTAACCTTTTCACGAACCGCCGCCCGGTCCCGCCGTCAGGCCGCCGGGCTTTTTGCGTGATCGCCTGCTTGTGCTCCCGCGCGGATTGTGTTATGATGGACACAGAACAGCGCAATGCAAAGGAGGCCGCAGCCATGATGGCCGGGGATTATGAATACACCCTGCTGGACGACGGAACGGCGGAGATCACGGCATACTGGGGAGACGCGGAGGAGGTGCGGATCCCGGCGGAGCTGGACGGGAAAAGGGTGACGAGGATTGGGGCGGAGGCGTTTGCAAATTGCGAAGGTCTCAAGCGTGTAACAATCCCGGACGGTGTGAAATATATTGGCGACGAGGCGTTTTATGGTTGCAAAAGACTGACAAACGTGACGATCCCGGACAGCGTGACGAGTATCGGGCAAGCAGCGTTTGATGGGTGCTGGAATCTGACAGACATGACGATCCCGGACAGCGTGACCAGCATTGGAGACAATGCGTTTTCGGAATGCCGCAGTCTGACAAGCGTGACAATTCCGGACAGTGTGACCAGCATCGGCTATGCGGCGTTTTCCAATTGCAGCAGCCTGACAGGCGTGACAATTCCGGACAGCGTAGCAAGCATCGGTGAATGGGTGTTTTGTGGGTGCGATCGGCTGGCAGGCGTAACGATCCCGCACAGCGTGACGAGCATTGGGGATTCGATGTTCAGAGACTGCATCAGTCTGACAAATGCAACAATTCCAGACAGCGTGACGAGTATCGGAGAGTATGCGTTTCACGAGTGCAGCAGCCTGAAGCTCGTTACGATCCCGGACAGCGTGACAAGCATCGGAGAGGGAGCATTTATGGAGTGCAGCAGTCTGACAAGCGTCACGATCCCGGCCAGCGTGACGAGCATCGGGGAAGGGGCCTTCAGTGTTTTTCTGGATCAAGCGTGGGTCCCCAACCCCAACCTCACCGCCATCGTGCCCCGTGGCAGCTTTGCCGAGCGGTACTGCAAAGCCAACGGCATCGCATTCACTTACATGGACGACGACAGCTGACGCCCGGGCAGAGGCTTTCCGGAAACGACGCAATGCAAAGGAGGCCGCAGCCATGAAACGCTTCTTCTGCCTGCTGCTGACGCTGACGCTGATGGCGGCTGTTTCTGCCGCTTGTGCGGAGGAAGAGCGGGAGATTCGGACGGAGGGCGACTATCGATATGCCCTGCTGGATGACGGGACGGCGGAGATCACGGCGTATTGGGGATACGCGGAGGCGGTGCAGATCCCGGCGGAGCTTGGCGGAAAGCCGGTGACGCGCATCGGGGAGAGGGCGTTCGAATACTTCACTTTTGCGAACGTGACGATTCCGGATGGCGTGACGGACATCGGGGCGTATGCGTTCTTCACCTGCGACAGCCTCGAAAGCGTGGCCATCCCGGACAGTGTGACGGGCCTCGGGGACAATGCGTTTGATTCCTGCTACAGCCTGGCGGAGGTGACCATCCCGGACAGCGTGACCAGCATCGGGGACAGTGTTTTCCGGTGGTGCTTCAACCTGACGAGCGTAACAATCCCGGACAGCGTGACCAGCATCGGCTATGGGGCATTCTCCTGGTGCCGCGGCCTCAGAAGCGTGATCATTCCGGGCAGTGTGACGGACATCGGGGCGTATGCGTTCTACACCTGCGACAGTCTGGCATACGCGGTGATCCCGGACAGCGTGACAAGCATCGGAGAGTACGCATTTGCCTGCTGCCCCAGCCTCACCGTCACCGTATCCCGCGGCAGCCAGGCCGAGCGGTACTGCGCGGAAAACGGCATCAGGTACATTTTCCCGGATGCTGACGGCGGGCGCTTCGACGGCGCCTTTCCCCTTCCGTGAAATCCGCGGAACCGGCGGCCCCGACGGCGGGCCGTTTTTTTGCGGGCGGGAAGGGGCGAGCCTGCCGGTTTTGGCCCCTGCGCTGCCAAACCGCACCTTCCGCTTTCCGCGAATTTGTGCTATACTTCCCGGCGTGAACCACTTAAGGGAGGGCTTGCATGCGGCTGAAAAAACTGGAGCTGTACGGCTTCAAATCCTTCGCGCCGAGGACGGAGATCGTGCTGGGGGACGGCATCACCGGCATCGTCGGGCCGAACGGCTCCGGCAAGAGCAACATCGCCGACGCGGTGCGCTGGGTGCTGGGCGAGCAGAGCGCGAAAACCCTGCGCGGCGCCAGCATGTCGGACGTCATCTTCAACGGCACGCAGCGGCGCAAGCCGCTCAGCTACTGCGAGGTGTCGCTGGTCTTCGACAATGAGGACCGCGCGCTGCGCATGGATTATGCCGAAATCATGGTCACCCGCCGCGTGTACCGCAACGGCGAGAGTGAATATTTTCTCAATCAGTCCAGCTGCCGGCTGAAGGACATCGTCGACCTCTTCCGCGACACGGGCATCGGCCGGGAGGGCTATTCCATCATCGGCCAGGGCCGCATCGACGAGATCCTCTCCCGCCGCTCCGAGGACAGGCGGCAGGTGTTCGAGGAGGCCGCCGGCATCGTCAAATTCCGCGCGCGCAAGGAAGAGGCGGACAAGAAGCTGGCCCGCACGCTGGAGAACGCGGACCGCGTGGAGGACATTCTGGAGGAGCTGGGCCGCCGGCTGGGGCCCCTGGAGGAACAGAGCCGGGACGCCCGTCTTTTCCTGACCCTGAACGCCGAGCTGAAGATTCTCGACCTGAACCTGTTCCTGATCCGCTCCGAGCGCGCCACAGAGAAGCTGAACGCCCTGGACGAGGAGCTGCGCCAGCTGCAGATCGTGCTGTCGGACGCGGAGCGCAACCTGACCGAGAAGGGCGCGGAGCGGGACGAGACCCAGGAGCGGATCGCCGCGCTGGATGAGCGGATCACCGCCGCCCGGGACGACCTGATGGCCGCCGCCGAGGCCGTGCACCAGAGTCAGAGCGAGGGGCAGCGCATCGCCGCCCGCATTGCCGCCCGCGCCGAGCGCCGGGAGGCCCTGCGCCGCGAGGAGACCGAGGATCAGGAGAAGCTGCGCCGCCTGACCGAGATGCACGAGAGCAGC
>CAMNHF010000127.1 GCA_946538975.1 uncultured Clostridia bacterium | reverse complement strand
ACCGCAGCGGCATGTTCTACGCGGCCCGCACCTTCTCCATGAAGATGGGCCAGGCGGTCGCCATGCTGCTGGTCACCTCGCTGGGCACCATCCAGCAGGAGACCGGCCTCGGCTACCGGCTGATCGCCGTCGCGGCGGCCGCGTTCTGCGTGCTGGGCGGCGTGCTGTTCGCCCTGTACAATGAGAAGAAGATCTACGCGAAGATCATGAAATGACGGGAGGGGTCGCATGAACCGCTTCACTGCCGCGTGGCTGGCCCGGGAGCAGGATTATGTGCAGACCGTGAACGAGGCCATCCTGCCCTACAACCGCGCCCGCCGCACCGACGAGACCGTGGCCGGCGGCGGTGGCGTGCCGATCTTCACCTCCCGCTACCTGCCGGACGGCACGGCGCGGGGCACGGTGCTGATGATCCACGGCTTCACCGAGAGCGGCGACAAGTTCGCGGAGCTGATCTTCAGCCTGCTGCATCACGGCCTCGCCGTGGTGACGCTGGACCACCGCGGCCACGGCCGCTCCTGGCACCCGGCGGGCGTCGACCACCCCTCCACCACCCATGTCGACCGCTTCGACGACTATGTGGAGGATCTCCGGCAGGTGATCGAGCGGATTGTGCTGCCCCTGCCCGCCCCGCGGATGCTCTTTGCCCACTCCATGGGCGGGGCCATTGCCGCGCGCTATCTGGAGGAGGGCGGCGGGGTCTTTGACCGGGCCGTGCTCTCCTCGCCGATGATCGCGCCGAACACCGGCGGCATTCCCCCGTGGGTTACCGGCCTCATCTGCCGCGCGGCGACGCTGCTGGGCCGGGGCCGCAGGCATGTGTTCGTCGCCCATCCCTATGCCGGCCCGGAGGACTTTGCCACCTCCGCCGCCTCCTCTGCGGAGCGCTTCGCCTGGTGGGACAGCGTGAAGGCCGCCCATGCCGAGTACCAGAACGCCTGTCCCTCCTACGGCTGGACGCTGGAATCGGTGAAGGTGACCAGGACCCTGCTGCGCCCCGGCGCGGTGGAAAGGATCCGCATTCCCGTGCGCCTCTACACCGCCGAGAACGACGCCAGCGTGCTGCCGGAGCCCCAGCGCCGCTTCGCCGCCCGCCTGCCCCATGGAGAGCAGATCCTCGTCCGGGGCGCGCGGCACGAGATCTACCGCTCCCCCGACGCCGTGATGGGCCCCTGGTGGGACGGCGTGCTGGCCTTCCTCCTGGAGGCCTGCGGCAGTCCAGAGCAGACGGACTGAGTTACTGCTCAGTGTCTGGGGGAAGGAACCCGGCGGAAAAGGGCTTTTCTTCCCCCAGCCCCCCATCTTTCCTAAATAAGGAATATCTATATGAATAAAAGAGTATTGGCAATTGTGGCCATGATAAGTTGCCTTGTTGCGTTCGTTTGTGTTGCATACAGCAGCTTCTTTGGCGGGCGTAGAATCGACATACGTGATACAAAAACGATTCAGTATCTGTCAGAAAGAGAAGAATTGTTTGATGCGTCACAGTTTGAACAATGGGCTATGAAACAGTATAGCTCCTCCGGTTACACATGTTTTGAACGCGGCAGTATTGATGAATTGATGGAACCAGATGATCCATTTATCATCTGCAGCATCACTGTTTATCCTGAACAGAGATACGACAGGATTCAATACAAAGCAGGCTGGGACAGAATGCATCCAGTGCTTAGCATCGATATGAATCCCGCCGAGATGGTGCGCAGTGTTGCCGATTTGTTCGCCCAAAGACAGTCCCCCAGGGACAATAATGTCTGCTGCGAGTATTATGTAGAGTGCCTGAACATTGATGTGCGTCTGTATGTATATACCCATCAGTTCCCTGATGTGAATCTGGCGAACAGCATATTTGATGCCTGGTTAAGCGTATTGCAAGGCTTGCCCGACGCATCATAACTCCATGCTGCTCTCTGAATCAGCACGCGTATCGCTGGGCGAAGACGATTGTGGACGGTCCGTTTTCGACGACGATGACCGGATTGAAACCCGACACAGACTACTGGTGCAAGGTGCGGAGCTGTGCGCTGCTTCCCGATGGCACAAGGTACTACGGCCAGCAGAGCGAAGCGGTACACACGAAAACCCTGAAATGACCCTGGAGTAACAAAACGGGCTGTGAGCCGGCGACACCCTGATGGCACGCTGACTCACAGCCCGTTTGCATTTTGACCAAACACAGTTCCCAGATGCCGTTTTGAATGTTTTGTGGCTATTACTGGTTTATGGATACCCTGCTAAAGGCCGTTCTTTGGGGAAGGGGGATTCATGCACTGTGTGCATGCTTCCGAACACACTCATTCGCATATTGCTCTGCGGGCTGAGTAGTAACCGAATTGAACCGATGCGCTCCCCTTGACAGGCCATGCCAAAAATCCCCCGCGCGGTTGCGTTTTCCCCCTGTGCGTGCTATCATCAGGACAGAGCGCAGGCGGATCAAGATGCCCGCGCGGGCTGTTTTTTCGATCCATCGAAGAGAAAGGCGGACGCACGCATGAAACCTCTCAGCTTCCGGGAAGTGGAAATCACCGATGCCTTCTGGCTGCGGGAAATGCAGCTGGTGCGGGAAACCATGCTGCCCTATCAGTGGGAAGTGCTCAACGACCGTGTCCCCGGCGCCACGAAGAGCTGGTGGATGCGCAATATGCGCGCCGCGGCCCGGGCCGTGCGGGCCAAAAAGGCCGGCGCGTGGCAGCCCCGCTATGCGATGCCGGAGGGCATGGTCACCCAGCCGGCGGACGAGAACGCGCCGGAGCCCGACCGCTTCTACGGCTGGGTCTTCCAGGACAGCGACGGCTACAAGTGGGTGGAGGCCGTCAGCTATCAGCTGATGCGCCGGCCGGACGAGGCCCTGCGGCGCATGGCGCAGGAGGCCGTGGACGCCATCTGCGCCGCCCAGGAGGAGGACGGCTACCTCGACACCTGGTACACCCTGTTCGGCCGGGAGCGGGCCTTCACAAACCTGCGCGACCACCACGAGCTGTACTGCTTCGGCCATCTGGCGGAGGCGGCCGTGGCCTGGCATCAGGCGACGGGGCAGCGGGATCTGCTGGACGCGGCCTGCCGCTTTGCGGACTGCATCGACCGGCGCTTCGGCCCGGAGGGCGTGCGCGGCTGTCCCGGCCATGAGATCGCGGAGATGGCCCTGTGCCGCCTGTGGGCGGAGACCGGCGAAAAGCGCTGGCTGGCGCTGGCCGGCCGCTTCATCGACGTGCGCGGCACGAAGCCGAACGTCTTCTGGCTGGAGGAAAACGCCCGCCGCGCCGCGAAGGGGCAGCCGCCGCTGGACGAGGACGACAGCCGCTACACCTATCATCAGGCGAACCTCCCCCTGCGCGAGGCGGACGAGGCGGTGGGCCACGCGGTGCGGCAGATGTACCTGCTCGCCGGCATGGCGGACGTGGCGCGGCTGAACGGGGACGAGGCCCTGGCGGCGGCCTGCGGGCGGCTGTGGCGCTCGGTCACCGAGGAGAAGATGTATGTGACCGGCGGCGTGGGCGGCACCCATGTGGGCGAGGCCTTCTCCCGCGCCTATGACCTGCCCTCCGACACGGCCTATTCCGAGACCTGCGCGGCGGTCGCCCTGGTCTTCTCCGCGCGGCGGATGATGCAGCTGAACGGGCAGGCCTCCTGCGGCGACGTGCTGGAACGCGCCCTGTACAACACGGTACTGGCCGGCGTCTCCCTGAGCGGCACCCGCTTCTTCTACGTCAACCCGCTGGAGGTCGATCCCGCTGCCTGCCGGACGGACGCCCGCCTCGGCCATGTGAAGCCGGTGCGCCAGCCCTGGTTCTCCTGCGCCTGCTGCCCGCCCAACGCGGCGCGGCTGATCTCCGACCTGCCGGAATATATCTATCTGGCGGAGGCGGATCGGCTGTGGGTCAGCCTGTACATCGGCAGCCGTGCCCGCGTCTCGCTGGGCGGGCAGCCGCTGGCGGTGCGGCTGGACTGCGACCTGATGCGCGGCGGCGATGTGACCCTCACAATCGAGGAAGGCGCGGCTGCGGGCGAGATCATCTTCCGCCTGCCGTCCTGGTCGGCGCGCAGCGCGTGGACGCTGCCGGAGGGCATCAGTGCCTCTGAGGAGGACGGCTGGCTGCGCTGCAGCGGCCGCTGGCAGGCCGGCATGACGCTGCGCCTCTGTTTGGACATGACGCCCCGCGCGCTCTGCGCCGATCCCCGCGTGCGGGAGACCGCCGGAGAGGCCGCCTTCCAGATGGGGCCGCTGGTGATGTGCGCCGAGGAGGCGGACAACGGCCCGAATCTGCACCTGCTGCGGGTCGATCCCGAAGCGGAAGCCCGGCCCGCCCGGGCGGCGATCGGCGGCCTGGATCTCCCCGCCCTGCGCTGTGCCGGACGGCGGCTGATCCCCGACGAAGCCGCTCCGCTCTACCGCCCCTGGCAAACCGGTGCGGCGGCCGAGCCCGCGGAAATCACCCTCGTGCCCTATTTCGCCTGGAGCAACCGGCAGGAGGGCGAGATGCGGGTGTGGCTGCGCACCTGATGAACCGCAAAAACCGCAGGCTGCACGGAGCAATGGCCGTGCGCCTGCGGTTTTTTGCGTGGATGCGTATCGGGATCGGTCAGTCCTGCCGCAGCGCGGGCCACGGCTCCACCAGGCTGTAGGTGACATTCTGAAATCGGAAGCTGTCCTCGCTGAGCCATTCAAAATCCGCCTGCTCCATCGACCACCCCCGGCCGGAGAGCTCCAGCGGCTTCTCGCGAACCTCGCCGAAGAGCAGCGGGATCCTGCCCCCTTCCCGGCGGATGCTGAGGGTGATGCCACCGCCGGCCGCGCCTGTGTCCACCGCGGTGATTTCCGCCGTGTACGCCTGCTGCGGCGAAGGGCAGGTCTTCTTCTCAACGCCGGTGCCGGAGCCGATGAGACCGGCCGCAATGCCCAAAAAGGCGCCCGCCGCAAACAGGATGAGGACAATCAGAATCAGCAGAATGCTGCCAAAGCCGAGCACGGTGGCAGCCAAGTCCCCCGGCCTGGCCCGGAAGGCCAGCCAGATGGAGGCGCCGAAGGAGAGCAGGGCCAGGAAGGAAAACAGGCTGTTCGCCGGGCCGTTCAGCAGCCACAGCAGCAGATTCACGAACCACAGCGGCATCTGAACAATGTACAGCACCCGCGCCGCGGTACCCTCCGGCGGCGCGAAGAAACCCGCCAGCAGGATCAGCCCCAGGGCAGCAAGCGGCAGCAGCAGCCAGTTCCTCGCCGTGTACTCCCATTCGGCCCATTCGCAGCCCAGCAGGAGGAGCGGAAAAACAAGCGCGGCGCTGACCACCAGCCAATGGGCCATGCGCCGCCACAGCAGCAGCACAGGCGAAGTCTTTGCGGATGCGGTCATGCGGATCCCTCCCTGCCGTCAAAGGCGGTCATTGCTGTCAGGCCTGTTCCTCGGCCAGCGCCTCCCGCACCACACGGCGGGCCTCCTGATCCGCGTGGAAGATCTCCTCGAGGCTGTCCGCGGGGAGGCCGGGCAGCCGCTCCAGCGCGCGCTCCACCATGCGGGTGATGCCGCCGAAGGGAATCTTCTCCTGCAGGAAGGCCGCGACGGCCTCCTCATTGGCGCTGTTGAGCACGGTACAGGCCGCGCCGCCGGCCCGCAGGCACTCCCCCGCCAGCCGCAGCGCCGGGAAGCGCTCCGGATCCCCCGGCTCGAAGGTCAGCGCGCCCACCCGGAACAGATCCAGCGGCGCGATGCCCGTCGTCAGCCGCCGCGGGTACGCCATCGCGTAGCCGATCGGCACGCGCATGTCCGGCACGCCCAGCTGCGCCAGCACCGCGCCGTCGGCGAAGGTCACCGCGCTGTGCACGATGCTCTGCGGATGCACGACCACATGAATCTGCTCCGGCGGCATGTCGAAGAGCCAGCGCGCCTCCATGATCTCCAGCGCCTTGTTGAACATGCTGGCCGAGTCAATCGTGATCTTGCTGCCCATGGACCAGTTCGGGTGGCGCAGGGCCTGGGCGGGCGTGGCGCGCTCCATCTCCGCCCGCGTCCACGTGCGGAAGGGCCCGCCGGAGGCCGTCAGCAGGATGCCGGTGGCGGGATTGCCGTTTGCCGCCTCCAGGCACTGGAAGATGGCGCTGTGCTCGCTGTCCACGGGGAGCAGCGGCTTGCCCGCCGCCTGCGCCGCGCGGATGACCAGATGGCCGCCGGTGACGAGGGCCTCCTTGTTGGCCAGCAACACCTGGCGGCCGGCGGCGAGGGCGTCCATCACGCTCTGCAGGCCCGCGATGCCCACCACCGCCACCAGCACCATGTCCGCGGGCACCTCCGCCGCGGCAGCGTGCAGGCCCTCCTTCCCCGAGAGGAAGCGGCAGAAGCGCAGATCCTCCGGGATCTCCTCCGCCCGCAGCGGCTCGGAGAGCACCGCCACCTCCGGGCGGAACTCCCGCACCTGCGCAAAGAGCTTCTCCCGGCTGCGGTGGGCGGTCAGGGCGGTGACCCGGTACGCGTCCGGGTGCAGCCGCACCAGCTCCAGCGCCTGCGTGCCGATGGAGCCGGTGGCGCCGAGAATCGAAATCGTCTTCATGATGAACCTCCCGTGCAAAAAGGAGAACGCGGCAGCCGCAGCCCCTCCGCATTCTCCGTAATTTGCCGCAGCTTTACCGCGGAATCTCTTCCATGATGTAGCACTCCACGACATCGCCTTCCTTGATGTCGTTGTGCCCCTCCAGGCTCATGCCGCACTCGTAGCCGGCGGCCATCTCGCGCACGTCGTCCTTCAGGTGGCGCAGGCTGGACAGCTTGCCCTCGAAGACGACCACATTGTCGCGCAGCAGGCGCACCTGGGCGTTGCGCTGCACCTTGCCGTCGGTCACATAGCAGCCGGCGATGATGCCCGCGCCGGTGATCTTGAACACATTGCGAACCTCGGCATGGCCCAGCAGCACCTCGCGGTACTCGGGCGCCAGCAGGCCCTGCATGGCCAGCTCCATGTCCTCGATCGCCTTGTAGATGACGGTGTAGAGGCGGACATCCACCTTCTCCTTCTCGGCGGCCTCCCGCGCGGAAGCGTCCGGGCGGATGTTGAAGCCGATGATGATGGCGTTGAAGGCGGCGGCCAGGTTGACGTCGTCCTTCGTGATGGCGCCGGCGGCGGCATGGAGCACGCGCACCCGCACCTCGTCGGAGGAGAGCTTCTCCATGGCCTGGCGCACGGCCTCCACGGAGCCCTGCACGTCGGCCTTGATGATCAGGTTCAGCGTGGTGGTCTTGCCCTCCTCCAGCGAAGAGAACAGGTTCTCCATGCTGACCTTGGCGGCGGTCGCCTCGCGGGAGGCGCGCAGCTTCTCGCGGCGCTCGTCGGCCACCTGGCGGGACAGCTTGTCGTCGCCCACGGCGATCATCTCATCGCCCGCGGCGGGCACATTGTCGAAGCCCATGATCTCCACCGGCATGGAGGGGCCGGCGGACTTGACCTTCTCGCCGCGGTCGTTGATCAGCGCCCGGACGCGGCCGGAGGCCATGCCCGCGACGATGTTGTCGCCCACGTGGAGGGTACCATTCTGGAGCAGCACGGTGGCCAGCGGGCCGCGCGCCTTGTCCAGCTTCGCTTCGATGATGACGCCGCGGCCCATGCGCTCGGGATTGGCGCGCAGCTCCATCGTGTCGGCCTGCAGCAGGATCATCTCCAGCAGCTCATCCACGCCCTCGCCGGTCTTCGCGCTGACGGGCACGCAGATCGCGTCGCCGCCCCACTCCTCGCAGACCACGCCGTGGGCGGTCAGATCCTGCTTCACGCGCTCCGGATCCGCGCCGAACTTGTCGATCTTGTTGATCGCCACGATGATCGGCACTTCCGCGGCCTTGGCGTGGTTGATCGCCTCGATGGTCTGGGGCATGACGGAGTCGTCCGCCGCGACCACCAGCACCGCGATGTCGGTGGCCTGGGCGCCGCGCATGCGCATGGCGGTGAAGGCCTCATGGCCGGGGGTATCCAGGAAGGTGATCTGGCGGCCGTTCACCTTGACGGTGTAGGCGCCGATATGCTGGGTGATGCCGCCCGCCTCGCCCGCGGTCACGCGGCTCTTGCGGATGTAGTCCAGAAGGCTGGTCTTGCCGTGGTCGACGTGGCCCATGATGGTCACGACCGGCGGACGGGTGACGAGCTCCTCCTCGGTGTCCTCCACGTCCTCCTTCTCCAGGGCGTCCTCGGCGGTCTCCGCCAGCTTCATC
>CAMNHF010000126.1 GCA_946538975.1 uncultured Clostridia bacterium | reverse complement strand
CGTCATCAACAACCTGCTGGAGAAGGTCGACACCCTGATCATCGGCGGCGGCATGGCCTTCACCTTCCTCAAGGCGATGGGCTATGGCATCGGCAAGAGCCTGCTGGATGAGAGCAAGATCGAATACTGCAAGGAAATGATGGCGAAGGCGAAGGAGAAGGGCGTGCGCCTGCTCCTGCCCATCGACACCGTGTGCGTGCATGCCTTCCCCGATCCCATCGACGCGCCGATTGAGACCGTCGTGGTGGACGCGGACAAGATCCCGGACGACATGGAAGGCTGCGACATCGGCCCCAAGAGCGCCGAGCTGTTCGGCGAGGCCATCAAGGGCGCGAAGACCGTGGTCTGGAATGGCCCGATGGGCGTGTTCGAGAACCCGATCCTGGCCAAGGGCACGCTGGCTGTGGCGCAGGCCATGGCGGACAGCGAGGCCGTGACGATCATCGGCGGCGGCGACTCCGCGGCTGCCGTGGAGCAGATGGGCCTGGCGGCGAAGATGACGCACATCTCCACCGGCGGCGGCGCTTCTCTGGAATATCTGGAGGGCAAGGTGCTGCCCGGTGTCGCCTGCCTGGACGACAAGGAGTAAGACAATGGCCGGCAGGGCTGCTCTTTGCGGGACAGCCCTGCCGCTTTTCCATCCGGAAAAAGTGGGAGAATAAAAGGAGAGGATTCCGATGCGCAAGGCAATTATCGCCGGAAACTGGAAGATGAACAAGACGCCGACCGAGGCCGCTGCACTGGTTGAGAGCCTGAAGCCCCTGGTGGCCGATGCCTCCTGCGACGTGGTCGTGTGCGTGCCCGCGGTGGACATCCCCGCGGCGAAGGCGGCGGCCCAGGGCAGCAACATCCACATCGGCGCGCAGAATGTGCACTTCGCGGAGAGCGGCGCCTACACCGGCGAGCTGTCGGCGGCCATGCTGAAGGAAGTCGGCGTGGAGTATGTCATCATCGGCCATTCCGAGCGCCGCCAGTACTTCGGCGAGACGGACGCCACCGTGAATCAGCGGGTACTGGCCGCTGTGAAGGCCGGGCTGAAGGTCATCCTCTGCGTGGGCGAGAAGAAGGAAGAGCGCGAGGCGGGCTACACCGACGCGCTGGTCGAGTATCAGACGCTGATCGCCCTGACCGGCCTGGACAAGAAGCAGGTGCAGAGCATCGTGATCGCCTACGAGCCCGTCTGGGCCATCGGCACCGGCCTGGTGGCGACGGACGAGCAGGCCAACGAGACCATCGGCGTCATCCGCGCGGCCCTGGCCCGCAAGTACGGCAAGGCGGTGGCCAACAAGGTGCGCATCCAGTACGGCGGCAGCATGAAGCCTGCCAACGCGAAGGGCCTGATGGCGCAGCCGGAGATCGACGGCGGCCTGATCGGCGGCGCCTCGCTGAAGGCGAAGGATTTCGCGGCCATCGTGAATTACGACAAGGACTGATTGCGTCGTGAAGAAGAGGACCGGTGCGGACTGCGCCGGTTCTTTTCCATTTGATGGGTTTACGTGATGCGGAATCTGTGATACAATGCAGCCGGCGAATCTCCCGGACACAGAAATGAGGAGGCTGATTTCCATGCGCGTATTCGAGGGCTACCGGCGGGGCGTCAATCTGGGCGGCTGGCTTAGCCAGTGTGTGGCGACGACGGATGAGCATTACCGCACCTTCATTACGGAGGCGGACATCGAGCGGATCGCGGGCTGGGGGCTGGATCACGTCCGGCTGCCCGTGGACTGCGACGTGATCTTTGCCGGCCCGGATGGCACGCCCGGCGAGCGGATGCAGCTGGTGGACGACTGCATCGCCTGGTGCGCGAAGCACGGCCTGCGGGTACTGCTGGATCTGCACAAGACATATGGCTACATGTTCGACACGGCCGTGGTGCCGGATCCCGACCGCTTCTTCCACGACCCGGAGCTGCAGGCCACCTTCGTCCGTCTGTGGGAGGTGCTCGCGAAGCGCTACGGCCATCTGACCGATCAGGTGGCCTTCGAGCTGCTGAACGAGGTGAACAATCCCGCGGCGGCGGAGATCTGGAATGGCATCGCGGCGCGCTGCATCGAGGCGATCCGCGCCATCGCCCCGGAGAGCTGGATCCTGATCGGCGGCGTGAACCACAACAGCGTCACCCGCGTGCCGCTGCTGGATCCGCCCCACGACCGGCGCATCGTGTACAATTTCCACTGCTATGAGCCGCTGATGTTCACCCACCAGCGCGCCCCCTGGGTGAGCGGCATGCCGAAGGATTTCGTGATGCCCTACCCGGACACCAAGGCCCGCTACAAGAAGGCAGCCCGCGAGCTGAACCGCTGGCTGGTCAACGCCGACGCCCCGGGCGACGACAAGATGATCAGCGCGGCCTACTTCGACGAGCTGTTCCGCCCGGCCCTGGCCCACGCGGAAAAGTACGACGTCCCGCTGTACTGCGGCGAATACGGCGTCATCGACCAGGCTGATCCGGCCGACACGGTGCGCTGGTTCCGCGACATTCACCAGGTGTTTGAGAAGTACGGCATCGGCCGCGCCGTCTGGACCTACAAGCAGCGCGACTTCGGCCTGGTGGACGCGCATTATGACGCGGTGCGCGAGGAACTGGTTAAGCTGCTTTGAGCGTGGAGTCTGTCCTTCCTGCCGGGGAGGGGCGGGCTTTTTTGCTGCCGCGGAATGCAAATAAAGAGCCGCCCGGGCTGGCTGGACCCGGACGGCAGGGAAGGGGAAGGGAGGATCGTGAATTGCTGCGTTCACGGCCGGAGGCCTTCCTCCGTGCAGGTTGATTCTCGCATCCGATTGTGAAGGCTGTGTGAAAGGAGGCTGAAACGCGGCTGAATTCCCGCCCGACGGAGAGCCGGATCCTGCGGGGCACAAAAAAGAACCGCCCGGGGTGGCTGGGCCCGGGCGGTCAGGGAAGGGAGGATCGTGAATTGCTGCGTTCACGTCTTGGAGGTTTCCCTCCGTGCAGGTTGATTCTCGCATCCGAATGTGAAGACTGTGTGAAAAGCCTATGAAGCGTGCCTGAACTTTGCGGACTCATTGAAAACGGCCTGCCTCAGCCCTGCACAGCTTCCCAGGCGTCCCGGGTCAGCTGCCCGCCCTGCACGGTGACGGCGGCGGCTGCGGCGCGGTTGGCCCTGTGGAGCGCCTCTGCAAGGGGCAGCCCTTCGCACAGGGCGGCCAGCAGGGTGCCGGCATGGGCGTCGCCGGCGCCGATCGTGTCGACGGGCGTGACGCGCAGACCGGGGACAGTGCCGGTGAAGGCCTCCGACCGCGCATAGGCCCCCTCCGCGCCCAGGGTCACGATCACGGGCTGATGCGTGCGCTTGTACAGGGCCTCCGCGGCGGCCGCGGTGTCCGTTTCGCCGGTGTACGCGAGGGCCTCGTCCCGGTTCAGGTGCAGGATCGGGGACAGGCGGAAGATCTCCTCCATGCGGCTTTCGGCGATGCTCCGGATGTGCGGCCCCGGGGCAAACAGCAGCCGCTGCAGCCGGGCGCGCTTCAGGGCGTCGACGATGACCTGCCCGTCCGCTTCCATGATCTCCAGTCCGCAGCAGTACACCGCATCGTAGGTCTCCGGGGCGAGGTTGTTGAACCATTGCGCCTGAAAGTGATACTCGGGCCCGCGGTTGCACAGGAAGGTGCGCTCCCCGGAGGCGTCCACCACGCAGTAGCAGCAGCCGGCCTCGGCGTCCCACGCGGGACAGAGCGATTCGACGCCGGAGCGCCGCAGGGCCTCGCGCACCCATTGGCCCCACACGCCGCCCGCCATGGGCGCGAACAGCGCACAGGGCAGGGGAGAGGTCACACGGGCTGCCGTGAACGCGTTGCACGCACAGCCGCCCAGGGTGACAGACTGACTGCGCAGATCCACATCGCCGTCTTTAACCGGCATCGCCGGCGCGTGCAGCACCACGTCCGCCACCGCGGAACCGATAAACAGCAGACCGCGCATGCAGCCTTCCCTCCGATTCTCGTTCTTACTTATCAGATTCCGTTCCTTTGCCTTCGGCCAGCAGTGGCTGCATGAAAGCCTTCAGCAGGGCCTTGGCCTGCTCGTCGTGTGCGGGGCTGAAGCCGTGACCGCCGCCCTCGATCTCGTGGTATTCGCAGTCCGGGTAGAGCGTCCGGGCCTGCCGGGCATAGCGGATGTCGACAACCTCGTCGGCCGTGCCGTGGATCAGCAGCACCGGCCCGTCATAGCCGCCGATCTCCGCGTAGGCATCCATCTGCATCGCGGTGCGCGCGAAGCGTCCGCTCAGCACCATCGGGCTGGTGCCGAGAATCTCCGGAATGTCGGCGGGATCGTAGGGAAAGCACATGAGCCTTCCGCGACGCGCGTCGTCGGGGATGCACAGGGCAGGGTAGATCATGACAAGGCGGCTGATTTCCGTGCTGCCCAGCTCCTTCGCGGCCATCCCGGCGACGAAGCCGCCCTGGCTGCAGCCGATCAGGGAGAGGGAGGAGGGCCGGAACTGTGCCCGAACCGCAGCGGCCACGGCCAGCAGATCGGCCTTCTCGCTCAGCAGGGTCATGTCGGCGGAGGAACCGTCGCTGCGGCTGTCCGGCGCGCCGCCGCTGAAGTCGAAGGCCACCGTGAGAAAGCCCGCGTCGGCCAGCACGGACGCGTAGTGATGCACACTGCGCCCGGTCGAAAGGAAGCCGTGGCAGATGATGACGGCGGGCCGGCCGGCTTCGCAGGGGCCGATGACCTCTCCGCGCAGGGTCAGTCCGCCGCGGTTTGCCTGAAAGGGTCTCAGCTCCATGTTCATCCTCCTCGCTGCGTCCGGCTGCGTGCGGGCCTCCGGAACGGCTGCCCTGATTGTAGCAGAATCACGGCCGCGCCGCAAGGGCAGAAGGCGCCGATGGAACGATTTGTCAGTCAGGATGCCGGTTTTTCCCGGCGGAGCGAAAACTTTTTCAAAAAGCCGCGAAAATCCCTGAAAAACTCGTTGACAACGGGAAATTTCGATGTTAATATATTCAAGTTGGATTCTGCCGGAATCTTGCGCTATTTCAGTATGCGCAAAGCAGGGACGGTCAAAAGCCGTTCCGGGCAGGTGCAGACCACGCTACAGACATGCAGGGGAGGGACAGCCATGGCAGACCAGTGGACGGAGAGAGCCCTGGAGGAGCTGCGCGCGGACGCGGACAGGATTGTCGGCTCGCGGGAGGTTCTGCGGGGGATCAAAGCGGGGACGCTGCGGCGGGTCTTCATCGCCAACGATGTGGACACCTTCCTGTTCAGCCGGGTGCGGGAGGCTGCGGAAGCGGCCGGGATCCCGCTGACCCGTGTGGAAAGCATGCAGCTGCTGGCGTCGGCCTGCGGCGCGCCGGTCAAAACGGCGGCAGCAGGGCTGAAAAAGTAAGCCGGGAATCCACATTCATCATCGCCTACAAGTTTCCGAGGGTTGCGGAAATTTTGGGGAAGAATATTTGGAGGTGCTTCTATGCCCACGATCAATCAGCTGATTCGCAAGGGACGGGAGAAGGCGGCCAACAAGTCCACCGCACCGATCCTGCAGGGCTGCCCTCAGAAGCGCGGTGTGTGCCTGAGCGTGAAAACCACCACGCCCAAGAAGCCGAATTCCGCCCTTCGGAAGATCGCCCGTATCCGCCTGACCAACTCCATCGAAGGTACCTGCTACATTCCCGGAGAAGGCCACAATCTTCAGGAGCACAGCGTCGTGCTGATCCGCGGCGGCCGTGTGCGTGACCTGCCTGGCGTGCGCTATCACATCATCCGCGGTGCCCTGGATACCGCCGGTGTCGCGAAGCGGATGCAGGCCCGCTCCCGTTACGGGGCGAAGCGGCCGAAGAAGTAAGCCGCTGAAAGGCAGACTGGCCGCCGGATGATTCACTCCAGCCCGGACGGTCCGCGTGCCGCATGAAAAGTACGCTCCCTGGAACCGGAGCGCTGCCGGACATGCGCACCACGCCGGCCGTCATGCCGATGCAGGACGGAATGATGCTGACATTCCATCCGCGGCGGAGGGATCGTGAAGGCCGCCGGCCTGAGACGCGGCGTCCCCGCGGGGGCGGCTGCGCTGCAATGAGATTGGAGTGTCCGCGGGCTTCCGCAGGATGCCCGAAGGACGTTAACAGGAGGGAATAGAATGCCCCGTCGCGGATTTATCCCGAAGCGCGAGGTGCTGCCGGATCCTGTCTATGGGACCACGGTGGTGACCAAGCTGATCAACCAGATCATGCTCGACGGCAAGCGCGGCATCGCGCAGAACGTCTGCTATGAAGCTTTCAACACCGTGGAAAGCAAGACCGGCAAGAGTGCCAATGAAGTCTTCCAGGCCGCGCTGGCGAACGTCGCTCCGTCCCTGGAAGTGAAAGCCCGCCGTGTGGGCGGCGCCACCTATCAGGTCCCCATGGAGATCCGCCCCGAGCGCCGTCAGACCCTGGCGCTGCGCTGGATCGTCGACTTCGCCCGCAAGCGCGGCGAGAAGACCATGGCTGACCGCCTGGCCGGCGAACTCATGGATGCTGCCAACAACACCGGCGCTGCCGTGCGCCGCAAGGAAGAAATGCATCGAATGGCCGAGGCCAACAAGGCGTTCGCCCACTATCGCTGGTAAGACCCGCGATTGCGCGTGACGAAACGAGCCGGGCGAAAGCCCGAAAGGAGCAAACCCTATGGCCAGGAGCCACCCACTTGCGAGAGTGCGCAACATCGGCATTATGGCGCATATTGACGCCGGCAAGACGACCACAACCGAGCGCATCCTCTTTTACACCGGCAAAACCCACCGCATCGGCGAAGTGCATGACGGCGCTGCCACCATGGACTGGATGGTCCAGGAGCAGGAGCGCGGCATCACGATCACCTCTGCGGCCACTACCTGCGTGTGGCACGATCCCCACGACCCCAACAACCGCGATAAGACCTACCGCATCAACATCATCGACACGCCCGGTCACGTGGACTTCACCGTCGAGGTGGAGCGCTCCCTGCGCGTGCTGGATGGCGCGGTGTGCGTCTTCGCTGCCAAGGGCGGCGTGGAGCCCCAGTCTGAGACAGTCTGGAAGCAGGCCCGCACCTACAATGTCCCCTGTATGGCCTATGTCAACAAGATGGACATCACCGGCGCCGACTTCTTCCTCTGCATTCAGATGATGAAGGATCGCCTGAATTCCAACGCGGTCGCCATCCAGCTGCCGATCGGTTCTGAGGCGAGCTTCCGCGGCATTGTCGACCTGATCCGCATGCGTGCGGAAGTCTACTATGACGATCAGGGCATCGACGTCCGCGACGAGCCGATCCCCGACGACATGATGGAGCTGGCGCAGCAGTACCACGACGAGCTGGTGGAGCGCGTCGCCGAAACCGATGACGCCCTGATGGAAAAGTACCTGGAAGGCACCGAGCTGACCGAGGACGAGATCCGCGCGGCGATCCGCAAGGCGACCATCGAATGCCGGATGAACCCCGTGATGTGCGGCACCTCGTACCGCAACAAGGGCATCCAGATGCTGCTGGACAACATCATCGACTACATGCCCTCCCCGCTGGACATCCCCGCGATCAAGGGCATCGATCCGCACGATCCCGAGCACGAGATGGAGCGTCATCCCTCCGATGATCAGCCCTTCTCCGCGCTGGCCTTCAAGATCATGACGGATCCCTTCGTGGGCCGTCTGGCCTTCGCCCGCGTCTACTCCGGCCACATCTCCGCCGGCAGCTACGTGATGAACTCCACCAAGCAGCGCCGTGAGCGTATCAGCCGTATCCTGCTGATGCACGCGAACCACCGCGAGGAGATCGAGGAGCTGTACACCGGTGAGATCGCCGGCATCGTGGGCCTGAAGGACACCACCACCGGCGACACGCTGTGCGACGAGGATCATCAGATCATCCTGGAGTCCATGGTCTTCCCCGATCCCGTGATCGAGGTGGCGATTGAGCCGAAGACCAAGGCCGGCCAGGACAAGATGACCATGGCGCTGATGAAGCTGGCGGAAGAGGATCCCACCTTCAAGACCTACACGAACACGGAAACCGGCCAGACCATCATCGCCGGCATGGGCGAGTTGCACCTGGAGATCATCGTGGACCGCCTGCTGCGCGAGTTCAAGGTGGAAGCCACGGTCGGCCGTCCGCAGGTCACCTACAAGGAGACCATCCGCCGCGCGGCCAAGGCTGAGGGACGCTTCGTCCGTCAGACCGGCGGCCACGGCCAGTACGGCCACTGCTGGATCGAGATCGAGCCCACCGCCCCCGGCGA
>CAMNHF010000125.1 GCA_946538975.1 uncultured Clostridia bacterium | reverse complement strand
CTGTTTTTCTGCATAAATCTCTCTTCGCTTCCGCTTGATAGGCTGAGTAGTAACGGATCCATTCCTCCGTATTCCGTCAATCTCCCGGGGGGAATCAGCCGCCGTTCTCCAGCTGCTCCAGGCACTGGGGAATACGGGCCGCCTCGTCCGGATCCAGGGGCGGGAACTGCGGATCCATGGCCTCCAGCGTTTCCACCAGAATGCAGCTGACCAGGTAGCGGGTGTACCACTTGTTGTCCGCGGGCAGCACATACCAGGGGCAGTGCGCCGTGGCGGTGGCGTTGATCGCGTCCTCGAAGGCGGCGTCATACTCCGCCCAGGCGGCCCGCTCCTTCATGTCCGCGGTGGAGAGCTTCCAGTGCTTCTCCTCCCGTTCCATCCGCTCCAGGAAGCGCTTGCGCTGCTCCTCCTTGCTGACATTCAGGAAGAGCTTCACCATGCGGATCCCGTTCTCCCACAGGTACTCCTCCCAGTTGCTCAGCTGGGCATAGCGCCGCTCGAAGAAGTGCTCGGTCAGGCAGCGCTTCGCCATCCGGTAGCCCTGCTCCATGTGATGCACGCGCACGACCAGCACATCCTCGTACTGGCTGCGGTTGAACACCGCGATCGTGCCCCGCTGCGGCAGGGCTGCGTTGATGCGCCAGAGATAGTCATGCGCCAGCTCGGTGGAGTTGGGCGCCTTGAAGGAATGCACCACCAGCGCGGCCGGGTTCAGCCCGGAGAACACCTTCTTGATGAGGCTGTCCTTTCCGGCGGCGTCACGGGCCTGGATCGCGATCACCAGCCCCTCCTCCCGCGCCGCGTACAGCTTCTCCTGCAGCTCCGCGGCCCGGAACAGGTTCTGCCGGGTGGCCTCCTCCAGCGCCGCCTTCTGGCTGCGCGCCTCGCCCGCGTCGGTCGGCATCTCCCGGAGGTTCAGCCTGCGTTTGCCATCGAAGAGGTAATCCCGCGTGGAAAACTCCATCTGAATCATCGCTCCCTGTGGTGAATTTCTGCTGCAATTATACAACGCTTTGCCCGAAAACGCAACGGTTCCAAACGGAATTCCTTCGATTCCGGCGGTTCTGCCGTTGCTGCTCAGCATATGGGGGAAGGACACCCTTTTCCGGCGGAAAAGGGTGTCCTTCCCCCATGCCCCCATCCTTCCGAAAAGGCCGTTTGGGGGCAGGATTTATTTTTCACGATGTATCGCTGACATCGGCCGCCATCCGCGCCAAGCCTCAACCTGCGACAGCCTGATCTTCATTGGGCAGCAGCCCTTGCGACCTGCGAATTACGCAGTCGTGATCCCGTGTTCAAAAGCGCTCGCAGGGGGTCTGGGGGGCCCCACGCGCAAGGGCCCCTCCGGGGCTGTCGCCCGTTTTCCGGGCGCTCCGAACCCAGGACTTTTGCCTGCTTTTCGGTCACGAAAAGTAGGATCCTGCCGAATCACGCAACAAGCCATTCATCAAGAACAGCTATGGGCAGCGCATGGCGTTTCCGCGGCAGGGCTTTTTTCTCGATGTATCTGAAACCGCACACGCTCGTCCGCAGCCCGTCCCGCGGGCTGAGGAGCATCACTCTGCCGCCTCTCCCCGGCAAAACAGCGAAAGAACAGATTCCGCCGCCGATGAAGGCAGGATTTCCGGCTTTTCCTCCGAAACCTGATATGGTTTTATCTCATCGTACAGGAGGCCTTTTCCCCATGAACCGGCAGAAATTCCTGCAGGGCGTGAAGCACGGCGTACCCATCGGCCTGGGATACCTGTCCGTCTCCTTCGCGTTCGGCATCCAGGCGGTCGACCTGGGACTCACGCCGCTGATGGCCGTGCTGATCTCCATGACCAACGTCACCAGCGCGGGCCAGCTGGCGGGCATCAACCTGATGGCCGTGCACTCGCCCCTGGTGGAGATGGCGCTGACACAGCTGACCATCAACCTGCGCTACGCCCTGATGAGCCTGTCGCTCTCGCAGAAGCTGGACGACGACATGAATACCCTGCGACGGATGATCTTCTCCTTCTGCAACACGGACGAGATCTTCGCCGTCGCCTCCAGCCACCCCGGGCGGGTTGGCCACAGCTATCTCTACGGGCTGATGATTGTGCCCTATGTCGGCTGGGCCTCGGGCACGCTGCTGGGCGCCGTCGCGGGCATGCTGCTCCCGGCCTTCCTCCGCACGGCCCTGGGCATCGCGATTTACGGCATGTTCCTCGCCATCATCATTCCGCCCTCGCGCAAGAGCATGGCGGTCCGCACGGTGGTGGCGGTCAGCGCGCTGCTGTCTGTGTGCTTCCGCTATGTGCCGGGACTGAACCGGCTCTCCCCCGGTTACGCCATCATCGTCTGCGCGGTGATTGCCTCCTGCGTGGGCGCGTGGCTCTTCCCGCTCGGCCGAGAGGAGGCGCGCGCATGACCTGGCAGGCGTTCTTTCCCTATCTGATTGTGATGGCGGTAGTCACCTACCTGATCCGCATGCTGCCGCTGACCCTCTTCCGCAAGCCCATCCGCTCGGTCTTCATCCGCTCCTTCCTGCATTACGTGCCCTACGCGGTGCTGGCCGCGATGACCATCCCCGATGTGCTCTATGCCACGGGCTACACCGGCAAGGGTTCCATGAACGGCCTGTGGGCAGCCCTCGGCGGGCTGGTTGTGGCCTGCGTCCTCGCCTGGCGCGGCAAGGGCCTGCTGACCGTGGCTGTTGCAGCCTGCGCCGGCGTCGCGGCCGTGCAGGGCCTGCTGCTGCTCTTCTGACCTCCTGCCCCTCCGCGCGGAGGGGTTTTCGTATGGGCACAAAAAAACAGCCGCCTGTTGGGAAACAGATGACTGTCTTCACGCGGCTGAACGGCACGGGCCGTCATCGCTGCGCTTCTGCAGCCCGCTGATGAGGCAGGCCGCTGTGTCCGGAACTCCGGATGGCTCAGGCTTCCACCGCTTCTTCGACGGGGTTGCTCATCTTGGGCAGCGCGCGCTGCACTCTGCCGCTGCGCAGGCAGCCGGTGCACACATTGACCCGCTTCGTCTGACCGTTGATCACCACGCGGACCTTCTGCACATTGGGGGCCCAGATGGTGTGGGTCTTGCGATTGGAATGGCTCACCAGATTGCCGTTGAGCGTGCCCTTGCCGCAGATCTCACAAAGCTTTCCCATGAAATCCACCTCCTTGATGGAGTCAAGACACATCAAAGCGTATGAATTATAGCACGTGCCCGCGATTAACGCAAGGGGAATTTTCGCGAAAATTGCGCATCCGCCTCAACACTCGGGACAACGCAGCGTATGGGGGAAGGAAACCCTTTTCGATGTCGAAAAGGGCTTTCCTTCCCCCATGCCCCCATCTTTCCCCAAAGCCCTTGTTTCTTGGGACAGGAGATTTTCTTGCATTGTGTATGCGCTCCTGACCCTCGCAGATACATCACAACCCCGCACCTGTCTCATGCCATGCAACCCGTGCAAAATACCCCTCCCCCAAAAGAAAAGCCTTTTCGGAAGAATAGGGGTCTGGGGGAAGGAAAGCCCTTTTCCGTCCGGAAAAGGGTTTCCTTCCCCCAGAAAACATGCACCACCCTCACGCCTCCAGCAGCGGAATGCCCAGGCGCAATCTCAGCTCCTCGGCCAGATCATACAGCAGGCGGCCGTCGCACTCCAGCACGATGTGGGCGTACTTCTCGTAGAGCGGGACGCGCTCGTTGTAGAGGTCGCGCAGGGTCTGGCCCGGGCGGAAGGTGATGCCGCGGGCGTGCAGATCACCGAGGCGCTCCTCGATGTGCTCATAGGACAGCTTCAGATACACCACCTTCGCGATCTCGCGCAGGTGCGCCATGGCCTCCTCGCCGTAGATGACGCTGCCGCCCGGCGCGATCACGGTGTGATCCACATCCAGTGTGGCGTTCACCTCATTCTCGACCTGGCGGAAGCCTTCGTCGCCGCGGGTCTCAATGATGCGGGACAGCGGCATGCCGCAGCGGCGCTCGATCTCCCGGTCCACGTCCAGGAAGCGCCAGCCGGTCAGCCGCGCCAGCCGCCCGCCCATCGTGCTCTTGCCGGAGGCCGGCATGCCGATCAGCACAACATTCTCCATCGTATTCTCCCATTTCCGAAGAAAGGGGCAGGCGGCGAGCGCCTGTCCCCTTCTTTCATTTGTGTTCTTGTGTTCTCAGAACGCCTCGCGGATTTCGATGTCCGTGTAGCGCCGCAGGCCGGTGCCGGCCGGGATCAGCTTGCCGATGATCACGTTCTCCTTCAGGCCCAGCAGCGGGTCGACCTTGCCGCGGATGGCGGCCTCGGTCAGCACGCGCGTAGTCTCCTGGAAGGAGGCGGCGGACAGGAAGCTGTTGGTGGCCAGGGCAGCCTTCGTGATGCCCAGCAGCACGCGGCGGCAGGCAGCGGGCCGCAGGAGCTCCGGCTCCTCGCCGTCGGCGGCATTCATCATGCGCTCATTGTTGGTGGCCATGATCTGCTCGTTGACCGCCTGGAAGAGGGACACATCCACCATGGAGCCCGGCAGCAGATCGGAAGAGCCGGCGTCCTCCACGCGCACCTTGCGGAGCATCTGGTGGACGATGATCTCGATGTGCTTGTCGGCCACGTTCACGCCCTGGGAACGGTACACGCTCAGCACCTCAGAGAGCAGGTACTGTCGCACATCGTCCATGCCGGCGATGCGCATCAGGTCGTGCGGGTTGACCGCGCCTTCCGTCAGCTTGTCGCCCGCGCGCACCATGGCGCCCTCGCGGATCGTCTCGGGCAGGCGGCTGCCGTACGCAATCAGATAGGAACGGCTGTCCTTGGGGTTGTTGACCGGGGTCACGGTGATCTTGCGGCGGCCCTTCTCCTCGGAGATGCTGACCTGGCCGGAGATCTCCGCCAGCACGGCCTCGTGCTTCGGGCGGCGGGCTTCAAAGAGCTCCTCGACGCGGGGCAGACCCTGCGTGATGTCATCCGCGCCGGCGACGCCGCCGGAGTGGAAGTTGCGCATGGTCAGCTGCGTGCCGGGCTCGCCGATGGCCTGGGCGGCAATGATGCCGACGGCCTCGCCAATGTCCACACGGCCGCCATGGGCCATGTTCATGCCGTAGCAGCGCGCGCAGACGCCATTCTCGCAGCGGCACTTCAGCACCGAGCGCACCTTCATGTGCGTGATGCCGCGGCCGGTGACCAGCTTGGCCTTCAGCGCGTCGATGGGTTCATTCTGCCGCAGCAGCACTTCGCCGGTTTCCGGATCGTAGACATCCTCGGCGGAGGTGCGGCCGCGCAGGCGCTCCTCCAGAGTCTCCACAACCTGCTTGCCGGCCATCAGCTCGGCCACCTCGATGCCGTCCACGTCCAGGCCGCGCTTCTCGAAGCAGTCCTCCTCGCGGACGATGACCTCCTGCGACACGTCCACCAGACGGCGGGTCAGGTAACCAGAGTCGGCGGTACGCAGGGCGGTGTCGGACAGGGCCTTGCGGCTGCCGTGAGAGGACAGGAAGAATTCCAGCACGTTCAGGCCTTCGCGGAAGTTCGCGCGGATGGGCAGCTCCACGGTCTTGCCGGAGGGAGAGGCCATCAGGCCGCGCATGCCGGCCAGCTGGGAGATCTGGGCCGAGCTGCCTCGGGCACCGGAATCAGCCATCATGCGAACCGGGTTGAACTTCTCCAGATTGGGCAGGATCAGGTCGCGCATGGCGGCCGTGGTCTCACTCCAGACAGCGATGACGTCGCGGTAGCGCTCGTCCTCGCTGGACAGACCATCGGCGAACGCCTCGTTGATCTGGCGCACCTTCTCATCGGCCTCCGCCAGCATCTCCTGCTTGACGGCCGGCACCTTGATGTCCGCCACGGACACGGTGACCGCGGAGCGGGTGGCGTACTTGTAGCCCAGCGCCTTGATCTTGTCCAGCACGATGGCGCAGCGGTGCTCGCCCTGGCTGGTGAAGCACATGTCGACGATCTCAGCCAGCTTCTTCTTGCCGACCAGGCCGTCCACCTCCAGCACGAACATGTCGTCCATGCAGTTGCGCGGCTTGAAGCCCATGTCCTGCGGCAGGGCTTCGTTGAAGATCAGCTTGCCCAGCGTGCAGTCGATGATGCGCTGCTCCGTCACACCGTCGAAGGTGCGGGAGATGCGCACGCGGATCGGGGTCTGCAGGCGGATATGGCCCATGGAATAGGCCATCTCGGCCTCGGCCATGTTCTGATAGGTACGGCGCTTCCGGGGCAGGCCGGCGGCTTCGCGCGCAGCCTTCTCCTCCTCGGTCTCCGGCACCCATTGCCGCTCGTCATCCTCGTCCACGATCGTCAGGTAGTAGCAGCCAATCACCATGTCCTGGGAGGGCTGAATGACGGGCTTGCCGTCCTGCGGCTTCAGAATGTTGTTGTGGCCCAGCATCAGGAAGCGGGCTTCCGCCTGCGCCTCCAGCGACAGGGGCACGTGCACGGCCATCTGGTCGCCGTCAAAGTCGGCGTTGAAGGCGGTGCAGGCCAGCGGGTGCAGCTTGATGGCCTTGCCCTCGACCAGCACCGGCTCGAAGGCCTGAATGCCCAGGCGGTGCAGGGTCGGCGCGCGGTTCAGCAGCACCGGGTGATCGTGAATCACATCCTCCAGGATGTCCCAGATCTCCGGGCCGGCCTTCTCCACGCGGCGCTTGGCGGCCTTCACATTCTTGGTGACGCCGCCGGCGACCAGCCGCTGCATCACAAAGGGCTTGAACAGCTCCAGCGCCATCTCCTTGGGCAGGCCGCACTGGTGCAGCTTCAGCTCGGGGCCGACCACGATGACGGAACGGCCGGAATAGTCCACGCGCTTGCCCAGCAGGTTCTGGCGGAAACGGCCCTGCTTGCCGCGGAGCAGATCGCTCAGGGACTTCAGTGCGCGGTTGCCGGGGCCCGTGACGGCGCGGCCGCGGCGGCCGTTGTCGATCAGGGCGTCCACGGATTCCTGCAGCATGCGCTTCTCATTGCGGACGATGATGTCCGGAGCGCCCAGCTGGATCAGCCGCTTCAGGCGGTTGTTCCGGTTGATGACGCGGCGGTACAGATCGTTCAGGTCGGAGGTGGCGAAGCGGCCGCCCTCCAGCGGCACCATCGGGCGCAGATCCGGCGGAATCACGGGGATCACGGTCAGGATCATCCACTCGGGCTTGTTGCCGCTGGTGCGGAAGGCCTCCACGACCTCCAGCCGCTTGATGGCGCGGGTGCGCTTCTGGCTCTCGGTCTCGCGGAGCTGGCCGTCCTTGGTGCGGCTCAGCTGGGCGATCTGCTGCTTCAGCGAGACGCTCAGCGCGTCCAGGTCGAGGCCGCGCAGCATGTCCAGCACCGCCTCCGCGCCCATCTTGGCCACGAAGGAGCCCCGGCCGCAGCGCTCCTCCACCTCGTGGTAGCGGGCGTCGTCGATCAGGTCATGCAGATGCAGCCCGGTGCAGGGCATGCGCGGCCCGTCCGGATCGTCCTCGTTCAGCGGGCGGTCCGGGTCGTTGTTGCCGGGATCCAGCACGATGAAGCGGGAGAAATACAGCACCTGGTCCAGCTGACGGGGGCTGATGTCCAGCAGCATGCCCATCCGGCTGGGGATGCCCTTGAAATACCAGATATGGCTCACGGGGGAAGCCAGGGTGATGTAGCCCATGCGCTCGCGGCGAACCTTGGCGCGGGTCACCTCGACGCCGCACTTTTCGCAGATTTTGGGCTCGCTGCCGCGATACTTGATGCGCTTATACTTGCCGCAGGCGCACTCCCAGTCCTTGGTGGGGCCGAAGATCGCCTCGCAGTAGAGACCGCCGCGCTCGGGGCGCAGGGTGCGATAGTTGATGGTTTCGGGCTTGGTCACTTCTCCGCTCGGGTGACCCGGACGGGTGCCCCAGCTCAGGATCTTTTCCGGCGAGGCCATGCCGATCTGGATAGCGTCGAGATTGGTCAGTTCAAACAAAAGGGTTCACACTCCCTTCAAGCTTTGCCCGCGGCGCAGGGCCGGCCGCAGGCGGTCACCGGCAAGCCGGTGCGGTGATCAGGGATTCGCTTACTCATCCAGGCCGTCGTCGCTGCCCAGATCAAGATCCATGTCCATATCTCCCAGATCGGATTCGTCCCCGTCATCCAGAGAGAGTTCAAAGTCGTCAATCACAGGCTCGTCCAGCAGCGGCTCGGCCTCGTCCGGCGCGGGCACACCGCCGAAGATCTCCGTCTCGCCGGGGATCGGGTGCTCGGTCTCACGGGACTCAGGCGGCATGATGGACTCGGCCGGCATGCGGTCCTCGGGATCCAGCTCGGGAATGATGATCTCGTTGCGGTCGCTGTCCAGCACGGTGATGTCCAGGCACAGGGCCTGCAGCTCCTTCACCAGCACCTTGAAGGACTCCGGCACGCCGGGCGCGGGGATGTTCTCGCCCTTGACGATGGCCTCGTAGGTCTTCACACGGCCGACCGTGTCGTCGCTCTTGAAGGTCAGGATCTCCTGCAGGGTGTTGGCCGCGCCGTAGGCCTCCAGCGCCCAGACCTCCATCTCGCCGAAGCGCTGGCCGCCGAACTGGGCCTTGCCGCCCAGAGGCTGCTGGGTGACCAGGGAGTAGGGGCCGGTGGAGCGGGCGTGCATCTTGTCGTCCACCAGGTGGTGCAGCTTCAGGAAGTACATGTAGC
>CAMNHF010000124.1 GCA_946538975.1 uncultured Clostridia bacterium | reverse complement strand
GATGGGGGGCTGGGGGAAGGGGAACCGCTTTTTCCAGAAAAAGGGGTTCCCCTTCCCCCAGAATCGCCGTCCTATTCACAGAAGTGTTACACAATCCCCCTGGTGCGCATCTTGCGGCAATCCGGGGGAAATGGTATAATGGCCGTGTATGTATGAATCAAGGAGGCTTCGTTATGAGCAAGAAGCTGATTGCCCTGCTGCTGGCGCTGAGCCTGCTGCCGGCGGTGCTGCTGCCCGCTGCGGCGGAGGAGACCGAGCCCAGTGAGGCGGAGATGAGCGAGCTGCGCGCGCTGGACGAGGTGGATGAGGAGGAGGAGGAGCCGGTGTTTGTCGCCGGGCCGACCTATTACGAGCCGGTGCTCAGCGATTTCACGCAGTCCTCCCCGGCGATCTACACCTGCAAGATCAAGGAGAACTTCAGCCTGTTCAAGGAGCGGGACATCACCTCCGCCAAGCTGGTGACCATCACCGGCAACGACCGCAAAGCGGACGTGCTCTACGTGGGCTGCGCGTGGATCGTCGCGCGGTGGAAGAAGGTCATCGGCTACATCAAGCGGGACCACATCTCCGACGTGAAGCCGCTCGATCCGGTGAACACGCCGCCCTACGGCGCGCAGAAAGCCAGCTACATCGCCACCACGGCCACGACCTGCCACGTGCGCAAGTCCATGAGCGATGAGGACGACTGCTGGGTCGTGCTGAATCCGGGCACGATGCTGTCCATCTGGCAGTTTGTGGACGGCTGGGGCGTGGTGGGCTACTGGCGCTCCTACGGCTATATCAACCCCAGCGAGCTGACCGACCTGATCCCGGTCTCGCCCACGGACACGCCGCTGCGGGCGGACACGCCGATCGCAGCCTTCACCTCCTACTACGACATGAACACCTCGGAGATCAACCAGAGCCGCCTCGTCAACATCGACGTGGCCTGCCGCCGGCTGACCCGGGTCATGCAGCCCGGCGAGAAGCTGGACTTCAACGCCGACGTGGGCCCCTACAAGGAATCCATCGGCTACCAGAAGGCCTTTGTGCTGGTCAACGGCACGAGCCAGCCGGGCTATGGCGGCGGCACCTGCCAGGTGTCCTCCACGCTGTACAACGCGCTGCTGCAGCTGCCCGGCATCTCCATCGAGTTCCGCCGTCCCCACGGCCCCTCCGGCGCGAAGTACCTGCCCCACGGCGTGGACGCGGCGGTGGGCAACGACAGCCTGAACCTGGTTTTCCGCAACCGGTACGACTTCCCCATCCGGGTGGAAGGGCACACCTCCTACGACGGCGCCCTGCTGATGGTGGTCTACAAGGCCGGCGAAGGCGCCTGATGCCGCCATGACGAGGAGACGAGGAATGAACCGGATGAAACACGGCATACGCCTGCTTGCGGGCCTCCTGCTGGCGGCGCTGCTGACCGGCGCGGCCGGCGCGGAGACCGTGATCCCGCCCCGCTGGGAGGTGCCGGATTACGTGACCTGGCTGCTGGAGGTCGCGGACGCCGAGGTCGGCTACACGGAGGGCGCGCGCGGCTACACGAAATACGGCGAGTGGCGGGGCAATCCCTACGCCCAGTGGTGCGCGGAGTTCCTCTGCTGGTGCGTCGACCAGGTGGATCAGCAGCACGGGACGGAGCTGCTCAACCAAGTGTACCCCCTCTACAGCGCCTCCAACACCGGCAAGAGCTGGTTCGTCCGGGAGGGCCGCTACATTGTCCGCTGGGGCAATCTGGAGAACTGGGGCTACCAGTGGCTCAAGGGCGAGGACGCCTTCATCACCACCGGCAGCTACATCCCCCAGCCCGGCGACTGGGTCTTCTTCACCTGGACCAGCGACCTGAACACCGACCACGTCGCCCTGGTGGAATACTGCACCCGGGAGGACGACGGCAGCGTGCTGATCCACGTCATCGAGGGCAACACCCCCGACGCGGTGAAGCGCACCACCTACCCGATCGGTTACACCCGCATTCTCGGCTACGGCACCGTGCACGACGTCGCGGACTGGACCATGCGCAGCGGCAACAGCGGCGCCAAGGTGCGCGAGCTGCAGGAGAAGCTGATCCGCCTGGGCTACCTGGCCCCCGACCAGTGCGACGGCCGCTTCGGCACCTCCACCTACAACGCGGTGCTGGTCTATCAGCAGCTGCACGGGCTGAAGGAGAACGGCATCGCCAACATCGGCACGCAGACCCTGCTGAACCGCGAGGTGCGCGACTCCCTCTACAACGATCCGGCCACGTGGCAGGTCGTGGGCGCGGAGGATGCCTCCGTGGACGATCTGGACGAGCTGGAGGATATGTCCTCGCTGATGGATGAGGACTTCTGGCTGGAGGAGACGGAGCTGGAGGAGATCGAGGAGGCCGAGGCCCTGCCGGAGGACGAGGACGAGCTGGTGCTCTCCGTCGAGCTGGAGGAGGAAGCCCCCGCCTGGGCCGAGACGGAAGAGCATCTGCCCGAGTGACGAGGATCGGTTAAGGATCGGTTGAGAATCATATTGAGGATCATTTGCATGAAGCGTTTTGCAAAGCGGGCCCTGGCGCTGACTCTGGCGACCCTTTGTTTGCTGATGCTCCCCTGCCCTGCGCCGGCGGAGGAGCCTTTTTGTGTCGGCTTTGACATCAGCTTCGACGTGCCGCGGACCTTCGGGGACGAGGTGAGCGAGGGCGCGGCGGAGCTGCTGCGCGGGCTGCAGCTGGAGGGCACTTGGACGGCGCAGGGGAGCCTCCTGGACTGGGACGGCAGCTTTACCCTGGCCGGCCGGGAGCGCACCCGCACCGCGCTGCACATCTTCGGCCGGGAGGAGCGCCCGGTGGTGGAATGCTCCCTGCTGGGGCAGGAGCGGGTGATGATCACCATGGCCTCCATGACCGAGTTCTGCCTGAAGATGTACAACCACCTGGGCCTGCCGCTGTACCGCCTGGCCTTCTGCCTGCCCTGGTGCGACGCCTACGGCGTGGAGCCGCTGGCCAGCCTGCTGGGCGCCGCGCTGGTGCCCGCGGACGGCAGCGGCACGATCAGCTGCGAGGCCCTGCAGCAGCTGCTGACGGACTGGGCGGAGCTGGAATGGAGCGGCACCGGCTACTCCGTCTGGATCAACGCCCTCAGCGTGGACACGGACGTGGACAGCGTGCTGGCCGGGCTGCTCTACGACCTGTCCGACTGGTGCGCGGAGCACTGCGCCGATGGGCTGCATGTGACCCGCAGCGGCGGCGTGACCCGCTGGACAGCCTCCGACGGCACCGAGGCCGCCGTGCTGGAGGACGGCCGCCTGACGGTGCGTCTGGACGGGCTCGCGTCCTGCGGCTCGCTCATGCTGGACTGGCAGGGCGGCAGCAGCCTGCGGCTCTCCGCCTTCCTGGGCAGCGAGGAGGAAACCCTGCTGCGGGCGGAGATCGCCGCGGAAAACCTGCCGGCCCACCTGAGCACGGCCGAGCCCTTCACGGTCAGCGCGGTCATCTCGGGCCGCTGCGCGGAGGGGCTGCCGGTCATCGCCGACGGGCCGCAGGGGCTGGTGCCGGCGGCGGCCGGGGAGGGCGGCGTGTTCTCCGTGTACTGCGCGGGCAGCCGGGAGGGGCTCTGCTTCTCCCGCACGGCGGAGGATCCCGTGATCGCCGTGATGCACACCCACTGGCGGGAGGCCGCGCCGGCCGCGCTGCGCACCCCCACGGTCGCCGAGAGCGGCATCGACATCCTCTGCGTCAATGACAGCACGCTGCCGCCCTTCATCCGCTCCATCTTCCAGCCCATGGTGAAGGGCCTGCTGCCGCTGCTGGTGGAGGTCTCGCCGAAGCTCTGCGCCGCCCTGATGGACACGCTCTCGAACACCGGCGTGTTCGCGATGGGCACCATGGACGAATACTGAGTCCCGGCAGGGATTCCGGCCCGCGCGGCGAATATATTCAGCAGAGTATAGAATCAGCCGCATCGGGGCCGCTGCGCCCGTCCATCCTGGAGGCGCGGGGCCCGGTGCGGAACTGCCGGGGAGGAATGACCATGCTGCAGATTTATTTCACCGGACGCGAGGCCTGGACGGCCGCCGACGGGCTCTATCATGCGCTGCAGGCCCAGTATGCCGGCTTCACCCTGCACAGCGCGATGACCGAGGGCGTGGAGCTGAAGCTGCTGCGCATCCACGGCAGCCATGTGCCGGAGCGCCTGCAGGAGATCCCGGTGTCGGTGGCGGTGGGCGGCGAGCAGGTGCCCGTGGAGGCGGGCCTCACCGCCGCGGAGCACCAGCTGCGCCTGGGGCGGCTCTCCGGCCTGCCGCTGCTGCTGTGCGGGCTGAACAGCGCGCTGCTGCTGCATCCCTCCTTCTGCCGCACCGTGGAGGACTGCCTCTGCGGCGAGGCGCTGTGCGTCAGCGCGGTGGCCCCGGACGCGGTGGAGCAGGTGCGCGGCCTCAGCCCGGTGACCGACCAGTGCTGGATCCCCGCGGAGCAGGCCGGCATGGCCATCGCCACCGCCATCCACGACGCCCGCATGCGCCTGCTGCCCTGACGGAACGTGAAGGCTTTCACGCTGTTATTATGGAATTCTAATCTGATTTCGATGGAAATCGCGGCGGAAATGGCCTATACTCAAGCTGCCGGCGGAAAGCCGGACAAAAACGCTAACTGTATGCCGCCCTGCGCGGCAGGAAGGAGTTCAGTCATGAGCGAAATCGAAAAGCTGTTCCGGGACATGCTGCTGGGCGGTGTCGGCGTGGTGGCCACCGCGGTGGAGAAGGCAGACGAGCTGGCCAAGGGCTTCGTGCGCAAGGGCCAGGAGACCATGGACGCGAACCAGGAGACCCTGGACACCGTGCGCCGCAAGGGCCAGGAGGTCTGGGACGACCTGAGCCGCCGCTATGCCGAGACCTTTGACGCCACCCGCAGGGCGATGCGCGACGTGATCGACCAGGCCGCGACCATGACCGCCGAGCAGCGCGCCGAGATCCGCCGCCGCCTGGACGAGCTGGACGAGCTGGAGCGCGAGGCCTCCAGGAAGGCCGCCGAAGCACAGGCCGAGGCCGAGGCGGAGAGCGAGGACGAAGAGAAGGAGCCCGTCGCGGACGCTGAGAAGAAGCCCGACGAAACCGCGGTGGAAATCGAGGACGACGGCGAAGCAAATGGCTGACACGAAGAGACAGCCCGCTGAGACCCGGCCGGGCAGGATGCGCGAGATCGTCGGCATCCTCGCCCGCCACCGGGTGGAGAAGGGCGTCACGCCGGAGGGTCTGCGCGCGATCCTGGAGGAGCTAGGCCCGACCTTTGTCAAGCTGGGACAGATTCTCTCCATGCGGACGGACATCCTCCCCAAGGAATACTGTGCGGAGCTGGAAAAGCTGCGCGTCGAAGTGGCGCCCATGCCTCTTGCCGAGGTGGAGGGCGTCATTTGTGCTGCGACGGGAAAGCGCGTTGAGGAGCTGTGCGAGCACTTCGAGGCAGCGCCCGTGGGCTCCGCCTCCATCGCCCAGGCCCACCGCGCCCGGCTGAAGGACGGCAGCGACGTGGTCTTCAAGGTGCAGCGCCCGGGCATCCGCGCCACCATGGCGGAGGACATCGCCCTGCTGCGCGGGGCCGGGCGGGCGGTCAAGCTGACCGGGCTGGACCGCACCGTCGATTTCAACATGCTGGTGGACGAGATGGAGGCCGCTACCCGGGAGGAGATGGACTTCTGCCACGAGGCGGACAACCTGCGCCGCTTTGCCGCACAGGCGGAGAAGGTGCGCGGCATCGCCTGCCCGAAGGTGTTCGACGCCCTCTCCAGCGAGACCGTGCTGTGCATGGAATACGTGGACGGCATCTCCCCCATGGACAGCGCCACACTGCGGGAAGCCGGGCTGGATCCGGGCCGCATCGGCATGCGCATCGCCTCGGACTATATCCGCCAGGTGACCGACGAGGGCTTCTTCCACGCCGATCCCCATCCGGGCAACCTGCGCCTGCGCGGCGAGGAGATCGTCTGGATCGACATGGGCATGATGGGGCAGCTGACCGAGCGGGATCGCCGTCTGCTGCGCAGCGGCATGCAGGCTGTCGCCGTCCACGACGTGGAAAGCCTGCGCCGCGTGGTGCTCAGCATGGGCAGGGTCGTGGGCCCGGTGGACATGCCCGCCCTGACCGTGGACATCGACGGCTTCCTGAACCGCTACGAGTCCATGGATCTGGGGCAGATGGATCTCTCCGAGGTGATCGCCGAGCTGCTGAACCTGGCGCAGCGCCACCACATCGCGATGCCCGCCGGCATGACGCTGCTGTCCCGGGGCGTGCTGACCCTGGAGGGCCTGCTGCGCACGCTCAGCCCGGACGTCAGCGTGCTGAGCCTGATGAAGGAGCACTTCCGGCAGCACATGCTGGACGATTTCAGCCTGCGGGAGGAGGGCATACAGTTCCTGCAGGATCTGCACGGCTCCTTCGGCAAGACCGCCCGCCTGCCCGGCCAGCTCAGCGACGCCCTGCGCACCTTTGCCCGCGGCGAAAGCCGGATCAACGCGGAGGTCCGCGGCGTGCCCGGCTGGACGCCCGCCCTGGTGCGGCGGCTGGTCTGCGGCCTGCTGGGCGGCGCCGGGGTGATCGCGTTCGCCATCGTGTGCACCGCCGGCGATCTGCCGCTGTGGCTGGGCCTCCCCGCCCCCGCCTGGCCCCTGCTGGCCGGCAGCTGCGCCTTGGGCTGCGCCGCGCTCTGGCAGAAGCCGGGCGGATGATAGGCTGCCAGCGCGGCTGGGTGCGCATGCATCGTGAAGAATGACTCCCGCCCCAAGATGCTTTTTCCGGAGAGGATGGGGGCACGGGGGAAGGGGAACCGCTTTTTCTCAGAAAAAGGGGTTGCCCCTTCCCCCGGGAATCGCCGTGCGCTTCCCCCGGCGCCCGCAGGAGGAACCATGAAGCAGAACAGAACCCTTCCCCGCCTGATGGCCGCGCTGACCCTGCTGCTGGGGCTGGACCTCATCGGCTCGGTGCTGGCGCTGTACATCGGCGGACTGGCCCGGCGCGAGGCCTCGGGTTCGGCGCTGACGCCCATCTTCACCCGGGAGGCGGTGGCGCTGCAGCTCCGCTGGGTCTGGCCGGTGCTCGCGCTGTGGCTGGCGGTCTTCCTCGCGGCGGCCCTGACCGGCAGGCTGCATTGCGCGCAGGCCTCCCCCGCCGATCCGCCCGGGGCCGCCCGCCCGCTCCGCCGCGTCACGGCCCTCCGCTGGGCGCTGCTGGCGCTGGCGGTCATCCTCATCGCCGCCGGCGTCTGGAACGGCGGCCTCCACGATGTGCTGGTGAAAGCTGTCAACATTTGTACGGAGTGTATTGGCCTTGGCTGACGCAAAAGCATGGTGGCAAGCCCACCGTCCCACCACCCGCCGCCTGGTGCAGCTCTACGCGGCCCTGCTGCAGAATGCGCACCTGCGCGGCTTCGCGGAGGGAGAGATCTACACCGGCCCGCTCAAGAGCGTCTGCACGCCCGGGCTGAACTGCTATTCCTGCCCCGGAGCCGTGGCCGCCTGCCCCCTCGGCGCCCTGCAGAACGCCATCTCCGCCTCCGCCAGCCGGCCGGCCTTCTATGTCGTCGGCACGCTGCTGCTCTTCGGCCTGCTGCTGGGCCGCGTCGTCTGCGGCTGGCTCTGCCCCTTCGGCCTCATCCAGGAGCTGCTGTTCAAGGCGCCCACGCCCAAGCTGCGCAAGGGCCGCGTCACGCGGGCGCTCAGCTGGGTGAAGTACGCGCTACTGGCGGTTTTCGTGGTGATTCTGCCGCTCTCATGGGGCCTGCGGCAGCAGCCCTTCCCCGCCTTCTGCAAGTACATCTGCCCCGCCGGCACGCTGGAGGGCGCCGTCGGGCTGCTGGCGCATCCGGTGAACGCGGACAAGTTCAGCATGCTGGGCCTGCTCTTCACGAACAAGTTCGTCATCCTCGCGCTGGTGCTGGGGGCCTGCGTGTTCGTCTACCGCGCCTTCTGCCGCTTTTTGTGCCCGCTGGGCGCGCTCTACGGCCTCTTCGCGCGCGTGGCCCTGCTGGGCGTGCGCGTGGACGCGGATGCGTGCACCGGCTGCGGCGCCTGCACCCGCGCCTGCCCCATGGACATCCGCCGCGTCGGCGACCATGAGTGCATCCACTGCGGCCATTGCATGGACGTCTGCCCGGAGAAGGCCATCACGCTGAAGGCCGGCCGGATCACGCTGAAGGGGCCGGAGCTGCCTGCGCAGACCGGGAGGAGGGCCGTATGAGCAAGCGATTCTTCCGCATTGCCTGGGGCGTCTGGCTGGCCGTGCTGGCAGGCGTCCTCATCTGGGTCAACGCCAGCGTGCCCACCCCCGCCGGCCGGACGCCTGCCGCAACCGCCCAGGCCGTGCCGGAGGGCCACGACGCGGGCGAGCAGCTGCCGGACTTCACCCTGCCCACCTTTGGCGGCGAGGACTTCACGCTGAGCAGCCACCGCGGCCAGGTGACCGTGCTGAACCTGTGGGCCACCTGGTGCGCGCCCTGCGTGCAGGAGCTGCCCTATTTCGCGCAGCTGCAGGCCAGCCATCCGGACATCGCCGTGCTGGCCATCCATTCCAGCCTTGTCACCGAGGACGTCGGCGCCTGGCTCGCCGCCCGGGATCTGCAGCTTTCCTTCGCCCTGGACGAGAACGGCGCGGTCTTCGACAGCATCGGCGCCTCCGCCATGCTCCCCCAGACCGTGGTGCTCGACCCCGCCGGCCGCGTCATCTACAACCAGACCGGCTCCGTCACCTACGCAATGCTGGAGGAGCTGACCGCGCAGGCCACGTGAGGGA
>CAMNHF010000123.1 GCA_946538975.1 uncultured Clostridia bacterium | reverse complement strand
GCGCTCGCAGGGGGTCTGGGGGGGCCCACGCGCAAGGGCCCCCACAGGACCTTTTTCCTGCTTTTCGGTCACGAAAAGTAGGACCCTGCCGAATCACGCAACAACACATTCATCAAAAAAGCCGTGCGAGGCGCACGGCGAATCCGAGGGGGAAGAACACCATTTTCCTGGAGGAAAAGAGCTTTCCTTCCCCCATGCCCCCATCCTTAGCCGGGGATCCGGAAACCAGTAATAGCCTCAAAACCAATCAATTTGGCATCTGGGAACTGGGTATGGTCAAAATGCAAACGGGCTGTGCGTCAGCGCGCTGTCATGGCGTCGCCGGCTCACAGCCCGTTTTGTCATCTCAGGGTCATTTCAGGGTTTTCGTGTGTACCGCTTCGAGCTGCCGGCCGCAGTACCTGGTGCCGTCGGGCGGCTGCACACAGCTGCGTATACTGATTGACTTTGCTCATCTGTGCTTTCGCTGGATCACCCGATAAATGTATACTCCTGCAAGCAGCAGTATTCCGCTAAGAAAATACACAATCGCCAGACTGAAAGCATAAATGATCCCGTATGCAAGAATGTCCGGCAACAACACATTCGTTTCGATAGTTTTTAGTACTCTGTGAGTGATAAAAGTTGCAACACCGGCAGAGAGGCCGATCAGCAGGGCGGATTGATTCCTGGTTTTGGGAAACAACAGATGCCCTTCATCATGGATCTCAAAGCCCCTGTCAAAAGAAACGCGGACTCTCATCCATCCATCCCTCCTTGTGTGCCAAATGATGTCAATTCATCTTCAGGATGGAATCTATTTTGAATATAACACATCAGAATCATCCTGACAAGCGGAAATATGCAGATTCGGGGTGCAGCACGGCAGGAAAAGGGTCCGGGCCGTCGAAAAAGGCAAGAAACACCATGTTCCCCGCAGGGGCCGGAGGAGGAGATCGGATGAGCCAGGATCTCATCATTGTCATCATCGGGGCGGCTGTTGTGCTGGGCTGCTTCGCCATCAGCGCGGCCGGCTATTTTGCGCTGCGTCGGCGGGCCCGGCGGGATCCGGAGGCGTTCGCGCAGGAGAACCTGCGGAAGCGTCGCCTGTCGCAGCGCATCACCACGCGGGGCCTCATCCGGCTCTCGGCGCTGCCGGCCGGGCTCGTCAGCGGCGTGCTGGTCACCTTCATCATGTTCCTGCAGCAGCGGGAGGATCCCACACTGGCCTCGTTCTGCCTGTTCCTCCTGCCGCTCGCCTTCTGGCTGCTGCTGTCGAAGCTCTTCACGAGCACGCTGACCGCCGCCGCCACCGCCGAAACCTGGCGCCGCGCCGCCGAGGAGGGCCAGCGCTCCCGTCAGCGGCAGCCCGGTCAGCCCCGGCCAGATCAGCAGCAGCCCGGATTCGTCGCGACGGGCTCGCGGCCGGACAGCGATACGAACGGCAAATACAATTTCTGATGAAAAACGGCGAACCCCAAAAACCGGCAGCACACGCCCGCTGCCGGTTTTTGCATTGATGGAATCACAGAGGCCTTCTCAGCCGCGGCCATCCTTCCCGCAGCCCGCGTCCAGGACCTCCGCCAGAATGCCGCCGCCCAGGCAGGTTTCGCCGTCGTAGAGCACGGCGCTCTGGCCGGGGGTCACGGCGCGCTGGGGCGTGAGGGCGCGCAGCTGCAGCCGGCCGTCCCGGAGCGCCGCCTCCACCGGCTGATCCTGCTGGCGGTAGCGGTACTTGCAGGTGCAGCGGATCGTGCCGCCCTCCGCCATGGGCGGCTCCGCGACCCAGGTGACGTCGGTGCAGACGGCGCGGGTCGAGTAGAGCATCGGGTGATCGTCGCCCTGGGCCACCAGCAGGCGGTTGCGCGCCAGATCCTTGCCGATGACGAACCAGCTCTCGCCGGTGCCGCAGCCGCCGATGCCCAGCCCCCGCCGCTGGCCGAGGGTATAGTACATCAGCCCGTCGTGCCGGCCCACGGTCTTCCCCTCCGGGGACACCATGTCGCCGGGCTGCGCGGGCAGGTAGGTCTGCAGGAAGCGCTTGAAATTCCGCTCGCCGATGAAGCAGACCCCGGTGGAGTCCTTCTTCCGGCTGACCGGCAGGCCCGCCTCGGCCGCGATGGCGCGCACCTCGGCCTTCGTCATGCCGCCGACGGGGAACATCGCGCGGCGCAGCTGCCCGGCGTGCACCATGTAGAGGAAGTAGCTCTGATCCTTCTGCGGATCGACGCCGCGCAGCAGATGGCCCGCCGCGTCCGTGCGGACGAAGTGGCCGGTGGCCATCCGGTCCGCCTTCAGCTGCAGGGCCAGCTCGAGGAAGGCCTTGAACTTGATCTCCCGGTTGCACAGCACGTCCGGGTTCGGCGTGCGGCCCGCGCGGTATTCGTCCAGGAAGAGGCGGAACACGCCCTCCATGTACTCCCGCTGGAAGTTCACGGCATAGTACGGGATGCCGATGATGTCGCAGACCGCGCGCACATCCGCCCAGTCGTCCACCGCGGTGCACACGCCGTCCTCGCCGGTCTCCTCCCAGTTGTTCATGAACACGCCGATGACGTCATAGCCCTGCCGCTTCAGCAGGAGGGCCGCCACCGACGAATCCACGCCGCCGGACATGCCGACCACGATCCGCTCAGCCATTCTCCGCCTCCGTCAGCCTGTGCAGCACCAGCTTCGCCACCTCCTGTGCGATCTCCTCCGGCGGCTTGGCGGCGTCCACGCTGACAAAGCGGTCGGGATCGCGGGTCAGCAGCTCCCGGTAGGCCGCCTCCACCCGCGCGTGGAAGCTGTCCGCCTGCCGCTCCAGCCGGTCGGGCTCGCTGGCGGCCAGGCGGCGCTTCATCGCGGCCTCGTGCGTGATGTCGAGATAGACCGTGCACAGCGGCATGGTGTCCCGCACGGCCATGCGGTTGACCGCCAGCACGTCCGCCACGCCCAGCCGCCGCCCGCCGCCCTGATAGGCCGCGGAGGAGTCCACAAAGCGGTCGCAGAGCACCACGCGGCCCGCCTCCAGCGCGGGGCGGATGACCTCCCGCACCAGCTGGGCCCGCGACGCGGCGTAGAGCAGCGTCTCGGTCTCATCGCCCATCTCGCTGTGGGCGGGATCCAGCAGCAGCTCGCGGATCGCCTCGCCGATCACGGTGCCGCCGGGCTCCCGGCAGCGCAGCACGTCGAAGCCGTCGCGCCTCAGGGCCTCCGTCAGCAGATCCATCTGCGTGGTCTTGCCGCTGCCGTCCAGCCCCTCCATGCTCAGGAAGAAGCCCCGCGGCCTGCGCTCGCCCGGGCAGAGCAGCTCCGTCAGCGCGGCCACATCCGGGGCATAGAAATCGCAGCCGGCCCCGCGCAGCTCCGCCTCCGTGCCGTAGCCCCAGCCGGCGCCCGCGGTGCGCACGCCCGCCTCCCGGCCGCCCTCGATGTCAAAGCGGCGGTCGCCGACCATCCAGGCCTCGTCCCACTTCTCCGGCAGCGCGGCGCGGATCAGCTCCGCCTTGCCCGCGTCGGCGCTGTCCTCCGGGCCGATCACCCGGTCGAAAAAGCGGAGCAGGCCAAAATGCTCCAGCACGCGGCTGGTGAAGCGCAGCGGCTTGCCCGTGGCCACGGCCACCCAGTCCCCGCGGCGCCGCAGCATCCGCAGCAGGGGGCGCACGCCGGGATACACGCTGTTCTCATAGAGGCCCACGGTGCCGTAGCGGGCCCGGTACGCCGCCACGGCGCGGTCTGCCTCCTCCGCGTCCATGCCGGCGCAGTGCATGAAGGACCACTTGAGCGGCGGGCCGATGAACGCCCGCAGCTGCTCGTCCCCCGGCACGGGCCGCCCCAGCTCTTTCAGCGCGTGGCGCACGCAGTTGAGGATCCCCTCGCCGCTGGCGGTCAGGGTACCGTCCAGGTCAAATACTACACATCTGCGCACAGCAGTCTGTCTCCTTCCATGCCAAAGCAATGCGCGGGCGGCGCGGCCCGCATCCGTTCCGTCATCCAGGCCTCCACCCGCTCCCCGGGCACGCACAGCGGCACACCCGGCGGGTACAGGCCGAAGCTCTGCGCGGCGATCTGCCCGGCGGCCTCCCGCAGCGGCACCGCCTTCTCCGGCAGCATCACGGCGCGGCGCGGCGGCATCACTTTCTCCGGCAGGTCCGGGAGCGGCGGGGGCGGCGGCAGTTCGGCAGCATGGGCCGGGCACGCCGCCAGGGCCTCCCGCAGCGCGTCAATATCCTCCGGGCTGTCCGCCGCCGTGCAGATCCAGACCAGCCGCCGCTCGTCCGCCATCTCGGCCACAAAGCCCCGCTCCGCCAGCTGGCGGTACAGCTCCTCCCCGCCCTGGGGCGCGGCGATCACCAGCCGGGTCGGGTCGAACTCCGTCCCCTCGGGCAGGGCCTGCCGCCATCTCTCGTGGGCGTCCATGTACCCCAGGGCGGGCAGGGCCTCCCGCAGGGCCCGCAGCGCCGGCATCAGCGCAGCCAGGCGGGCCGCGCCGTCCTTCTCCATCCGGCAGCGCGCGTCGTCCAGGCTCTGCAGCAGCAGGAAGGAGGGCGAGGACGACTGCCCCTCGTGCAGCAGCCGCCGGGCCCGGCCTTCGTCCGCCTCATCCCGCAGGTGCAGCACCGCGGCCCCGGTCAGGGCCGGCAGCGTCTTGTGGGCGGACTGCACCCAGGCGTCCGCCAGCTCTCCGGCGGAGCGCGGCCCTCCCAGCCAGGGGAGGTGCGCGCCGTGGGCCTCGTCCACGATCAGCCGGATGCCGCGCCTCCGGCAGGCGGCCGCGATCCCTTCAAGGGGCTGGCAGACGCCGTAATAGTCCGGCCGCGTCAGCAGCAGGGTCTTCGCCTCCGGGTGGGCCTCCATCACCGCGAGGACGTCCTCCTCCGCGGCCCAGGGATAGCCGTCCGCGGTCTGCCGCAGAGGCACCCAGGCGATCTCCAGCCCGCCCAGTGCGCAGCCGTTCACCGCGGAGAGGTGGGCGTTGCGCGGCAGGATCACCGTGTCGCCCTCCCGCGCCCACAGCCGCAGCATCGTGTGTATGCCCGCGGTGGCGCCGCCGGTCAGCAGCAGCGAGGCCCCCGCCCCGGCCGCCCGCGCCCACAGCGTCTCCGCGCGGCGGATCGCCCCTGCGGGCTGATAGAGATTGTCCGTCAGGTCCAGCTCCGTTGTGTCCAGGCGGAAGAGATCCTCCACACCGAAGGGGGCCTGTCCCTTGTGGCCGGGCATGTGGCCGCGGCGCGCGCCGGCCGCGCGGGAGAGCATCTCATGAATCGGCCGCTCCATCACGCTTTGTCACCGGCGCACAGCTCCGTCAGCCGCTGCGCCGTCTCCACCAGGGGCAGCACCACGTCGACCGGCCGGCCCCAGCGGCGGTCGATGGCCGAAGCGCCGTGCTCCGCGCCCCAGAGCGTGCCGGCGATGGCGCCGGTGGAATCGCTGTCGCCGGAGTGGTTCACGGCGGCGCGGATGCAGGCGTCGAAGTCGTCCTCATACTTCGCCGCGCAGTAGACCGCGATGGCCAGCGCCTCCTCGCCGACCCAGCCCTCGCCCAGGGCGCGGATGTGGGCCTCGTCCTCGCCCGCCTCCCTCGCCAGGGTGAGCGCCTCCGCGATCAGCGCCATCTGATAGACGCTCTCCCTGCTCTCGCCGAAGAGCCGCAGGGCCGAGCGCATCGCGCGCTCCGCCGCGTGGGCCATGTCCATTCCCTCCAGGGCGAGGCTGCGCACCATGTCCGCCAGCATCCCCGCCGGCAGCCAGCCCAGGGTATGGCCGTGGGTCATCGCCCCGGCCCGCGCGCCCAGCACCATGGCGGTGTCCTCCGCCGCGCAGCCCTCCGGGGCCAGCGAGGCAGGCGCAAAGCCGCAGGGGCCGGTGCGCATCACCGCGCCGCAGCCCTTGGAATCATTCACCGGTGCCTCGATCGTGCCCATCACCCGGCTCTGCAGCGCCGAGAGGCAGGTGTTGCCCGGGGCCTGCCGGACAAAGAGCGTGTCGGAGCGCAGCAGCCAGTCCTCCGCTTCCTCGTCGGGATGGCCGCCCGTCTGGGTGTGCAGCCAGTCCTGATAGGCGCGCCAGATGCCCCAGTCCGCCGGACGCCCATGCGCCGCGGCCAGCACCAGGCCCGCTGCGGTGAACAGCGTCATCTGCGTGTCGTCCGAGACCAGGGCCTTGCCGCCGTGCAGCACGTATTCCTGAATGCCCTGCTCGCCGAATTTCTTCTGGATGGCGCGCCAGCGGACGAACTCCACCTCGTAGCCCAGGGCGTCGCCGGCGGCGCAGCCGATCAGGCTGCCCAGGATGCGGTCCTCCAGCGTGTCGCGGTCGATGGCGGCCTTCCTTTCCGGCGCCGCGCCCAGCGCCTTCTTCAGGCGGCGCACGGCCTCCGGGATGTTCGCCCGCGGGCAGCCGAAATTGATGCGCAGATGGCCCTCGCCCACGTCCCCGAAGAAGGTGCCGCCGGTGAAGATGACCCCCGCCGCCTCGGTGCGCCGCGCCAGCTCCTCGCAGGTATAGCCCCAGCTGCGCAGATCCAGCCAGCCCAGGTAGGTGGCGCGCACGGGGGTCAGCACGGCCCCGGGCAGCTCCTTCTCCACCAGCTCGGCCAGCAGGCGGCGGTTGCCGTCCAGGTAGCGCAGCAGGCCGTCCAGCCATTCGTCCCCGTGCAGCCAGGCCGCGCGGGCCGCCGTGAGGCCGAAGATGTTGCCGCTGGTGACGCCGCCCGCGTCCAGCACATGCCGCAGCCTGCCGCGCAGCTCCGCGTCCGGCACGAGGGCGACGGCGGTCTGCAGGCCGGCCACGTTGAAGGTCTTGCTGGGCGCGGTCAGGCTGATCGTCCGTTCGGTCTGCAGGGAGAGCAGCGGCACGAACACGTCCGGCGCGTACACAAAGTCCGCGTGGATCTCATCGGAGGCGATGCACGCCTGATAGCGGTTCGCGACAGCCAGCAGGGCGCGCAGCTCTTCCTCCGTCCAGGGGCGGGAGACCGGGTTGTGCGGGGAGCAGAGCAGGATCAGCCGCGCGCCCTCCCGCAGCCGCGCCTCCACCGCGTCCAGATCCATGCGGTATTGCCCGTCCTCATCGCGAATCAGCGGCGCGTCCGCCACCCGGCGGCCCGTCACCTCCACGGAATCGCGGAAGGGGCCGTAGACCGGGCTCATCAGCACCACCGGCTCCCCCGGCTCCGTGCACGCGAGGATGGCCGCCTTCAGCCCGGTGACCACGCAGGGCAGCCAGACGATCCATTCCGCCTCGGCCTCCAGCCCATGGCGCCGCCGCCAGAAGCCCAGCGCCGCCGCCTCGTCCTCCGGCTCGATCTCCGTGTAGCCCCAGGTCGGGTGGGCCGCCCGCTTCTCCAGCGCCTCCCGGATCGCCGGCGGGCTGGCGAAGTCCATGTCCGCCACCCACATCGGCAGCGCTTCCGCCCCGTGCTGGCGGCGGCACCCGTCCCACTTCACGCTGGCCGTGCCCATGCGGTCCAGGCCCGCGTCGAAATACGCCTCGTCAAACATGGCTCTTCTCCTCCCCCGCCGCCTTTCGCGCGCGGATCACCCAGTAGCCGGCCTCCCGGCTGATGCGCTCCACCTCCGGGCTGAGCGTCTCCAGATAGCGGAAGGCGCTCTCCGCGCCCTGCTGCTTGCGGATCACCAGATACAGGCTGCCGCCGGGCCGCAGGGCCGCCAGCGCGTCCGCAAAGATCCGGTAGATCACCTGCTTGCCGGCGCGGATCGGCGGATTGGTCACCACCGTGTCGAACACGCGCCCGCCCAGGGCCGCGAAGCCGTCGCTCTCCAGCACCTCGCAGATGACGCCGTTGCGCTCCGCGTTGCCCCGGCTCAGCTCCAGGGCGCGCAGGTTCACGTCCGCCAGGGTGAGGCGCGCGCCGGGGTTCGCCGCGGCCAGGGAAACGCCCACCGCACCCCAGCCGCAGCCCATGTCCAGCACGCTGCCCTCGAGCGGCGGCAGGGCCTCCAGCAGGATGCGCGTGCCCTCGTCCACCTCGCCCCGGGAGAACACGCCCGCGTCCGTGCGGAAGCGCAGCGCCCGGCCCCGATACGAAAACGCGCAGTCCTCCGGCCGGGACGCGCTGCCCGGTTCCCTGGTAAAATACTGATCGTTCATTTTTGCTCTCCGCTGTTCTTCCTCATGCCAGTCCCGCGGCCTGACGCAGAGCAGAAAGCTCCGCCTCCGTCAGCTCCCGCCAGTGCCCCTCGGCCAGGCCCTCCTCCAGCGCCAGCGGCCCGAAGCGGTCCCGGTGCAGCCGGACGACCCTGCGGCCGACGGCCTCGTACATCCGCTTGACCTGATGGAACTTGCCCTCGTGGATCGTCAGCAGCGCCTCCGCGCCCGTCCCGTCCGAGGACAGCACCTCCATCTCCCCGGTCACAATGCCCTCCTCCAGCCGGATCCCCGCCGCGAAGGCCCCGATCTCCGCCGCGCCCAGCGGGCCGTCCGTCCGCACGCGGTAGCGCTTGTCCACATGGCGGGCCGGCGCGAGCAGCCGGTGGTTCAGCTCCCCGTCCGTGGTCAGCAGCAGCAGGCCGGTCGTGTCCTTGTCCAGCCTGCCCACCGGCATGCACCCGATGCTCCGGTATACACCCGGCAGCAGGTCCATGACCGTCGGCTGCTTCGGATCCCGGGCCGCCGTCAGCACGCCCGCGGGCTTGTACATCAGCACATGGCGCTCCAGCCTTCCGTCCAGGGCCGTTCCCCGCAGGGTGAGCCGGTCCTTTTCCGGTTCAAAAGAAAGGGCGGGATCCCGGATGACCCGCCCGTTTACCGCGGCTTCCCCGCCGCGGATCCATGCCTTCACTTCGCTCCGGCTGCCCGCCT
>CAMNHF010000122.1 GCA_946538975.1 uncultured Clostridia bacterium | reverse complement strand
GGCAGCGCGGCGCGAAGGCGCAGCCCTCCGGCAGGCTGGTGGGATCGGGCATGAGCCCCTCGATGGGCTTGAGCCGCCGGGCGTGGTCGGTCAGACTGGGGATGGAGTTGAACAGGCCGACGGTGTAGGGGTGGTGCCTGTCGCCGGTAAAGATGTCCTCCAGCGTGCCATATTCCACGATCTGTCCCGCGTACATGATGCCCACCTTGTCGCAGGTCTCCGCCACGATGCCCAGGTCGTGGGTGATCATGATGACGGAGGTGCCAAAGCGCCGCTGCAGGTCACAGATCATCGAGAGGATCTGGGCCTGGATGGTCACGTCCAGCGCCGTGGTGGGCTCATCGGCGATCAGCAGAAGCGGATTGCACACCAGCGCGATGGCGATGACTACGCGCTGACGCATGCCGCCGGAAAACTGGTAGGGGTATTCCTTCTTGCGCTCCCTGGGAATGCCGACCTGCTCAAGGATGGCCTCCACCCGCTTGCTGATCTGCGCGGCGGTGAGCTCCTCGGCGTTGTGCAGGTAGAGCGCCTCGCCGATCTGATCCTCCACGGTGAGCACCGGGTTCAGGGCGGTCATGGGGTCCTGAAAGATCATGGAGATCTTCTCGCCCCTGACCCGCTGCATCTCCAGCTCCTTTTTCTTCAGCAGATCGTCGCCCTGCAGCAGGATGCGCCCCGAGGTCACCCGCGCGGTGCGCTCGGGCAGCAGCCCCATCACACCCAGCGCCGTGGTGGTCTTGCCCGCCCCCGTCTCACCCACCAGGCCCAGGGTCTCTCCGGCGTTCAGATCGAGGCTGATGTGGTTTACCGCATAGACGGTCTCCAGGTCGGTTTTGTAGATGACCGACAGGTCCTGTATGGAAAGAATCTGTTCACTCATGCGCTCACCCCCTCGTCAGTCCTTCAGCTTGGGATCCAGGGAATCCGTCAGGCCGTCGCCCACCAGGTTGAAGGCCAGAGAGGTCATCAGTATAAACATGCCCGGGATCAGCAGCATATAGGGTGCGGCAAACAGATAGGTCTGCGCGTTGGAGAGCATCGAGCCCCACTCTGGCGCGGGCGGCTGAATGCCCATGCCGATGAAGCTGAGCCCCGCCGCAGAGAGCATCATGTCCGAGATGGACATGGTGGTGTTCACGATGATCGGGCCCATGGCGTTGGGCAGCACATAGCGGAAGATGATGCGGGCGTTGGAGGTGCCGTAGGATTTGGCCGCCTCCACATAATCCTGCTCCGCCGTGGTCAGCACCACCGAGCGGATCAGGCGCACGTTGCCCGGCACGCAGGAGATGGTGATGGCGATGATGAGGTTCCTGAGGTTCGTGCCCAGCGCCGCCACCACGGCCAGGGAGAGCAGGATCGGCGGCACGCACATGAACACGTCGATCACCCGGCTGATGGCGTTGTCCACCACACCGCCGAAGTAGCCCGCGCAGGCGCCGAGGATCGCGCCGATGACCAGCGCCATCAGGCTGGTGGCCAGGCCGATGAGCAGCGAAAAGCGGGAGCCGTGGACGATGCGGGCGAACATGTCCCGCCCAAATTCGTCGGTGCCAAAGAAGTGGGTCGCGCTGGGAGCCTGGAGACGGTCTGATCCGACCTGTTCAATGCACTTGCTGTAGGGCACGATCACATCCGCAAAGATGGCCATCAGCACGATCACCACCAGGATGCACAGTCCCAGTACAGCGGTGCGGTTCTTGCGGTAGCGCCGCCAGAATTCCGCCAGCTGCGCGTGCTTCCTTCTCTTATTCACGGCCGCCACCTCCGTTTCTGTACTTGGACTTGATGCGCGGATCGATAAAGGCGTAGAGGATGTCCACGAGCAGTATGATCAGGCTGAACAGCACCGCCAGGAACAGCGTCGCGCTCATGACGGTGGGCACATCCTTCTGGCGAATGGCCGTGGTCATCAATGTGCCCATGCCGGGCATAGCGAACACCGTTTCCGCGATGATGGCCCCGCCCAGGGACGCGCCGAAGCCGGTGCCAAGCGTCGTGACCACGGGCAGCAGCGCGTTCCTGAGCGCGTGCTTCCAGATGACGCGGCGGTTGGAGGCGCCCTTGGCCCGGGCCGTGCGGATGTATTCCTTGCGGATGGTCTCCAGCATCGTGGAGCGCGTGAGTCTCAAAAGCCCCGCCGCAGACGGCATGGCCACGGTGATGGTGGGCAGTATGAAGTGCCTGAAGCTGGTCGCGCCGAAGGAGGGAAGCCACCCAAGCCTGAGCGAAAACAGGATCAGCAGCATGAGCCCCAGCCAGAATCCCGGCATGGAGGCGAACACCAGCGCCACCACGACAACGACATGGTCCATCACCGAATATTGCCGGACCGCCGAGAATATGCCCATGGAGATGCCCAGTATGGAGGACAGGCACATGGAAAGCACCGCCAGCACCAGCGTGTTGGGAAAGCGCGCAAGTATGCTGTCGATGACCGGCTGGCGCGTCGCATAGGAGGTGCCCAGATCAAAGTGCAGCAGGATGTCGCCAATGTAGTTGACAAAGCGCACCAGGAACGGCTTGTCATAGCCGAATTGGGCGTTCAGCGCGGCGATGTCCTCCGGCTTGGCGGTGATGCCCAGTATGATGGAGCCGGGATCGCCGGGCGTCAGGGAAAGTATGGTAAACACCAAAAACGCAACGCCCAGCAGCACCGGAATCATGTAGAGCAGCCGCTTGACCACATATCTTGTCATCTGCTATCTGCCTCCCTCATGGCTGAAAAGCGGAGGGGATCAGCCCTCCGCTTTATTAGGGTCATCTGTTGAATTCACTCCTGCCAGGCAAAATCATACACGAAGTAGTTGCCTTCCAGGTCGAACTCGGGGCAATTCAGCGTGCTGTTATAGGCGTAGAGCAGCAGCGGATTGCAGAGCACCGCATAGATCGCCTCGTCCTGCGCCTTGGTGAAGATCTGGTTGAAGATCGCCGCGCGCGCAGCATTGTCGGTCTCGCCGCGGGCCTGGTTGAACAGCGCGTCCATGTCGGGATCGGAGTACCGGGCATTGTTGGCCATGCCGATGTAATCGCTCATGAAGGCCATCTCCAGGCTCTGGGTATCGCCGTCCAGGGTCATGGTCAGGGCAGAGATGCTGTAATTGCCGCTCACCAGCTCGCCGATGTAGCTGTTGAACTCCTTGACGGCAATCGTGCAATCCAGGCCCACGGCGCGCAGGTCGTTCTGGATGACCGTGGCCAGGTTGGAGTTCTTCTCAGCCACAAGGATCTCGCCAATGTTAAAGGGAGTCTCGATGCCCGCCTCCGCCAGCAGCGCCGCGGCCTTTTCGGGATCGTAGGTGTACTGGTACTGCGCGTCGGAGTAGCCGAAGCGCTCCTTGGAGCAGATGTTGGAATTGATCTCGGCACGGCCGTCGTAGCACACGGCCACCAGGTTTTCGCGGTTGATGGCGTAGTTGACGGCCTGACGCACGCGCACGTCGTCAAAGGGAGCCTTCTCCAGGTTCATGCACACATAGGCGAAGCCGGAGCTGGGCACCTCCACCACGGTGATGGCGGGATTGGCCTCCAGCTGGAGCAGCGCGGAGGAATCCACCTCGGCGAAGTTGACCTCGCCGGTCTGCAGCGCGATGGCCATGGTGGCCGTATCCGGGATCACGTTGAAGGTCAGGCTCTTGATGGCAGGCGCGCCGCGATAGTAGTCCTCATTGGCCTCCAGCACCACGTTGCTGCCGGTGGCGCGGCTGACGAACTTGTACGGGCCGCTGCCGACGGGGCTGGTCACGAAGGCGTCCGGGTCAGCCTCGTAATAAGCCTTGCTGGCGATGTGGGGCTGGCACAGGCCCAGCAGGAAGGGCGCGTAGGGCGCGTCGAGGTGGCAGACCACGGTGTGCTCGTCCACGGCTTCACAACCGGTCATCATGGAGATCTGCGAGCCCTGGTACTCGGATTCCTTATAAAGGTTCAGGGAGAACACCACGTCGTCCACGGTCACGGGCGTGCCGTCGTGGAAGGTGACGTCGTCGCGGATCACGAAGGTGTAATCCAGGCCGTCCTCGCTGATGGCATAGCTCTCGGCGATCCGGGGCTCCGGTTCCTCGGTGCCGTCGGGATTCATATACATCAGCGTATCATAGAGCTGATTCAGCACGTTCAATTCGATGGTGGTCGAATAATCCATGGGATGCAGAGTGTCGATGTCCGCGTCCACGGCGATCACCAGGTCGGTCTTCTCCGCCAGGGCAGAACCCGCGAACAGGGTCGCCAGCATGGCAGCCGCTACCAGCAGGGTCAACAGCTTCTTCATGTGCGTTTCCTCCGTTTCTTCTCTATAGCATGGCCGCTTGGGCCGTGTGCCCGTCAATTGAATTCACGCTTCGCGAACGCGATCAGCAGATCGATGCCGGCTTCTATGTCGTCTTTGGAGGCGACGGCGCTCTGGGAATGGGGGAAGCGCGTCGATACGCACACGCCGCCCGCCTTTGCGCCCCAGCCGGACATGTTCATGCTGGAGGCGTCGGTGCCGCCGCGGTCGATGACCTCCCGCTGATAAGGAATGCCGCCCTCCGCGCAGCAGGCCTCCATCGCGGCCACGACGCCCTCGTCGCAGACCACGGAGGGGTCGCAGATCTTGATGGCGATGCCGCCGCCGACCCTGTTGGAGCCCTCCAGATCATTGGGATAGTCGTGGGCGGGCGTGATGTCCACCGCAATGCCGATGTCCGGCAGGATGCGCGCCGCGGCTGCCTGAGAGCCACGGCAGCCCAGCTCCTCCTGCACGCAAAAAACATAGTAGATATCATTGGGATAAGAGCCGTCATTGGCCTTCAGGGCCTCGATCAGCTGATAGCAGCCGATGCGGTTGTCCAGCGTCTTGGCGCATACCAGACCGTTCTGCAGCTCGTGGTAAGGGCCCTCGTAGCCGCAGCAGTCACCGATTTTCACGTACTTCGCCGCATCTTCGGCGGAGGTGGCGCCGATGTCCACAAACAGCTTGCCGACGTTGTTGTGGGCATCCTCGATGGTCTCCACGCATCCTACCACGCCGTACATGCCGTTTCGGAAGCGCACCCGCCCGTTGTAGGCAGCGGCCGCCCAGTTCCAGCCCATGTTGCACACCCGAAGCCGTCCCTCGGGCTCGATCTGCTTGACCATGAAGCCGATCTCATCCATATGGGCGGCATACATGATCTTCTTTGAATGCTCGCCGCCCTGTCCCTTCTTCAGGACGATCAGATTGCCGATGGCGTCGGTGACGATCTCGTCCGCATAGGGCTTCACCCGTTCCTCAATGTAGGCGCGCACTTCGGACTCATAGCCTGCCACACCCCAAAGCTGTGTAAGCTCCTTCAAAAGCTGTTCGTTTCTCATCTTTATCACCGCGTCTGTTTAATTTGGTAAAACAATTATACTCACAGTCCGGAAGTATTGTCAAGTCTATTCTGTATATGTATACTTCCAATCCTGCATAAATAGCCGGAACTTATTGCAGGACACAGTGGCATTGCGCATCGTATACTTCCAGGCGACCGCATCCCTTACCGTGTTGATCATCTTCATCCCGGCGTTTTAAATCACTTTGCGTACCTGTCAAACCACCCGGTGATCTCCTCCAGCCGGCGGAGGCGGTGCGCAGGTTTGCCGGTGCGGGAAAGCTCGTGATTCTCCCCGTGGAAGACCACCATTCTGGCCGGAACCTTCAGATAGACCAGCGCGGTGTACAGCTGGTAGCCCTCGGCGATGGGGCAGCGGTGATCCTCTTCGCTGTGGATGATGAGCGTCGGCGTTTTGGCGTTTTGCACATACTTGAGCGGGGAGACATCCCACATCTCGGCAAAGCCCTTCTCGGAAAAGGGATCCGCGCTGCATACTTCATTATGGGTGTTCGGCGGGATGTCGCTGATGCCCTGCATCGACACCCAGTTGGCAATGCTGCGCTGTGTGGCGATGCAGCAGAACCGGTCTGTGTGCCCGAGGATCCAGTTGCTCATGTAGCCGCCATAGGAACCGCCGGTGCAGCAGACCCGCTTCGGGTCGATGGCCGGATAAGTCTCAAGCACCTTGTCCGTAAAGGCCATGATCTGACGGTAGTCGATGCTGCCCCACTGCAGATCGAGATACGCAAAGGCGTTGCCTCTGCCGTCAGAGCCGTGGGGATTGCAGAAGAACACGATGTAGCCCTTCGCGGCCCAGGCCTGCATCTCATGGAAGAACACCGGGCCGTAGGCGCACTTGGGACCGCCGTGGATGTCCAGCACCGCCGGATACTTCTTTTTGGGATCGTAGTCCTCCGGCAGGAGCACCCAGCCGTCGATTGCCTCGCCGTCCAGCTCCGCCATGATCGGCTGTGGCTGCGCCACATAAGTGTCCTTCAGCACCTCCGCGTTCCAGGCGGTCAGGCAGCGGGGCCCGTTCTCCCCCGGCTGGTAGAGTTCGGGCAGTTTCATGTCGAACATGCCCGCGTAGTTGATTTTGCCCTCGTGCACATCCCAGTCGCTGAGCAGGCCCTTCGTCGAAACCACGGTCTCAATGACACCCTTCAGCCCGACGCGCTTCAGCTTGCAGCCATCCCTGTCCAGCGCGCCAAAATAGACGTAATCGTCATCCGCCTTGGTGAAGCGGGACGCGCCGTATTCCACATCGGTCAGCATGGCGTTGCCAAGGCTCTCATCTGCGTCGCTGAGCAGCTTCAGCTCGTGGGTTCCGGTATCGAAGGTATAGAAGCGCGGGTTCTCATTGTCGCCGAAGCGCTTGCCGTCCGCGCCGATCACCACCAGCATGTCCCCGATGAACTCGATGGCGTAGATGATCAGCTTCGCTCCCAGCGCCTGCTCGGTCTTCCCGGTCTCCAGATCCAGATGATACAGACAATCGCGGTTTGGACGGCGGTTCCGGTAGGTGACGCCACTGAACCAGACGTCCTTCCCATGGATGCGGAAAGAGCCCACGTCTGTCCACTTGCCGGTCAGGCGGCGCAGCTTCTTCTCCTGAACCTGATAGAAGAACAGCGCGCTGCGCTTCCCCTGAATGAGGCCTTTGCCGTTGAATACGAAGGGCGATTCCGTCAGCACGTCGTAATCCTTTTCTTCGGCAATCTTCTTCAGCGCCTTCTCCTTCTTCTCGCCCTCCAGAAGGTACAGGTCGGGGTTTTCCGTGCTGATCTCCCCGGTCATCAACAGGTTCCCGTCCGGCAGCCGCTTGAAGCCGTCTGCGTCAATTGGAAGCTCGTAAGCCTTCTCCGCCTCGCCGCCGGTGAGCGGGAGCCTGTACAGAACGGTGGACGCGCCCTTTTTCTCGTCGTCCCTGTCCTTTTTCTTCTCATCGCGCTTGTCTGTGGCGAACAGGATGTGTGACTCGTCCTCAAAGAAGAATTCCCCGATCTTGCCGTCGCTGACCATGAGGCGGTCGTCCTCCCCGGCGCGCAGCCAGAGCCGACTGACATACTCCTTCTTCTCGCGGTCGATTCCGGTCAGCACATAGGCCAGCTTTTCCCCATCCGGAGACAAGGTCAGGGACGAGAGCATCCGATAGTCCATAAATGTGTCAAGTGCGATCTTCTTCATCATGCATTCTCCTTGTGTCATCATTTGCATCGGAATTCATCTCCGCGTCTCCCCGCGTTCAACCCCGATCTCCTTGTTCTCCTGATAGCCCAGTGTGATGCTCTTTTCCCCGTGCTTGTCCCGCAGAGCGTCCACCAGTTTTTCCAGGCTCTCCTGCCGCTCACGGCGCTGGTTGCCGGAGGTCAGATCGAACAGGCTCACCTGCTCAATCACCTGATCCGCCGGCGACAGCCTGGTCACGCCCACGGTCAGCGCGCGAATCGGATCGCCGATGTGCCAGTGCTGTCGGAGCAGTTCAAACGCCACTTCCTGAATCTCCAGTTGCAGGAAGGTATAGTGCTCCAAAGTCGTCTGCCGCGAGATTACAGACATGTCCGGTCGGCGTATCTGCACGGACACGACCTCGCCTTTCAGGTTATGCCGTCGCAGGGCCCGTGCCACTTCATCCGCCAGAACGCTCAGGCCGGTTTTGATCTCTCCCTCTGTCACCAGATCCCTCTTGAAGGTTCGTCCGCGGCTGACGGATTTGATCTCCCGTTCCTCTCCAAAGGGGTGTACAGGCTCGCCGTCTATCCCGTTCGCGTACCGCCACAGCATATCGCCCTGCTTGCCCAGCAGCGTGTGCATCGACTCCTGCGACTGCCGGGCAAGATCACCGATTGTGGTGATATACTTTTTCCCCATCGCGGCGACCGCGGCCTTGCCCGCCATGAACAACTCCGAAACCGGCAGCGGCCAAAGGAGATCTTTGTAATTCTCCCGGGTGATAATGGTCGTCGCATCCGGTTTCTTATAGTCGCTTCCCATCTTGGCAAAGACTTTGCAGAAAGAAACGCCAACAGAGATGGTGATTCCTATCTCCTCCCGCACGCGCCTGCGCAGCTCGTCGGCAAGAGCGCGCTCATCCGTTTGAAGCTGCCTTGTCACCTGCGCCATGTCCAAAAAGGATTCGTCGATCGACGCCGGCTCCACGAGGTCGGTATAGCTCAGATAGATCTCATTCACGCGCCGGGAGATCTCCGAATAGAAATGGTGGCGCGGGGGCACGAATACGATGTCCGGACATTTCTTCCTGGCCTGGAAGACCGTGTCGGTCGTCTTCACACCGTATCGCTTTGCAATCTCATTCTTTGCCACGACGACGCCGACCCGGTTTTCGGGATCGCCGGCGACGGCCATGGGCACATCCTTCAGTTCCGGACGCTCCAGGCATTCGCAGGAGGCAAAGAAGTTGTTGCAGTCCGCATGAAAGATGATGGGATCTGACACTGGCTTCGCCTCCCTGTCTGGTTATCCGCGCACGAACGGCGCCCTGTACTCGGCATTGATCTC
>CAMNHF010000121.1 GCA_946538975.1 uncultured Clostridia bacterium | reverse complement strand
GCTGAAATCAGCACAAAACCAACACCATGCGACAGCCTGACATTCATTGGGCAGCCCGCCTTGCGACCTGCGCCTTCCTCAGCCGTGATCCCGTGTCCCAAAGCGCTCGCAGGGGGTCTGGGGGGGCCCACGCGCAAGGGCCCCTCCAGGACCTTTTGCCTACTTTTCGGTCACGAAAAGTAGGACCCTGCCGAATCACGCAACAAGCCGTTCACCAAAACAACCGGGGGAAGGGGCACCCCTTTCTCTGAGAGAAAGCGGTTCCCCTTCCCCCGGCCCCCCATCCTCTCCGGAAAGAGCAGCGTGGGGGCTGGCTTTTTCATTAGGTACGTGACAGTAGCCGGTATGCGCACAAAACCAACACCATGCGATAGCCTGACATCCATTGCAGTCCGATTACTAATCTCCATGCTGACTTATGATCGCCTTGGTGATTGTCTTCTGACAGCTCATTGCGTCTGCGGTGACAATGCAGTTCCCGATGTCCAATGTCTCCGGCAGCATTGGCACTGCTGTGATTTCGTTCGATTTCTCTTCCGCTGCGATTTGCCCCAGCACGATCCCGGCATCGTGCGGCCCGGCATCTTCCTCCTGCGGCTCCTCCGGGTACCCAAGGTCATACAGCGCGTCCTCGTCTGTCTCGTCGGGAGCGGTGTGCGCTGATGCATCTTCACCGTTTGCAGATTCGTATTCCGGCTCTTCCGCCGCACGCATCCGGCGGTATTCGTCATCATTCATGGCTGCTCACCGTCCTTTCAGTATCACTCTGCCACCAGAACAGGAATCAGGGAAGGGCACCTCCATCACAGCATCTCAGAGCAAAGCCGGATGTCCTGAAGGTCATGGAATAAGTGCAAGGGACCGCTTGCTTGATACCTTTTCACCTCAACCCTGTAACTCAAACTTTCCACATGGCGACACCGCGTGAAACCAGTCAAAACATGCATTTGAAGCAAAGAAAAAGCTGAACGGGAAAGGCAGAGGCCTGAGAATCCGGTATAACATCCCTCCTGTGTCTCGAGCCTTCTCGAGATGGCTTTGGCCGCAGCTTCCCACAGGATTGCAGGGCTTTCAATCCGTGGAGCTGTTGAGCGGCTGCGGAGACGGCGCGGGCGGCGTGTCCGCTCTGCACAAAAAGCGGGGCATCCCCGGAAAACAGCGTTTCCGGGAACGCCCCGCCGGGGAAGAAAGGCAGAGGCTCAGGAAGGCGTCATGGCAGCGTGCGCCGTGACATTGGGCTTCTGCCGTGGAGGCAGCATCAGGCGTTCTTCTTCTTGCCCCTGAGGAGGCTGTAGACGATCCACAGGGCAGTCAGGGCCAGCAGCACGCCGGAGATGATCTGGGTGGCCGTCAGCGCGGTCTTCCACCAGGGCGTCACAGGCACCAGGCGGGTTCCCTTGGAGATGCCGTTCATGGCATTGGACTGCGCCACAGAGTAGCACACGCGCTTCGCGGACAGACGCATCGCGTCGGCCAGGACGGAGTTGCTGCCGGTGGATCCGCTGGGCTTGTACGCGTCGAACTGGAAGTCCTGCGCGGTGCCGTCGGGGATGTCGCAGCCGCCCACATAGATGCCGTAGAGCAGCTCGATGTAGGGGGAGTTGTCCTGAGCGCCGTTCATGTCGGTGTACATGTCCGTCACGATGATGCCCTGCATGCCGCACTCGCCGCGCAGGAACTTCTGGCCCAGGGTGCCGTCGCAGGGACCGGCCAGGGTGCCGATGCGGGCAAAGGAAGCCATGGTGTTGTAGGCACCGCCGATGGTGATCGGCAGCTCGAAGGCGCGCAGATAGATCTCGCGCAGGGCCTGCTCCGTCACCCAGGCGCCGACGCCGTGACGGGCGGTCTCCTGGTCGTTGATGACGCAGTGCTTGTTGTAGACGTGGACGCCCTTCTCCTCGATGCCCTTGGACTCAGCGGCGGCGATCAGGCCGGTCAGGGTGCCGCATTCGCTGTAGTACTCCACCGTGCGGCCCAGGTAGGGGCTGCGGTGAATGTTGGCACCGATGCCGTACAGGCCGGCACAGCCGGACCAGATGCCGTCGTTGCCGATAATGTTGCCGGCGCGGTAGGCCACGTCGCGGTTGAAGGTGGCGGCGATGATGCCGTTGGCGGGCATGGCGGTGGTCTTCAGGCTGGCGTTGGGATCAGCCTCAGCCGTGAGCTTGCCGTCGGCGTCCACATGGCCGGCAGCCTTCTCCCTGCGGTAGGCGAGGCCTTCCGTGTTCTTGCTGTAGGCCTGGTTGAAGCCGTTGGGGCCGTTCTCATCCTTGGTCTCGGGCTTGCCGACGGACTCCACCAGCGCGGTGATGTGCTGACCGTTGGCCACCAGCTTCACAGTCTCGTCCCAGGTCAGCTGATCCATGAAGGTGTCCCACAGCGGATCGTCGATGGCGACGCCCATCATGTCGACCAGGGTCAGTCCTGCGCTCTTGCCGTAGGCCGGGTAGGTGCCGGAGGAAGCAGGCAGGGGTTTGTTGTACTCAACCGGGCACTGCTTGAGGATATCCTCAGCCATCTGCTTGGTGGCCTTCAGCACCGGCACGCCGTTCTCCCGGTCCAGAGAGACGGTTCCGGCCCAGTTGGCGCGGTCGTAGTAATCGACATGGTTTTCGCCGCGGCCCTCATAGCGGTTGATGTCGCCATAGCCGAACATCGCGGTGATGGGGTTGCCGGTGGCGTCGGAGTAGGCATACTTCTCCTTGTCGAAGGACAGGGTGAACTTTGCAGTCAGGGCCGCATTGCCGGTGCCGACCATTCTGGAAGCGTCCGCGCCTTTGGCGGCCAGCAGGTTGTTGACGGCGTCATGGGCGTTTTCGGCGGCGATCAGATAGTAGTCGCCATCCATCAGCACATAGGTCTCCGCACCGTAGGCGTCGAAGGAAGCGAAGAACTTCTCGTCCACGGTGATCTTCAGCGTCTCCTTGGCGCCGGGGGCCAGGACGGAGGTCTTGCCAAACTCGACCAGCTCCACGGAGGGAACCTGGATCTGGTTCTTCTTGGCATAGTCGCCGAAGGGCTTGGCCACATAGATCTGCACGGTCTTTTTGCCGGAGTAGGTGCTGCCGGTGTTGGTCACGTCAATGGAAACATCGTAGCTGCGCTCACCGTTCTTCACGGCCTTGAAGTTGCTCAGCTCGAACTGGGTGTAGCTCTCGCCGTAGCCGAAGGGATAGGCCACCACGTCGGCATAGTTGTAGTCGCCCACATTGGCCGCGCCCATCACCGCGTCCTCATAGCGGGTCTCGGTGTAGCGGTAGCCCAGGTACATGCCTTCCTGATACACGGTGTAGGCGTCCAGGGTGGGCTCGGGCACGAACATGTTGCCCTTCTTGCTCAGAATGCCCATGGCCTCGGAATCCTGATAGATCCAGTAGCCATAGTTCACATTGACGGGGTTCATGGTGTGGTCCATCCAGAAGGTGTCGCTCAGGCAGCCGGAGGGCGTGTATTCGCCGGTCAGCAGCTTGCCGACAGCCACGGCGCCATTCTGGCCCAGCGCGCCGACCCACAGGGCGGCGTCGACGCCGTAAGCGGGATCCTTGAGGAAGTCAGCACCGACCATGCTGGCGCCGTTGTAGATCACGATGACCTTCTTGAACACGCCCTCATCCTTCAGCGCCTTCAGGCCTTTCAGGGTGTCCATCTCGCGCTGGGACAGGTGCAGGAAGTCGCCGTTGTAGGCATCGGGAGCGCCGGTCTTGGGCAGGTCGGAGCCTTCGCCGCCCACACGGCCCAGGATGTAGATCGCGGCATCGCCGTAATCGGCAAAGCTTTCGCCGGTGGCAGCCGTGACATCATTCCACGGCACACCGCCGATGTAGCGGCCGCCGCTTCCGGCCCAGCCGACATTGGCCCGGCGGTAGTGGATCGCGGGATCATAGGCTTCCGCGCCCTCGCCGCGCCAGTTGCCGGGGTTGGGGGCGGTGTTCCAAGTGGTGGAATACTGCTCCTGCAGGACGGGATTCATCACAAGACCCGCATCCTCAAAGGCCGCGTAGAAGCTGGTGGCCTTGCTGGTGTCGACAGAGCCGGAGCCCGTGCCGCCGTAGATGGGATCGACAGAGGTGACGCCGAAGACGCTCACCTTGGTGCCGGCGGTCAGCGGCAGAGCCTCGTTCTCATTCTTCAGCAGCACAGCGCCTTCCGCCATGACCTCCTCGGTCATGCTGGCACCGGCCTTGACGAGGTCTCCCAGATTGTCAAAGTCGGACTTGAAATACTCGGAATCGTGGCTGGCCGCGTCAGGATCGACCTCCACCTTGAAGGGAGTAACGCCCAGCGCGTTGTTGACCATGGTCTCATTCTCCGTGGCAATCGTGCTGCCGAGCACGGAGATACCGAAGATCAGCGTCAGAATGACGGCCAGGATGCGCTGAATCAGAGACTTCTTCATGATTACTTCGCCTCCTTTTCCTGCTTCAGGAACACGTTGATCAGGTTGGCGATCAGCAGCACTGCGAAGAGGGCAGTGCAGACCACGAACTGACTGTTGAAGCTGGAGGCCTGAATGCCGACCAGCACGACGGAAACGTAGAAGTAGATGCCGTAGATGTAGAACAGCAGTGCCACGAAGTCGCACAGGGCCAGCACTGCGTTGGCGCACTTGCCGCCGCCGCGCACAAAGCCCAGGCCCACGGCAGCCGCCGCGCCGACGATGGGCAGGATGGCCGCCGGCATGGACATGTAACGGGAACCGTTGTACATGACCATGTACACGACCGCCGTGACCACCGACAGCACGCTCAGCGCGAGCGTGACCCAGTAGCCATAGGTCTTGTTCTCAAGCAGTTTCTTCACCGATGATTCCTCCTCCTGCAGCGCTTCCTGCAAGCGCGGATGCCGTCGGGAAGTCCCTCCACTCCCTTGCGGTCCGCGAGCCGCCTCCGCGCTCTTGCTGGCCCCAATATAGCAGATCAAAAATGCCTCCGCAAGGCGAGACTGCACAATCCGCATGTTTGACTTCACATTTGACATGGGTGCTGTGGCCGGGGCCGGTTTACACCGCGGGCCGGGCGTGGTATGATGAAGGCATGCGGAAGGGCGGTGACGGCATGCGGCAAAGGATCAGATTGTTCGTGTCCCTTTTGCTCTGCGCGCTGGTCCTGGCCGGCTGCACCCAAAGCCTGCCGACGGTGCAGTCCCGGCTGTGCGATGTGATGATTGAGGACGGGCCGGGCTTCCGTGCCCTGCGCAGCATCGTCACCGTGCGCAGCGGCGAGGATGCGCGCTTTCAGCTGGTTCCGGAGGCCGGCTGCACCTTCGTCTCTGCGGACTACGCAGATTACGAGGTGCGCACTTCCGGCGGGCAGCAGACGCTGATCCTCCACAATGTCCGCTATCCGGCCGTCGTCCGCGTGACCTACCGGCCCGGCGCAAGGCAGCTGTGCTATCACGGCAATGGCGGACTGACCGCCGCGGGTGAGGAGACTGCGGTGCTGCCGGTGGCGGACGGCAAGCTGCGCGGCAACACCTCGCAGGGGATCGATCTGTTTCAGCGCGGGGGCTGCACCCTGTACGCATGGAACACCCGGCCGGACGGTTCCGGCACGCAGATCGGGCTGGGCAGCCGCACCCGGATTCCCGACGGGGGAGGACATCTGTATGCCATGTGGGAGCCCTGGAGCGATGAGGAACTCTTCACTGCGCAGGAGGGCAGCGGCGGCCTGTTTCTCACCGGCTTTGCGGGAGAAGCGGACACCCTGTGCATTCCGTCCGTGATCCGCGGTCAGACGGTGACCGGCATCGCCTCCGGCGCTTTTGCCCATTGCGCCAGCCGGGTCGTCATCCTCCCGCCCACCCTCCGGGAAATCGGCGCGGACGCTTTTCAGGGGGCGGCCGTCGAGGAACTGTATCTCTATGACAGCCTGACCCGTCTGGATCCACAGGCCTTCCCGGACTGTGCCTCCCTTGCCCGGCTGCACATCAACGCCGCCACACCGCCGCGCTATATGACCTATTTCGCCACCTTCGCGGACAAGCACGACCGCCTGCTTTCCCTGAAGGACCACGCCAAGATTGTGCTGTTCTCCGGTTCCTCGGCCCGCTTCGGCATCGACAGTCCGCTGCTGGACGAGAGCTTCCCGGAGTACGATGTGGTGAACATGGGCGTCTTTGCCTACACGAATGCCCGGCCCCAGCTGGAGATCATCCTCTCCTGCATGCAGGCCGGCGATGTGCTGCTCCACGCGCCTGAGTTCGATGCGTCCAACTACCAGTTCTGCACGGACAATGTGCTCAGCCATACGCTGTTCAGCATGATGGAGGCCAATTATGACGCCCTGACGCTGCTGGATCTGCGCACCTATGAACGGGTGATTCCCGCGCTGTCCGCCTATCTCAGCATCCGCACCGGCCTGGCGGAGGGCAGCTATGCTTTTTCGCCGTCCGACTTTGACGAGGATGGAAACCCATCCGACACGCCGGCCTACAACGCCTGCGGAGATTATATCCTCTACCGGCCCAATGCCCCGTTCTCCACCCCAGTCTACGGCCTTCCCGTCCAATACACCGTGGAGGCCTTCACCCGGGAGCCCTTTGCCGCGTCCATCAACGCCGTCTATGACCGCTTCCTCGCAGCCGGCATCCGCGTCTGGTTCAGCTATGCCCCGCGCAATATCGAGGCGCTCTCCGCCGACAGCACAAAAGAAGCCCGGGCTGCCCTGGACGCCTGGTTCCGCAGGACGCTGCATGCCCGGGTGGTTTCCGATCTTGAGGAGTCGCTGTTCTCCGGCATTTATCTGTATGGAACGGACAATCATCTCTCCACCGAGGGCGTGGCCATCCACACCCGGCGGATCATCCGCGACCTGCAGAAGGCCTTTGCGGAAGAAGTGGGATCATGATGCAGCCTTTTCGGCATGGAACAGGGTGATGTCCACGCAGAAGACTTGATCCATGTATTTCACCGCCAGCGATCCGTCGTACTTGTCCACCAGCCGCGCCACGCTCTTCATGCCGAAGCCGTGATAGCGCGGATCGCGCTGGCTCTTCGGCAGGCCGTTTTCCATCTCCACGGGGCCCTCGCAGGAGTTCTCCATGTGGATCAGCGCCATATCGCCGCTGCGGGACACATTGATGGTGATGAACCGCTCCCCGGCAGGCATCTTCTCCGTGGCCTCCATGGCGTTGGTCAGCAGGTTGTTCATCAGGAAGTACAGGTCGATTTCCTCCAGAAAATCGAGATCCGCCTCACTGGCATAGCAGGTGATCTGGATCTCTTTTTGCATGCACAGGGCGGCCTTTTCCATCAGCAGCACGTCCAGAATCTCATTGCCCGTGCGGGCTGCCGCCGCCACGCCGCCGATGCGGAGCTGCAGGGCGTCGATCTGCTCCCTGGACAGGCGTCCGCGGAAATCGCTGAGCATCTTTTTCAGGTCGTGGCAGGCCTCGTTGATGACCTGGGCATTCTGCTTGCTGGTTTCAAACTGCACCCGCTGCTGGTGGATCAGCTCGCGCATCGCGTCCATCTGCCGGAACATGTCCGCCCGCTCGAGGACGCCGTACTGCAGCGCCAGGATGAAGCAGCTGCAGAGAATCTGATAAAGCCTGTCCTGTACCCCGTAGGAATACCCTCCGCTCTGTACGCCAAGAATCGCATCCACGCGGATCACCCCTGCACAGACAAAGAGTACGATGACGGAAAAGACAGCTTTCAGGCGGTTGTTGAACTCGCTTTCTCCCTTCCCGGTGTAGGAACGGAAGATGAAAAACGCTGCCAGCCCGGTGCCCCCGTACACGAGGAGATCGACAAAGAGCACCCCCGGCGTTGACGCCATCAGCCTGCTGGACAGCGCGCTGTTCCGGAGAAGCGCCTTGATGCAGCTGGCGATGTTCTGCGTGATGTAGCCGGAGGACGCCAGGAACATGGACGACCAGAAGGAAACATCGAAACAGATGAACACCGCGCCGATCAGGATGATGTACAGCACCGCAATGACACCCAGCTGCGGCAGCGGATGGCTTGTCCATATGGCGTGGCTCAGCAGATCAACGATAACCGCGCCGCCGGCCAGCCAGGCGATCATCCCCGGGATGCCATGCCTGCGGCGGTTCAGCGCCCAGGCGAAGGGCAGTACCGCCAGGAAAGCCTGAAACAGCAGCAGCGCCTGCCAGTGTTCATTATACCAGGAAGGCAGACCGGGCATTACAGTGTCCCCCCTTTGTACTGGGCCAGCGTGTTCAGGAAGTCTTTGCGGAACGTGCGGGAGATGGGCAGCAGATCCCCGGCCACCTCGGCCTGATCCCTGACCACCGTGCGGACATACTTCGGGTTGACCAGGAAGCTGGCATTGCAGCGGATAAAGTGCAGCGGCTTCAGCTGGGTTTCGTACTGGGCCAGCGTCCCCCATTGCCGGATGGATTCCTGCCCGGTGTGGATGCACACCTCGTGCGACCGTACCTCGATATAGGCCACCGTATTGGCCGCGATCCACCGGCTGCCGTTCTTGCTCCTGATCTCCAGCTTCAGGTCGTTCTCCGCATGGGACAGCACCCGGATCGCGCGTTCCAGCTTCTTGCCGAAGGAAAAGGCATTGACGGGTTTCAGCACATAGTCGAAGGCCTGCACCGAATACCCTTCAATGGCATACTGCGCCAGATTGGTCACGAAGATGATCATCACCCGGGAATCCCTCTGGCGGATCTGCCGTGCCACATCGATGCCCAGCAGATCCGGGAGCTGGATATCGAGCAGCAGCAGGTCCGTATCCGGACTGTACTCCTCCAGCAGCTGCCGGCCGGTGGAATAGGTCTTTGCCACAACCTGAAAACCGTCGTGCTGCTGCTGATACTGGGCCAGATATCCGTTGATCTGCCCTGCCTGCACGGCGTCATCCTCCAGAATGACAACCTTCAACGCGATTCACCTTCTTCTGCCACACGATGTTGCTTTGATTATACCACAGACGTGCCTGATCTGCAAACCGGCGGCATCCGCTGTGCGCGCAATGCCGGAAAGAGGGCGTTACTGCAACTTTTCGGTCACGAAAAGTAGGACCCTGCCGAATCACGCAACAACGCATTCACCAAAACAACCGGGGGAAGGGGCACCCCTTTCTCTGAGAGAAAGCGGTTCCCCTTCCCCCGGCC
>CAMNHF010000120.1 GCA_946538975.1 uncultured Clostridia bacterium | reverse complement strand
TGAGCCGCAAGACCACCCCCGGCAAGAAGTTCTGGATGCTGTACTTCATCATCCCGATGTTCTTCGGCGGCGGCCTGATCCCGTTCTACAACGTGATGAGCAGCCTGAAGCTGATCAACTCCCCCTGGGCGGTGATCCTGCCGGCAATCCTCTCCGTGTGGAACCTGTTCATGACCAAGACCTTCTTCGAGTCCTCCATCCCGGAGGGCATGCTGGAGGCCGCGCGCATCGACGGTGCGGGCAAATTCCGCACCTTCGTATCCATCGTACTGCCCCTGTCCAAGGCCATCATCGCCGTTATGGCGCTGTACTACGCCGTGGGCCAGTGGAACAGCTACTTCAACGCCATGATCTTCCTGCAGGATGAGGGCAAGTATCCCCTGCAGCTGGTGCTGAAGGAGATCCTGATCGCCTCGGAGAGCACCGTGGGCGGCAGCGGCGAAACCATTCTGCAGCAGTATCGCCTGGCCAACCAGCTGAAGTATGTTTCCGTGATTGTCTCCAGCCTGCCGGTGCTTTGCCTGTATCCTTTTGTCCAGAAGTACTTTGCTCAGGGCGTCATGATTGGCTCCCTGAAGGGTTAAGAGGAGGAACGTGAAATGAAGAACATCAAAAAATGGCTTGCCTTGCTTCTGCTGGCGGTTCTGGCGCTGACCCTGACCGCCTGCAGCAGCAACAATGACACTAGCGCCCCTGCTGCCGCTCCGACGGAAGCGCCGGCGGCCTCTGCCGACAGCGGAGATACAGCCGCTGCGCCTGCTGAAGAGAAAAAGGCCGAAGAGGCTGCGCCGGCCAGCGATCATCCGCTGAGTGCGACCTACGGCTTCCAGTGGACGGATCCCACCGCGCCGATCCTCAACGAAAAAGGCGCCCAGGAGCTGTCCTTCAAGGTGTATTCCTCCAAGAACGCTTCCGCCCTGGACTACAACGACATGAAGATCATGGCGGATCTGTATGCGCAGACCAACGTGCAGGTCAACTGGGAGAACGTGTCCGAATCCGTGTATTCCCAGCAGAAGAACCTGATCTTCGGCAACAAGGACAACCGTCCCGACGCCATCTACCACGCCGGCATGGGCGCGGGCGAGATCATCAAGTACGCCAAGCGCAAGGTGCTGGTGCCCATCAGCGATTACCTGGACTACATGCCCAACTTCAAAAAGCTGCTGGAAGAGCGCCCCGACATCCGCGCCCAGCTGCTGAACGTGGAGGACGGCAAGATCTACTCCCTGCCCCGCATTGAGGAGATGGGCCTGCTGCAGAGCCCGAACCTGCTCTTCCTGAATGTCAGCTGGACGAAGGCGGCCATCGCGGCCGGCGCCGTGGAAGGCCTGACCGACGAGGACCTGAAGGACGGCCTGAAGCTCACCTGCGCGCAGATGGAGCAGCTGCTGATCTACTTCCGCGACAACGACATGAACGGCAACGGCAAGACCGACGACGAGCGCCCGATGAACTTCGTCTACAACAACTGGCAGGGCAACCAGTGCGACCTGTACGGCATGTTCGGCCTGAACGACAACCTGGAGCACCGCGTGATCGTGGACGGCAAGGTCACCTACACCATCCAGGATGAGCGCTTCCGCGAGGCCACCAACTTCATCGCCAAGTGGGTCACCGACGGCCTCATCGACAAGGTTTCCTTCGAGCAGAGCCAGGACAACTTCCTGGCCAACGGCAAGGGGCTGGAAACTTACGGCGCCTTCTACTGGTGGGAGAGCGAGACGGTGGTTTCCAATCCGGAAAACTACATCGTCTGCAGCCCGATCGTCGGGCCCAACGGCGATCAGACCATCTGTGTCTCCAACAACCCGGAGATCAGCACCGGCGAAGTGATTCTGTTCACCAGCTGCCAGTATCCCGAGGTTCTGCTGGCCTACTTTGACCGCTATTATGACCCCGTCATCTCCGCTCAGATCAACTACGGCCCCATCGGCATCGTCTATGAAGAAGCCCGGGACGAAAAGGGAATGCTGGTGCAGAAGCCGCTGCCTGAAGGTGTGACCTCCGATGAGCTGCGCCTGCAGAATGCGCCTCTGGGCATCATCAACCTGGGCGAATATGCCTGGAACAACGTGGTGCACATGGAGCCCCGCGCCCAGCTGCGTCTGGAGCGCCTGCAGCTGTGCGCCCAGCCCTTCGTGCCCGAGAACGTGAAGCCCTGCCCCAACCTGCAGTTCACCCTGGAAGAGCTGAACACCCTCAGCAACTACGAGACCAACCTGAACGACTATGTCCGCACCAACCTGATCGCCTGGCTGATGAAGGGCGGCGTGACCGACGCGGCCTGGACCACCTTCCAGAACGACCTGAACGGCCGGGTCAACCTGCCCGCCATCCAGAAGGTGTATCAGGACGCCTACGACCGCTACACCGCGAAATAAAAGGAGGATGCCCCCATGCTGAAGAAAATTGCTGCGCTGCTGCTGGCCCTGTGCATGCTGGCCTCGCTGGCTGCGGTCTCCGCGGAAGGCGAACCCGAGCTGCACGGCGTGCATGACCAGAGCGTGATGGCCGGGACGGAATTCGACGCCCTGGCCGGCGTCACCGCCACCGACGCCGACGGCAACGACCTGACCGACATGATCATGATCGAGGCCATGCCGTCCCTGAGCTTCAAGAACGGCAAGGCCACCCCCGAGAACCCCGGCGACTATGAGCTGGTCTACTCCGTGACCGACGCCAACGGCGTGACCGTGGAGGACTACGCCACCCTGACCGTCACCAAGAAGACCGGCGAGGAAGTCGTCTACAAGGCCTTCGATTTCAGCACCGTGGAGGTCACCAACAACCACGGCTGGGAAGCCAAGATCAGCGAGCCCGCCGTGGCGGCCGCTTCCCTGAAGAACGGCGCCTATGTGATCGAGATCACGAACCCTGGCGAGGGCGACGGCAACATCCAGCTGGCCAAGGCCGGCTTCGCGGTGAAGGCCGCCGATTACAAGATCAAGATCTGGGCCAAGTCCACCAAGCCCACCTACGCCCACATCCTCGCCCGCAATGAGCAGGCGGAGGGCTGGGAGACCTTCGGCGGCGCGTTCAACGTGCGCATCGCCGAGACCGTCGCTCCGCTGGAGCTGAGCTTCTCCTGCGGCGGCGAGGGCAGCGCCGAGCTGCTGTTCAACCTGGGCAAGATCACCCCGAACCCGGACAACGCCGAGGACACCACCCCCGAAGACTTCGTCGTCACCATCGACAAGATCGAGCTGTACGAGATCTCCGGCGAGGAGCATGAGGTCGCCCTGTACACCGCCGACTTTGCCGCCGGCGAGGGCGTCAGCGTGGATGCCGGCGACGGCGCCGCGGCCAGCGTGGCCTTCGCGGAGGGCAAGGCCAACGTGACCATCGACAGCTATGCCGGCGAGGGCGGCGGCGTGTGGAGCGTCAAGGCCGACATCGCGCTGCCCGGCGTGCAGATCACCAAGGGCGAGAAGTACTACTACAGCTTCACCATGAACGCGCAGAACGGCCAGGGCGGCGAGGCCCTGGTGGAGAGCGCCTCCCGCGGCTGGGAAGCCCGCGCCAACTTCAACGGCCTGGGCGCCCCCGCCGGCGAGGACTGCGTGGTCAGCGCCACCTTCACCGCGGAAGCCGACATCGATGATCCGGTGATCCGCCTGCAGATCGGCAACGCGCCCGAGGGTGCCTCCGCCAACGCCATCGCCATCAGCAACGTCGTCTTCGGCAAGCTGGAGGGCGACAAGGAGACCAAGAAGACCATCGAGGCCTTCATGCCCTTCGGCCCGGCGAGCGCCAACGCCGCGAACCCCGCGTACCCCTGGCAGACCTTCAACGGCACCGACGAGGACAACGACCGCGGCGTCGGCACCATCTGGACCGACAACGGCAGCTTCTTCTACCGCATCGACAACGGCGGCACCGTCGACTGGCACAACAAGCTGATCTGCGGCTTCGGCGGCAACCCGCTGACCCTGGCTGCCGACAGCTACTACATCATCGAGATCACGGCGAAGGCCAGCCAGCCGGTCTCCTGCGGCGTGTTCCTCAATCCGATGGGCGGCTGGGATCCCCGCGTGTCCGAGGGCATGAGCCTGACCGAGGAGTTCCAGACCTTCCGCTTCGCCACCACCGACACCTTCATCATGGACATGGACTTCGAGCTGCTGTTCCAGTTCGGCTCCGAGGCCACCTCCAAGCTCGATGAGGTGACCATCGAATTCCAGAATGTGACCATCTATCAGATGAGCGTTCTGTAACCCATGACTCTCGCAGGGAGGATGGTTCCGCGCAATCATCCTCCCTGTGTTTTATCAGGAGGACCGCATGAAACGCAAACTGACCGTCATCCTGGCGCTGCTGTGCGCGCTGTGCCTGCTGCTGACCGCCTGTCAGGACGGCGGCAAGCCGGCTGAAAAGGCCACGCAGGCCCCCGCCGCCGGGGTCACGAACGAGGTGGAGCCCACCGCAGAGCCCAAGAACGAAGAGCCGCCCGCCGCCGAAAACAGTCCGCAGGAGGCGCCTGCCGAGGCGAAGAATGACGGGGAGCCCTTCGCCGAGGTCACGAACGACAAGGACTTCTCTTCCCTGCGCACCCCGGGCAGCCAGGAGGAGGCCTACGAGTACAAGAACCTCTTCCTGCCCGCGGTGGACGGCATCAGCCAGCCCTACGTGGGCGACACCATGCCCTACTATGAGGACGGCACCTACTACGTCTACTATCTCAAGGAGGGCGGCGACTCCTACAACCACTCCGTCTACCTGGCCACCACGAAGGATTTCGTGACCTGGGACGAGGTGGACAATGTGATTCTCGAGGCCAGCCGCAGCGGCGGCCAGGACGGCTGGATCGGCACCGGCTCCGTGGTGAAGGTGAAGGACGAGTACCTGTTCTTCTACACGGGCCACGCCTCCTCCAGCACCTCCGAGTACGGCGAGACCATCATGCTGGCCCGGGGCAGCGATCTCACCCACTTCGAGAAGGTGGACGGCTGGGAGATCGTCCCCGATCCCTCCCTGGGGCAGAAGCAGGACTTCCGCGATCCCCAGGCCTACTGGGACGAGAGCACGGACACCATCACCCTGACGGTCACCGCCTCCCAGGGCGGCACCGCGCGGATCCTGAAGTACAGCCTCAGCAGCGACCTGAAAAACGTCACCTACGACGGCATCATCTTCACGAACCCGGTGGGGAGCTTCTGGAACCTGGAGTGCAGCGACACCTTCCAGCTGGGCGGCAAGCATTACATCACCTACTCCGCTCAGGACGACACCCTCTGGTACGCGGTCTCCGACACGGCCTACGGGCCCTACGGCGAGCCGAAGCGGCTGGACGACAAGCTGTTCTACGCCGCCAAGCACGTGGAGAGCCCCGAGGGCGCCTACATGGTCGGCTGGGCGCGGCGCAGCGAATCCGCCTCCTCCACGCAGGACGTGGCCGCCTGGGCCGGCAACCTGATCGTCCAGAAGATCGCGCAGAAGGACGACGGCGAGCTGCTGCTCGTGCCGGTGGAAAACCTGACCGCCCAGTTCACCCAGCGCCGCCGTCTGGCCATCAAGGAGGACGCCCTCCAGGTGCGGGCCGGCGCGCGCTACAGCTACACCGAGCTGTTCACCGCCTATGAGAGCTTCCTGCTGAAGGGCCGCTTCACCTACACCGGCAGCGGCACCTTCGGCCTGGCCTTCGACTACAACGGGCAGGAGAGCAAGTACAAGACCATCATCCTGAACCCCGGGGCGCAGGCCATCCAGCTCTGGTTCAACGAAGGCTCCACCCTGATCACGGAGACGCCCGCCACGCTGGAGGCCGGCCGGGAGTACAGCTTCACCTATTATCAGGAGGGCTCCGTGGGCATCTTCTACCTGGACGGGGAGGCCTCCCTGACCGTCCGTCTCTACGGCGTCAGCGGCAAGCCCATCCGGTTCTTCGCCGAGAGCTGCAGCGTCGCCCTGACCGACCTGCGCGAATATACACGCTGAGGATGGATGAAACATGATCAATCAGAAATTGATCTTTGCGCGGGCGTATGAAAGCACCATCGGCCCCCAGATCAGCCGGGAGGAGCGGCCTGTGTTCCATCTGACGCCCTGGGTGGGCTGGATGAACGACCCGAACGGCTTCTCGTACTATCACGGGCAGTATCACCTGTTCTACCAGTACAATCCCTATGACGTGCAGTGGGACGCCATGCACTGGGGCCATGCCGTGAGCCATGACCTGCTGCACTGGTCCTACCTTCCCTGCGCGCTGGCCCCGGACGAGAGCTATGACTCCTTCGGCGTCTTCTCCGGCAGCGCGCTGGAGATGCGGGACGGCCGGCAGCTGCTCATGTACACCGGCGTGCGCAAGGAAGGCAACGAGAAAAGCAGCAAGGACATCCAGGTGCAGTGCCTCGCCGTGGGCGACGGGCTGGACTACCGGAAGCTGGACGCCAACCCGGTGCTGGACGCCTCCTGCCTGCCGGAGGGCCTGAGCCGGCACGACTTCCGCGATCCGCGCATGTGGCAGGAGCAGGACGGCAGCTACCGCTGTGTGGTGGGGAGCTGCGACCGGAACCGCATCGGCGCGCTGCTGCTCTTCCGCAGCGACGACGCCATGCACTGGGCCTTCGAAAGCGTCCTGGCGCGCAACGACGGCAGCATCGGCACGATGTGGGAATGCCCGGACTTCTTCCATCTCGACGGCAAGGCCGTCGTCCTCGTCAGCCCCCAGGACATGCTGCCCAAGGGCTTTGAGTACCACAACGGCAACGGCACCGTCTGCATGATCGGCCGCTTCGACCCGGAGCGGAAGGTGTTCATCCCGGAGAGCGACCAGGCCATCGACTACGGCATTGACTTCTACGCCGCGCAGACCATCCTGACGCCGGACGGCCGCCGGGTGATGATCGGCTGGATGCAGAACTGGGACACCTGCAAGCAGACGGACTACGAGGAGCGCAAGTGGTTCGGCCAGATGAGCCTGCCCCGGGAGCTGAGCATCCGCGACGGCCGGCTCTACCAGCAGCCGATCCGGGAGCTGTCGCTGTACCGCAGCCGCAAGGTTGCCTACGAGCAAGTCCCGCTGAGCGGAGAGGTCCGGCTGGACGGCATCGAGGGCCGCTGCGTGGAGCTGGACATGCGCATCCGCCCGCAGAGCGCCGACAAGCCCTACCACAAGTTCTCCGTCCGCTTCGCCGAGGACGAGAAGTTCCACTCCCTCCTGAGCTTCCGCCCCTACGAATCCCTGCTCAAGATCGACCGCAAGTTCTCCGGCTCCCGGCGGGCCTTCATCCACCAGCGCCGCGCCTTGGTGCAGCAGCGCGACGGGGAGATTCACCTGCACATGATTCTGGACCGCTTCAGCGTCGAGGTCTTCGTCAACGACGGCGAGCAGGTGATGACCGCCACCATCCTGACCCGGCCCGAAGCCCGCGGCATCTCCTTCGTCGTGGACGGCCAGGCCGTGATGGACATCACCAAGTACGATCTGTTTGCCGGGGAATGAGGCCCGGCCCTTCCCTGAAAAGGCAGCCCGCTGCCCTGCGCTCCCCAGCGGAACGCAGCGCGCGGCGGGCTGTCTTTTTTGCGCGGAAAACCCGGGCAGGCACAAAAAAAGGCCGGCCGGCGTCAGTGACCGGCTGGCCCAGAAAAGCAGCGGGAATCAGGCGGCGGGGACTTCCTCCTCGGCTGCCCCGTGCACGAAGTTGAACAGCTGCAGCACAGCGTCCTTCAGCCGGGGGCCGGGGCGGGAAATCTCGTTGGAGTCCGCGTTCAGGATGTGGCCCTGCTGCACGGCCTTGAGGCCCTCCCAGCCGGGGCGGGCGGCGATCTCTTCCACGGGCGTGGGGCCCTCGCCGTAATACATGGTGATGGTGACGATATAGTCCGGGTCGCGCGCGATGACCTGCTCCTCCTCGATCTGCGCCCAGCCCTCCACGTCCGCGAAGGCGTTCGTCAGGCCGCACAGCCCGGCCAGCTCATCCATGAAGGTGCCGCGGCCGGCCGTCCACAGGCCCCACTGCAGCGGGGACACCTCGAAATAGACCGTTTTGCCGGTGTTCTCCGACGCGGCGGCAACCTCCGCGAAGGAGGCCTGCATCTCAGCGGTCATGGCCTCAGCCTCCGCCTCCCTGCCCACCAGCGACCCGATCAGGCGAATGGCGGTGTAGACGCCGTCGATGTCCTGGGCGTCGCTGACCACGACGCGGATGCCGGCGGCCTCCAGCTGGTTGACCTGCTCCTCGGTCTGGGCCATGGTGGCCATCAGCACCACCTGCGGCGCCAGCTCGATGATCTGCTCAATGTTCGTCTCGTAACCGGACTGCACCGCGGGCACGTTCAGCACCTCCGCGGGCCAGTCGCAGTACTCGCCGCGCCCCACCAGCAGATCGCCTGCGCCCAGCGCGCAGAGGATCTCGCAGTCCGCGGGCGTCAGCGCGACAATGCGCGTCGCCGGCCCGTCCAGCTTCACCTCGCGGCCCATCATGTCGACGACCGTCACGCCCTCGCCCAGCGCGGCGCCGCACAGCAGCAGCGCGGCCAGCGCCAGGGCCATCCACTTCTTCATCATGAGAATTCCTCCTTGTCCGGGGACTCACCCCGTTTTACTGACAGCCAAAGTATATCGGTTTGATATAACTATGTCAATACGTCATTGCCGGCTTTCCGCGGGCAGAGGCAATAGGGTAGAGGGAGGGCAAGCGCCCTCGCCCCTCCCATTGCACCGTACATACCGGTCAGGTATACGGCGCTACATCGTAACATGGATTCAAGTATTACTCAGGTAATAAGCGAGAGGATCGATCAGTCCTGGTCGATTCTCTTTCTTGTTGGGCAAGGCGAGGACTTTCGCACTGAGCAGGAAGTTGACCACTTTCATGCCGCATCTACGGTACTGACCCAATCTGGAATTGGCCACCTTAAAGATGTCCTCATCCGTCATGTTGCAGTGGAAGGCGACATTCAGCTTCATCAAGTTCCGGTAGACTGCCTTCGGCTTCTTCCACTGTTTGAGTATCACGACTCTCACTTTGTGGCGCATCCATGGGCTGAAATCATTCTTGAGCCACGTCTTCATGCTGCCGATCCGGAAGTAGTTGATCCACCCCCGCAGCACTTGGTTCAGCTTCGTGAATGTGACGCCCAGAGGGATCGAAGCCGCATGCTTCCTGCACAGGATTTCCTTCACTTTCCTGCACATCTTGGCCTTGCGGTCATCTG
>CAMNHF010000119.1 GCA_946538975.1 uncultured Clostridia bacterium | reverse complement strand
GACGAGGCGGGCGGCACGCTCACGATCCCGCTGGATCGCCAGCTGACGCCCTCCCAGAACGCGCAGCGCTATTTCAAGCGCTATCAGAAGGCCCGCAGCGCCCGGGAGCGGGCCGGGCAGGAGAAGGAGAAGACCCTGCGCGAGCTGAGCCTGCTGGAGGGCATGCTGCTGGATGTGGGCAAGTGCGTGGGCGAGAGCGAGCTGGAGGAGATCCGCGAGGAGCTGGCCGCCGCCGGGTACATGAAGCGGGTGACCGACCGCCGCCGCCAGCGCGTGCTGCCGCCCAGCCGCCCCTACCACTACCGCTCCGCCGACGGCATCGACATCTATGTGGGCAAGAACGCGCGGCAGAACGAGCGCCTGACTGCCTCGGCCCGGGGCGACGACCTGTGGCTGCACGCGAAGGACATGCCCGGCAGCCACGTGATCGCCGCCTGCGAGGGCGACGTGCCCGAGGCGACCCTCCGCGCGGCCCTGACGCTGGCCGCCTGGTATTCCAAGGGGCAGCGCTCCTCGAACGTGCCGGTGGACTATACGCGCCGCCGCCATGTGAAAAAGCCCGGCGGCACCCCCGCGGGCTTCGTGATCTACACCCATCAGCGCACCGCCTGGATGACGGTCAGCGAGCAGGATGTCCGCGCCATCGAGCTGGTGGAGGAATGACCATTTTCGGACACGGCAAAGGGAAGACCGCATGACTGCAGCCTTCCCTTTTTGCATGCCGCCGTGTCAGAGGATGAACTTGCGCACGTCGGCGGGGCGGTTCTCGCCGCTGAGATGGGCGCGCACGTAGTCGCCGTCGATGACCAGATCGAAGGGCGGCATGTTCTCGTCGCCCGCGTTGAAGGACACGTCCTCCAGCAGCTGCTCGAACACCGCGTGCAGGCGGCGCGCGCCGATGTCCTCGCCGCTCTCGTTGGCGGCGCAGGCGGCGTCGGCGATGGCCTCAATCGCGCTGTCGGTGAAGCTGAGCATCACCTTGTCCACCGCCAGCAGGGCCTTGTACTGGATGGTCAGGGCGTTCTCCGGCTGGGTCAGGATCTTCTCGAAATCCTCGCGGGTCAGGCTCTTGAGGTGCACGCGCACCGGGAAGCGGCCCTGCAGCTCGGGGATCAGGTCGCTGACCTTGCTGACATGGAAGGCGCCCGCGCCGATGAACAGCATGTAGTCGGTCTTGATGGGGCCGTACTTGGTGTTGACCGTGGTGCCCTCCACGATGGGCAGGATGTCCCGCTGCACGCCCTCGCGGCTGACGTCGGGCCCGTGGCCCGCGCCGCCGTGGCCGGCGATCTTGTCGATCTCGTCGATGAAGACGATGCCGTGCTGCTCCGCGCGGCGCAGGGCGTCCTCGGTGACCGCGTCGGAGTCGATCAGCTTGTCGCACTCCTCCTGCTTGAGCACCTTGCGGGCGTCGCGGACCTTCATGCGGCGGAGCTTGGTGCGCCGGGGCATCATGCCGCCCATCATGTCGCCGATGTTGATGGCGCTGCCGCCGATCTCCACCTGCGGGGCCTCCTCCTGCACCTCCACCTCCAGCTCGCGGTCCTCGAGCTCGCCGCGCATCAGCTGCTGCCGGACTTCCTCCCGGCGGGCCTTCAGCGCGGTCTGCTCGCTTTCGGAGGGCTGCGGCTCGGTGCTCTTGCGGCCCAGCAGGAAGTCCAGCGGATTCCCGGCGGGCTTCTTCTGCGGCTCGGTCAGCAGGGTGACCAGCCGGTCTTCGGCCAGCACGCTGGCCCGGGGCTCGACGCGCTTCTCATGCTCGGCGCGCACCATGCGGATGGCGTTCTCCACCAGGTCGCGGATGATGCTGTCCACATCGCGGCCCACATAGCCGACCTCGGTGAACTTGGTCGCCTCCACCTTCACGAAGGGGGCGTTGGCGAGGCGGGCGAGGCGGCGGGAGATCTCGGTCTTGCCCACGCCGGTCGGGCCGATCATCAGGATGTTCTTGGGGCTGATTTCCTCCCGAAGCGGTTCCTCGACGCGGGAGCGGCGGTAGCGGTTGCGCAGGGCGATGGCGACCATCTTTTTGGCCTCCTCCTGCCCGACGATGAAGCGATCCAGCTCCCGCACGATTTCACGGGGTGTCAGTTCTGCCATGCCGCGTCCCTCCTCACACATCTTCCACGACGACGTTGTCGTTGGTGAACACGCAGATGGACGCCGCGATGTGCAGCGCCTTCTCCGCGATCTCGTGGGCGGAGAGCTCCGTGTTCTCCAGCAGGGCGCGGGCGGCCGCCAGCGCGTAATTGCCGCCGGAGCCGATGGCGCACACGCCGCCGTCCGGGTCGATGACCTCGCCGTTGCCCGAGAGCATCAGCAGGCTGTTTTTGTCCGCCACGATCAGCAGGGATTCCAGGTTGCGCATGCCGGTGTCGCTGCGCCACATCTGGGCCAGGGACACGGCGGCCCGCTCCAGGTTGCCCCCGCACTGCTCCAGCTTCTCCTCGAACTTCTCGCACAGGGTGAAGGCGTCGGAAACGGAGCCGGCAAAGCCCGCGACGACGCTGCCGCCGGCCAGCCGGCGCACCTTGCGCGCCGTGGACTTGAACACCACGCTCTCGCCCATGGTCACCTGGCCGTCGCCGGCGATGGCTGTCTGGCCGTTGCGCCGCACAGCGCAGATCGTGGTGCCGCGAAATGTTGTACTCATGATGGATTCTCCTTTGTCATGCATCCGGCTGCGGATCGCCTCCGGCGGGCGGATTGGGCGCGAGGCCCTGCTCCGCGCCCCACTGCCGCAGCCAGTCCAGGGAGCGCCGGCTCACCGCCAGGTAGCGCTCCTCCTTCTTGCGGATCTTCTTGTGCTCGCGGTCCACCGGCAGCGGATCAATCAGCCCGAAGGCGCAGTTCATCGGCTGGAAGTTCCGGTTGGCCGCGGCGACGTAGCGTCCCATGGCGCCCATGGCGGTGAAGCCTGGCAGGCTGACGGGCCCCCGGCCGCACAGATCGCCGGCCAGGCTCAGCCCGCAGAGCAGGCCGCTGGCGGCGCTCTCCACATAGCCCTCCACGCCGGTCATCTGCCCGGCAAAATAGCAGCGCGGCCGTGAGATCATCTCGAAGTGGTCGTTCAGGAAGCCGGGGGAGTTCAGGAAGGTGTTGCGGTGCATCACGCCGTAGCGGGCGAACACCGCGTTTTCCAGCCCGGGAATCAGGCCGAACACGCGGCGCTGCTCCGGGAATTTCAGCCGCGTCTGGAAGCCGACGAGGTTGTACAGCGTGCCCTCGGCGTTGTCCTGCCGCAGCTGCACTACGGCGAAGGCCTCCCGCCCCGTGCGGGGATCGGTCAGACCCACCGGCTTCATCGGCCCGAAGGCCAGCGCCATGCGGCCGCGCCGCGCCATGGATTCCACCGGCATGCAGCCCTCGAACACCCGCTTCTCCTCGAAACCGTGCACCTCGGCGGTCTCGGCGGTCAGCAGGGCGTCCACGAAGCGGTTGTACTCCGCCTCGGTCATCGGGCAGTTCAGGTAGTCGTCGCCCCGGCCGTAGCGGGACTGGCGGAACACACGGCTCTGGTCGACGGATTCCAGCGTGACGATGGGCGCCGCGGCGTCGTAGAAATTGAGCGTCCCCAGCCCCGGCAGGGCCGCGATGCGCGCCGCGAGGGCGTCGCTGGTCAGGGGACCTGTGGCGATAATGACCGGCCCCTCCGGGATGTCCTCCGCCTCCGCCTCGTCGACGGTGATCAGCGGATGGGACCGCAGGGCCTCCGTGACCGCGCCGGAGAAGAGCTCCCGGTCCACGGCCAGCGCGCCGCCGGCAGGCACCCGCGCCGCGTCGGCACAGCGCATGATCAGGCTGCCCAGCGTGCGCATCTCTTCCTTCAGCAGGCCGACGGCGTTGCTCAGCCGGTCCGAGCGCAGGGAATTGGAGCAGACCAGCTCCGCAAACCCGGGCGCGTGATGGGCGGGGGTCATCTTCCGCGGCTTCATCTCGATGAGCCGCACCTCGATGCCCTGCCGCGCCAGCTGCCAGGCGGCCTCGCTGCCGGCCAGGCCCGCCCCGATGACGGTTGCCCGCTCACTCATCGGCCGTGTCCTCCGCGTCCTCCGGCGGCGTGACGACCGTCCTGCAGCGGCAGCTCTCGTTGGCGCACAGGTGGATGACCTCGCCATGCCGCCCACGCTTCATCACCATGTAGCTGCCGCACTGGGGGCACTTCTCGCACACCGGCATCTCCCAGGAGACGAAATCGCACTCCGGGTACCGCTCGCAGCCGTAGAAGCGGCGGTTCTTCTTGCTGATCTTCTCCTGCAGGCGGGCGCCGCACTTGGGGCAGGGCGCGTCGATCCAGGTGATGAGGGGCTTGGTGCACTTGCATTCGGGGAAGTTCGGGCAGGCGAGGAAGCGCCCGAAGCGGCCCATCTTGTAGACCATCATCGCGCCGCAGTTGTCGCAGGGCACGTCGCTGACCTCGTCGCGCACCTCGATCTTCTCGATCTCCTGCTCGGCGACCTCCAGCGTCTTCTCAAAGGACGGATAGAAGTCCCGCAGCACCTGCTTCCAGCCGAGCTGGCCGGCCTCCACCTGGTCCAGACGGGTTTCCATGTCCGCGGTGAACTCGGTGTCGACAATGCGGGCGAAATACTGCTCCATGATGTCCGTCACCATGTTGCCCAGCTCGGTGGGGAAGAGCCGCTTCTTCTCCCGGCCGACATAGCCGCGGCTGATGATCGTGGAGATGGTCGGCGCGTAGGTGGAGGGGCGGCCGATGCCGTTTTCCTCCAGCGTGCGCACCAGGGAGGCCTCGGTGTAGCGGGGCGGCGGCTGGGTGAAGTGCTGCTCCTGCTTCACTTCCTCCACGGCGATGGCGTCGCCCTCGGCGAGCAGCGGCAGGGCGGTCTCGGCGGACTCTACGGCCTCGTCGGTGCTCTCCTCATACAGGGAGGTGAAGCCGGCGGCGGTCTTCTTTTCGCCGTAGAAGCGCATCTGCAGACCGTCGCCCTCGGCCTCGGCGGTCAGCGTCTCGAAGCGGGCCGGCGTCATCTGGCTGGCCACGAAGCGGTGGTAGATCAGCCGGTACAGCTTGTACTGGTCGTTGGTCAGCGAGGCGCGGATGGCGTCCGGCTCGCGGGTGACGTCGGTGGGGCGGATGGCCTCGTGGGCGTCCTGCGCGTTGGAGCGGCCCTTGTAGGTGTTCGGCTTCTCCGGCAGCACGTCCGCGCCGTACCGCCCGGGGATGAAGGCACGCAGGGCCGCGAGGGCCTCGTCGCTGACACGCACGGAGTCCGTACGGATATAGGTCACCAGGCCCTGGGTGCCCTCCCCGGCCAGATCCACGCCCTCATAGAGCTGCTGCACCACCTGCATGGTTTTCGATGTGGTGAAGTTCAGCTTGCGGCTGGCCTCCTGCTGCAGGGAGGAGGTGGTGAAGGGTGGCGCGGGATTCTTCCTGCGCTCGGAGTGCTTCACGCTGCGGATGTGGAAGCTGGCGGCGGTGATGCGGTCGGTGACGGCCTGCGCGGCGGCGGCGTCGGCAATCTCCGCCTTCGCCCCGTCGATGCCGCTGAGCCGCATCGTGAAGCGCTGGCTCTTTTTGCCGCTGTGATGGCTGCAGGCGGCGGAGATGTCCCAGTATTCCTCGGGCACAAAGGCCTCGATCTCCCGCTCGCGCTGCACGACCATGCGCGTGGCGACGGACTGCACGCGGCCTGCGGAGAGGCCCTTCTTCACCTTGGCCCACAGCAGCGGGCTGATCTTGTAGCCCACCAGCCGGTCCAGCGCGCGGCGGGCCTGCTGGGCGTCCACCCGGCCCATGTCGATGGTGCGGGGCTGGCTGATCGCGGCCTTGACCGCCTTCTTTGTCACCTCGTGGAACTCCACGCGGCACGGGCTGGCCGTGTCGATGCCGAGAATCTGCGCCAGGTGCCAGGAGATGGCCTCTCCCTCGCGGTCAGGGTCGGTGGCGAGATAGATCTGCGAGGCGTTCCGGGCTTCCTTGCGGATCGCGGCCAGGATGTCGCCGCGGCCGCGGATCGTGATGTACTTCATGTCGAAATCGTTCGCAACGTCCACACCCAGCTGGCTGCGGGGCAGATCGCGCACATGCCCCTGCGAGGCTTCCACATGCCAGCCGCGTCCCAGGTACTTGGAGATGGTGCGCGCCTTGGCCGGCGATTCCACAATGATGAGCTTGGGCTTCGCCGCCGCCTTGGCGCGTTTGGGTGCTGCGGGCTTTTTTTCTCCGGCTGTCGCCATGATGCTGTTCCTCCATATGCCGCTGCGCCTCCGCGAAGGGGAAGGCGCACGGTATTGTGATACTGTGCCGATGAAGCCAGTGTGAACTGCCGCCGAAAGCCTTATGGACAAAAACAGCGGCCCGTCCGCGCTGACCTGCCCCACTGTATCACAGTTTTCCTGTCTCGTCAAGTCAAACATATAATGTAGATTCTCCCTGCGCCCAGGCCTGGGAGGGGGAAGCGGGCCCGCGGAAAACGCGCCGGCGGCGGTTTTCATCCGGGAAAAACTGTGCTATACTGTCCATGGAATCAATGGCAAAGGAGGCGGCGATATGTCGTCAGCGGCGGAAACGGCGGAGGAACTGAACTCGGTGGAGGAGGTCGTCGACCTGTTCAAGGGACTGGATCAGCAGACGGCTCTGACGGGGCTGATCGTGCTGGTGGTGGGGCTGGTCATCGCGCATCTGCTGGTGATGCTCTTCACCCGGCTGCTGGAGCGGGGACGGATCATTCCGAAATCCCTGCACACGATCCTCAAGACGGTGGTGCGCGTCCTGCTGGACTTGATCGCGGTGATGATCGCGGCCAGCGTTATCGGGATCCCGGTCACCTCCTTTGTGGCGGTGTTCTCGGTGTTCGGCCTGGCGGTTACCCTGGGCGTGCAGGGGATGCTGAGCAATTTTGTCGGCGGCGTCATCATCCTGGTGTCCAAGCCCTTTGAAGTGGGCAACTTCATTTCCTACGACACGATCTCCGGCACGGTGAAGGAGATCGGCATCATGCACACGCGGCTGTGCGGGCCGGACAACGTGATGCACTATGTGCCCAACAGCCTGCTGTACACCTCCCGCGTGACGAACTACTCCGCAGTGAGCGAGCGGCGCATCGACCTGACCGTGGGCGCCTCCTACGACAGCGCGCCCGGGGAGGTCCGCGCGGCCGTGATGAAGGCCATCGCCGCGGTGCCGGGGCTGATGAGCGAGCCGGCGCCGGTCATCCAGCTGGAGACCTACGGCGACAGCGCCATCACCTACAACATCCGCGTCTGGTGCCCGGCCGCCTCCTTCATCGACTGCAAGTACGCCCTCAACGAGCAGCTCTACGCCGCCTTCCGCGAGAGCGGCGTGGCGATGACCTATCCCCACGTCAATGTGCACATGGTGCCGGACGCGGCGCGGCAGGCCGGGAGGCTCGGCGAATGAGCGCGCCGGCCTTTTCTGTGGCGCCGCTGAGCCTGGAGCAGGTGCGGCAGCTGTACCGCGAGCGTCTCACGGCGGACTTCCGGCCGGAGGAGTGCAAGCCCCTCTCCCGGATTGAGCAGGCCATGCGGACCGGGAAATACCGCTCTTTCGGCGCCGCGGCGGACGGGGAGACGCTGGCCTACGCCTTTTTCGTGACGCTGGAGGGAGGCCTGTGGCTGCTGGACTATCTGGCCGTGCGCGAGGATCTGCGCGGCAGCGGTCTGGGCAGCGCCTTCCTCCGCGCCCTGCAGGAGACCGCTCTGCCCGCAGACGGCCGGGTGCTGCTGGAGACTGAGAATCCCGACTGGGCGCAGGACGCGGCGGAGCGGGAGCACTGCCTGCGCCGCCTGCGCTTCTACCTGCGCAGCGGCATGACGGACACCGGCGTGCGCGCGGCGGTCTGGGGCGCGGAGTACCGGGTGCTGCGCTTTGCCTGCGGCCCCGCCGCCACAGCGGACGAGGCAGCGGAATGGTACCGGCAGCTCTACCATGAGATTCTGCCGCCGCCGCTCTACCGCTTCAAGGTGCGCGTGTGGACGGAGGAGCCATATTGAACGAAATGGCTGGAGGCGTGGCTGCGGCCCCGCTGTCACAGCGGACGATGCAGCGGAATGGTACATCCATGTCTCAGGAATGGAGCCGAGGATCCTCTTAAAAAGTGTTTGCTTGTTTTGCTGCTTGCAGGCGTTTACAAAAAAACCGCGCACATCACATGTGCACGGCTTTTCAAACGCAGATCAGCCCTCCGGAAATACCGCCGAATCCACCGCAGGGATGTCCTCGCGGAACAGACCTTCATAGGCTGCCTCGTAGGCAGCCCGGACCTTTTGCGGATCATCCATCTTCCCCGCGCCGTTCACACCCCGGACGCCGCCCATCAGAATGGCCTTCCCCTGATAGACCACGAAGTCAATGCTGACCATGTTCAGCAGCCTGCGGTACAGTTCGGTCTCCTCGTTCAGCAGGGCGTGGACGCAGGCCTGATCCTCCACCTTCGCGTCCACATTCCACAGCGCGTCCCATTCCCGGCTGATCTCAACCCTTTTGAACCCGGATTCGCGCCGAAAAATCCCACTCGCCCCACTCTTTCTGCGGACGAGCCGCAGCGTGCCGGGAAAACTGCCCCGGGCCTCAAGCCAGGTGATCTGGCCTCTGTAAACGATGCCGTAGCCCTCGCGGTCGGACTCCTCCAGAAACTCCCAGGCGGAAGCAAGCGCACGGCTCCCCAGCGCGCCTTTGAAATACCCCGTGCCGCTGACGCGGTCAAAGCGCAGCCATTTTTCCAGGAAATGCGCGTTCATACCGTCCACCGGCAGAAATGTCTCCAGCGTGCAGTACCCGCGCAGCAGTCCGGCAATGTCCGCCTCGTCCATCGCGGCTGCGGCGATCTGCTGCTTGATCGAACAGGCCCTGAAGAGCATTACGGCCAGCGCGATCAAAAAGGCCATCGAACCGCACGCGATGATCGGGGGAAAGATATCCTGGGACAGACGCAGGCTGGCGCTCAGGATCATTGCCAGAATGAAGAAAACCAGCCAGCCGATCCCAATGAAGGCCGCCGTCCGCTTCACGTGCTGCATGCGCGCCTTGGCCTCGCGGAGCTTCGGATCGGAAGTGGAAGGATCTTTCTGCATGGTGTGCACCTCCTTGACTGTTCTCCGGCAGCACCTGCTTGATTCTTGTGATGGTACTGCCGCTCCATGCGGCACCCGGTCATCCTGCTCTTGCAGCCGCCGGGGAACACGACAAACTGGAATTTGTTAAAGCGGTTTGATGTAGAGAATAATCTCCTTGTTCTTCC
>CAMNHF010000118.1 GCA_946538975.1 uncultured Clostridia bacterium | reverse complement strand
CCAGATTTGACTCGATGAGTCTTTCTTTTTGCGTCATTTCATTTTACAACTTGCCAAAAGGACGCGAGGCAGGAAGCGCTCCGCGTCCTTCGTTTTCTGCGGGGGATCGTCCAAAGGTTCAATCGCCGGCGGTCTTCCTCCGGTAGAGGTAGTATGTCCAGGGGCGGCCCTCAAACAGCATGCTGTGCTCGTCCACCAGCTCGTACGGACTGTCCTCCTCCAGGCGGCGCTGGCGCGTGACGACAAAGGCCGTGCGCCCCTCGCGGAGGCTGCGGTCCATCTCCTCCTGCATCTCCGGCAGATCGATGTTGAAGGTGCAGAAGAAGCGGTTTTCGGGCACAAGGCCGGCAGCGTAGTAGAAGCCGCCGTCCAGGAAGCCGGTGTTCAGCAGGGACGGATTGTCTGAATCACGGATGATCCGGGCAAAGCGGTACTGCGGTGTCTCCTCCCGGGGAATCGCCAGCATGTAGCTATTGCGGCCGAAGGCCCAGTGCGTGAGCGGCGCGGCGGCGATCGCGGCCGCCGTGAAAGCGATGGCCGTGCCGCGCAGCGCGGCGGGCTTCTCACGCAGCAGCCTGGCCGCGCCGGCGATCAGGGCCGCGATGCCCAGCGGCGTGAACGCGGCCATCACCAGCGCGTAATAGGGATAGCGCCGCCCGCTCCAGTAGGTGAACACGAACAGGCAGACCGCGCCAAGCCAGCAGGCCGCCGCCTCCCAGCCGCGCTTCCTGCCCGTCGCCGTCAGCCAGATGAGGCCTGCCGCGGCCGGCACCGCCCAGGTGAGGTTATTCAGCAGATTCTGCAGCGGGGGATCATAGGCGCCGCCGCGGATGTTCTGCGAATACTGGCTCAGGTTGTTGACGAAATAGGCCTGCCAGAGCTCCGGCAGGGCGCCGCGCAGGGCGAACCAGCCGAGGATGAGCGCCGACAGCCCCGCCGTGCCCAGCAGGGCGCAGCCGATCAGCCGGGGCAGCTTCGCCGCCCGGCCCGTCGCGAAGTGCCACGCCAGGACGACGAGCGCCAGCCCCAGGAAGAGGCCGCAGAAGGTGTACTTCATCCACAGGGCGGCCGCCGCGCACAGGCCCAGCGCGATGCCCTCCCCGTCCGTGAAGCCGTCCTTCCGGCCCAGCACCCGCAGCACCAGCCACAGGCCCAGCGCGAACACGGGCAGGATCAGCTCCTCCGCGCTGCCGCCATGGGAGAAGGCCGGCGAGAGCGGGATCAGCACCGCCGGCAGCGCCGCGCCCGGCCAGTACGCGCCGCGCAGGCCCGTGAGCGTCTCCGCGATCTTCCCGCACAGATGCAGGAAGGCCGCGAAGCACAGGCATTCCACCACGAACACGCCGACGAAGCTGTTCTCCGAGATCGCCGCGCCCAGGGCGTAGAGCAGGTAGACCAGCGGCCCCTTCTGCTCATACAGGTCGCGGTAGGGCATCAGGCCGTGCACGACGCCGCGGCCCACGGTGAAAAAGCACTGTACGTCCACCCAGTCGTTGAGCGGATACAGAAAGGAGCTCTTGGTGCTCAGCACGAGGCCCGCAAAGGCGGCCAGCGCGGCAAAGAGCAGCCGCCAGCCGGTACGGCGCGGCAGTGCAGCGGTACGGGTCATGCCGGCATCACCTGCCTTCCTCATTCGCCGAAGAGCTCCGCGGCCTTCCCCATCCGCTCGGCGATCGGCACGCCGAAGGGACAGCGGCTCTCGCAGCCCCGGCAGCCCACGCACTCGGAGGCGTGGTGCGCCAGCGCGCGGTAGTGCTCGCGCAGGCTCTCCGGCACGGAAGGCTGCAGCCGGGCGAGATCGTAGAACTTGTTGACCATGGCAATGTCGATGTCCATCGGGCAGGGCCGGCAGTGGCCGCAGTAGGTGCACTGGCCCATGTAGGCGTGCAGCGGGGCCGAGGCGATCACGGAGGCGTAGTCGCGCTCGTCGGCGGTGGCGGTCTCATAGGCGACGGCCTCATCCACCTGCGCCTTCGTGTCGTAGCCGCACAGGATCGAGCTGACGCCGGGGCGGGTCAGGGCGTAGTGAATCAGCTGCGGCGCGCTGAAGGCCACGCCGAAGGGCGACGTCTCCTTCCGCAGCAGCCGTCCGCCGAAGAAGCCCTTCATCACCGTCATGCCCACATCGTGCTCCTCGCACAGGTGGTACAGCGCCGCCCGGTCCGGGTCGATGCCGCTCAGGGCCGCGTCGTAGCCTCCGAACATGCTCTCCAGATCCTCGCTGGCCGGCTTCATGTCGAAGGCCGGATTGATACTGAACAGGATCATCTCGATGAAGCCGGACTTCGCCGCCAGCTGGCCGACGCGGGGATTGTGGGTGCTCATGCCGATGTGGCGGATGAGGCCCTTCTCCTTCAGCTCGTACACATAGTCCATGAATTCCGAGTGCGTCCGCTTCTCCCAGTCCTCCACCGTGTCCACATAGTGGATCATGCCCAGGTCGATGTAGCCGCCGCCGATGCGCGTGAGCAGATCCTCGAAGGCCGGCTTCACAGCGCTCATGTCCTGGCTGCGCACATACTGGCCGCCCTGCCAGGTGGAGCCGATGTGGCCCTGCACATACCAGGACTCCCGGCAGTCCGCAATGGCGCGGCCGATGATGCTCCGGGATTTGGGATCCGGCATCCAGCAGTCGATGATATTGATGCCCTGCTCATGGGCGTAGCGCACCAGCTCCACCGATTCCGCCTCGTCATGGCGCTCCAGCCACTCGCCGCCGAAGCCCACCTCGCTGACCATCAGGCCCGTCTTGCCCAGTCTCCGCTTGTTCATCTGCATACCCCTTTCCGGTGCCGCCCTCCCGCTCCGGAAGGCAGCCACTGCCGTGATTATACCATCATTTTTACAATCTGTACAGCGGCCCCGGAGCGTTGACACAATTCCGCGGATGTGCTATTCTTGAAAGGTGTGAAGACTGTCCCGCGCCGCGTCCTGACGCCGCGGAGACGGGGCAAATATGATTGAAACAGGAGTCATTTCTGCGATGAAGAAAAGGCTGATTGCGCTGCTGCTGGCCGCGCTGCTGCTCCTGGGGGCGGCGTCGGCGGAATCCCTCCGCGGCTATGACAAGGAGGGCGGCTACATTTACGTCACCCTGGGCCGGTATCCCCAGACAGCCGAGGGCGAGGTGCAGCCCATCATCTGGCGGATCCTCACGGTCGACGCGGAGAAGGCCTACCTGTGCAGCGAGTATATCCTGTTCGCCCGGCCCATGCACCCCAACCTGAAGGAATACCGCGACGTGCTGAAGGGCGATTTCGGCCAGACCGAGCTGTGCGGGTACCTGAACGGCGAATTCGCCGCGGCCGCCTTCACGGAGGAGGAGCTGGACATGCTGCTGCCCTGCGAGAACTATGGCAAGGTGTTCCTGCTGGACAGCGAGGACGTCAAGGACGTGGGCATCGGCATGGGCCGCGAGACGAACATCCGCAAGAGCCCGGGCCTGCGCGCCTGGGGCACCCCCTACGCGATCGCGAACGGCCTGTATGTGTTCCAGAAGAAATACGGCAGCCACAGCCCCTACTGGGTGCGCAACCAGTCCACCACCGACGGCCGCCACGCCCGCTGCACCAAGGACGGCGGCCAGCTGGGCCACATCGAGGTGGGCCGCGCCAATGAGGGCGTCCGCCCGGCGCTCTACCTGGCGCTGGACCGGTACGCGATCGGCGGCGGCGCGGGCACGCTGGAGGATCCCTATGTGCTGACGCCGCCGGCCATCATCACGCTGACCCCGGCCCCGGCCGCGCCGGAGCAGCCCTGAGCCGCAAGGAGGTACGAACATGAACAAAATGAACGCGCTGCGCTGGGCAGCCGCCATCCTGATGCTCATCTGCCTGGCGCTGACGGTCTCCTCCCCCTCCATGGCCGAGGACGCCGTGAAGAAGCTGCCCCTGGATTTCACCCAGGGCGGCATGGAGACCAAGGAGAGCGGCTGGACCTATGAGGGCAAGCTGCCCGTCGCCTACCACGATTCCACCATCGACATGACCGTCGAGCAGGGCAGCACCACCCTCACGGTGAAGCGCCGCAGCGTCACCCACGAGACCTTCGTCGTGCGGATCAGGATCGCCGATGTGTCGCAGCTGCGCACCGCCGTCAGCAAGGATACCTACACCGGCCGCGGCCAGGCCAAGGCCGAGAGCATGGCCGCCAGCAAGAACGCCGTGGCCGCCATGAACGGCGACTTCTTCAAGTACGAGTACGACGTGGGCTATGTGGTGCGCCAGGGCGAGCTGCTGCGCGACGCCACGGGCAACCGCCGCGGCCGCATCTTCGACATGCTGCTCATCGACAGCGAGGGCGACTTCCACGTCATCCCCTCCGCCACCACCGAGAGCATCGACGCCTACGTCGCCGAGCACCTGACCCCGAACGGGCTGACCGTGCTGGATACCTTCAACCTGGGCCCGGCGCTGATCCTGAACGGCGAGGTGCAGGACATGGCCGAGACCGCCGCGGCCCGCCAGAGCATGTACCAGTGGAAGTATCCCCAGCAGCGCATCTGCATCGTGCAGACCGGCCATCTGGAATACGCCATCGTGGAGGTCTACGGCAAGACCGATTCCAGCGCGGGCATGACGCTGCAGGAGTTCGCGGAGTTCGTCGCCCTGCAGTGCCCCGGCGCCCTGGTGGCCTACAACCTGGACGGCGGCGGCTCCACCAACCTGATCGTGGACGGGAAGCGCATCTGCAAGACGCCGGGCATCCGCGAGATCACCGACATCATCTATTTCGCCTCTGCCGAGGAATGACGGATGGAACCGATTGAAATTCTGTCCCTGCGCATCTACCCCTTCGGCGCCATGATCGCCGCCGCCGCCGTGCCGGTGCTCCTGTGCACCGCCGCCGGCATGAAGCGGCGGCAGCTGCGCGCGGACACCGCCAGCTGGTTCGCCCTTTTGTGCGTGCCGCTCAGTTTCCTCTTCAGCCGGCTGCTCTACTGCCTGATGGTGCTGGATCAGGTGGTGTGGGACTGGGGCATGCCGCTGCGCGTGACCGACGGCGGCTACCTGCTCTGGGGCGCCATCGCCGGCGGGCTGACGGCGGCCTGGCTGACCGGGCGCATCACCCGCCAGAAGGGCGGAGATGTCGCCGACAGCACGCTGATCCCCGTCTGCGTGCTGATCGCGGCCGGGCACATCGCCTGCGGCTATCTGTTCGCGGACGTTGGCACTGGGCTGGATTTGGCCGCCTGGTTTGCCCCGGAAGAGACCGATCCCGCCATGCGTTACAGCCTGTTCGCCCCGGAGAACTGGAGCTTCTTTGAGCGCTTCCCCTTCGCGGTGGAGAACTTCTACGGAGAGTGGTGCTGGGCGGTGTTCATGCTGGAGGCCCTGTGGCAGCTGGTCATCGCCGTCATCCTCTGGCGCACCCGGGCGCGCGCCGGCGGCCGTACCGCCCTGTTCGTGCTGCTGGGCGCCAGCGGCCAGATCGTGCTGGAGGCCATGCTCCGCGGCGAGGTCGTGCACCTGCCCTGGCTGAACTTCGTCCGCGCGAACCAGATTCTCAGCGCGGTGGCCATCATCGCGGTGTGGGCCGTGTGCTGGCGCGGCAGCGGGGTCTCCGCAAAGAAGGCCCTCGCCGTCCTGGCGCAGATCGCGGCCGCCATCGGCATTCTGGTGGCGATGGAGTTCGCCGCCTTTGAGAAGAAGATCTCCGTGCTGGAGACCGTGCCGGCGGACGTCTGGCACCTGATCGGGGCCGCGGCCTGCGTGTGGATCGTCCTGGCTGTCCTCCCCCTGTGGCGCCGCTGCTACCCGAAAGACTGACAAAGCAAAACTCCCTTCGCGGGAGTTTTTTGGATGGCATTCACCAGCGCAGAATCTCCATTTCGCCGAGGCGGACCAGGCCGGTCATGCGCACCGCGGCGATCCGGCCGCCCTGCGCCTGCGCCGTCACAAGGATCGTGCCGCCCGGCTGGCGAATCTCCTGCCGGGCTCCGCCATCGCGCAGCGCCAGCCAGGCCCCCACTGCGGTGCTGCCGCTGCCGCAGCCGGTCTCCCAGACCAGGGTGCCGCTGCCCCGCACCCAGACCAGCGGCGTCATGAAGCGCGCCGCGCTGTCCCACTGCAGCAGGCCTATCGCCGCGTCCGGCAGCTGCCGCGCCGCCGCCTGGAGCAGCTGCTCCGCCGCCCGCTTTTCCATGGGCTGATCCTCCAGGATCAGGTGCACGATGCCCTCCAGGCGCACGGCGGTCAGCTCCCGGCCGTCCAGGGACAGCGGGAACACCTCCAGCACCGGCGGCATGGCCACCGTTCCCTCGAAGGCGCCGTCCGGCAGGGGCCGTACGCGGCAGTCCACCAGGCCCCGCGCGCCGCTGACCTCCAGCGGCACAACCGTTTCCTCCCGCGCGCCGCGCTGCCGGGCCAGCCAGGCCGCCGCGGCCATGGAGGCGTTGCCGCAGAACTCGCCGCCCATCATCTCCAGCCGCGCCGCCGCAGCGGGATCCGCCGGTCGGGTCAGATAGCCCACCTGCTCGCAGCGCTTCATCAGCAGGGCTGTCACCACCGTGCGCTGCTCCGCCGGCACCTCGTCCAGCACCAGGCAGGTGATATTGCCGGTCGGATCCAGCCGCACATACGAAAGATACCGCACGTCTCTCCCCCCTGCCGCTCACTGCTCCCGCATCCGGCGCAGGAACTGAATCGTCCGCTCCTGTCCGGGGTGGTCGATCACCTCCGCCGGCGGCCCCTGCTCGATGATGACGCCGCCGTTCATGAACACGACCCAGTCCGACACGTCCCGGGCAAAGGCCATCTCATGCGTGACGATCACCATCGTCATCTTCCGCTCCGCCAGCGCCCGGATGACGCGGAGAATCTCCCCGGTCAGCTCCGGATCCAGGGCGGAGGTGGGCTCGTCGAAGAAGAGGATTTTCGGGTTCATGGCCAGCGCCCGGGCGATGGACACCCGCTGCTGCTGGCCGCCGGAGAGCTGGAAGGGGTACGCGTCCGCCTTGTCCGCCAGGCCCATCTGGTCCAGCAGGGCGCGGGCCTCCGCCTCCACTTCCTTCCGGGAGCGCTTCTGCACCAGCATCGGCGCCTCCATGATGTTCTTCAGCACCGTATAATGCGGGAACAGGTTGAAATTCTGGAACACAAGGCCGAACATGCCCCGCACCTTCTGCAGCTGCGCCGGCGGAGCGTAGACCGCCCGCCCGCCCATGTCGCGGGCCGCATAGGTGCCATCATAGATGAGGTCGCCGCCGTCCATGGTCTCCAGCAGAGTGGCGCAGCGCAGCAGCGTCGATTTGCCGCTGCCGCTGGGGCCGATGATGGACAGCACCTGGCTGCTCTCCACGCACAGGCTCAGATCGGTCAGCACCTCGCTGCCGTCGAAGCTCTTGCGGCAGTGGTTGATTTCCAGCAGTCTGCTCACGTTTTCCGCCCCCTCACCGGTAGTAGTTCAGCCGTTTTTCCACGCGGCCCATGCCAAAGTCCACCAGCAGGTTGAACACATAGTAGAACACGCCCGCGACGACGAAGGGCACAAAGCTCGTCTGCGAGTTCGCGATCTGCTTGCCGATGGTGAACATCTCCTGATAGGACACGGTGAACGCCATCGACGTGTCCTTCACCAGGGTCACCACCTCGTTGGTGATGCTGGGCAGGATCCGCTTGATGACCTGCGGCAGGATGATGCGCAGGAAGGTCTGCGTCTTCGTATAGCCCAGCACCTGCGCCGCCTCATACTGGCCGACGGGCATGGATTCGATGCCGCCGCGGTAGATCTCCGCGAAGTAGGCCGCGTAGTTGATCGCGAAGGCGATGACCACGGGGATCAGCTTGTTGCGGGCGACGGTCAGGCCGAAGAGATAATACGGCCCGTAGGTCACCGCGAGCAGCTGCAGCATCAGCGGCGTGCCGCGCAGCACGGAGATCACCAGGCGGGTGACGGTGGCGACGACGCGGTTTTTGCTCATGCGCAGCATGGCCACAAGCATGCCCAGCGGCAGCGAAAACAGCAGCGTCAGAAAGAAGATGGCGCAGGTCTTGCCAAAGCCGTCGCCCATTTTCAGCACGATGGTCGCGAGTGTCATCGGCCCTCCCCCTTCTCAAGGAACAAAAGACCCGGCAGGCCCCAAGGCCCCCGGGTCCTTTGGGAATCTCGGTGTTCAGCTGCTCAGTGGAGGAAAATCAGGTTGTTCACAATGTCCGGATACTTCGCCGCGATCTCGGCGTAGGTGCCGTTCTCCACCAGCTGCGCCACCGCGCCCGCAACCTGCGCGCACAGCTCGTCATCGCCGTTGCGGAAGGCAATGCCGTACTGCTCGCTGCCCAGCTGCTCGTCCAGGATCACCAGGTTGTCCTTGCCGGCGGCATAGGCGGCCGCCACGGGCAGGTCGACGACCACGGCATCCGCCGCGCCGCCTTCCAGCTCGGTGAAGCACATCAGGAAGCTCTGGCAGGTGACCAGGCTGTCGAAGGTGGCGGTCAGCTCCGTCAGATCCTCGTTCAGCATGGCCTCGCCGGAGGTGCCCAGCTGCACCACGACCACCTTGCCCGCCAGATCCGCGGAGGAGGCGATGCCGCTGTCCTTCTTGACCAGGATGACCTGCGTGTTGTCATAGTACGGTTCGGAGATCACATAGCCCTGATCGTACATCGTCTGCCGGATCGTCATGCCGGACCAGACGCAGTCGCACTCCCGGTTGTCCAGCTGGATCAGCTTGTTGTCCCAGTCCACGGCGAAGATTTGCAGATCCCAGCCCAGCAGCTCGCAGGCGGCCTTGCAGATCTCCACGTCGAAGCCGGTGTACTCGCCGTCGTCCCCCAGATAGCTGAAGGGCGGATACTCGGGGTCAATGCCCATCACAAAGGTGTCCGCCATCGCGGCCGCGGCCGACAGGCTCAGACACAGGCACAGGAGCAGCGCCAACAGTTTCTTCATTGCAGAAATCCTCCTTCGTCCCCATCGCGGGGCGCTTCGTTGATACGGGTGATACTTTAGCACTTTATCGAACTAAAGTCAACCAGTTTTTGTATTTTGTCTGTTCTGCGTGTGGAACCCCTTTGGTGGAGACGGACGGCTGCTTCGCCCTCAGCCGTGATGCGTCTGCCGCGCGTCCGGGGAGGCATGCGCACCGTAAAAATCCCCCAAGAACGGCCTTTTCGGAGGAATAGGGGTCCGGGGGAAGGGAATCCCTTTTCCTCCAGGAAAAGGGTTCTCTTCCCCAGGAATCAGCGCGGAGCGAACGTTACTACTCAGCCTATCAAGCGGAAGCGAAGAGAGATTTATGCAGAAAAAC
>CAMNHF010000117.1 GCA_946538975.1 uncultured Clostridia bacterium | reverse complement strand
GTACGAGGAAGTCACGACCGGCATCGGCGGCGGGGTCTGCCAGGCCAGCACAACGATCTACCAGGCGGCGGTCCGCGCGGGCATGACGATCACGGAGCGCAAGCCGCATTCGATGGCGGTGCGCTACACCGACAAGGGCAAGGACGCCACGGTGTACTGGTACTCCAACCACCGGATCGACCTGAAGTTCAAGAATCCCACGGACTACCCGATCTACATCACGGCGGCGGTGCAGTCCGACGCGAGCAACCGCAAGAAGCTCAACGCGCGGGTGACCATCTATGGCGCGGCCATGGGCAATGTGAAGTATGACTTCGACGTTCTGGAGATCGAGATTCCCGCGCCGGAGGAGCCGGAGATCCGCGAGGACAAGAAGAACGAATATGTCACCTACACGGACGAGGAGTATGTCCTTCGCGAGGCTTCGCCGGGCTATACCGTGGAGAGCTACCGCGTGACGTACGTCAATGGTGTGGAAACCGAACGCGAGCATCTGGCCACAGATACCTACAAACCCAAGTCGCAGATCATCTATGTGGGCATAAATGACCCGCTGACGGCCGAAGAATAGGCCCGAATGTTCGGAAAAATGGCGAAAAACCGGAGAAAAACAAGGAATTTAACACAATCTTCATACAAGATGTGCAATAAACTGGTAATCAGGCCTTGCAATTCAGTATCTTTGGTGATATAATCTCGAACTGAGAGAAATTGATTCTCTCAAATCTGAACGCTCCTCACACTCCGCAGAGGCATCCACCCGACAGCTGCAGGAGTGACAATCACGAGGAAGAAGAAAGGAAGTCGATTCCCATGAAGAAGGCACTTTCCCTGCTCCTGGCTGCGCTGCTCGTGCTGACCTCTGTGGCCGCTCTGGCCGAAGAGATCAATAGCCCCGAGGGCACTGGCATCACCATCACCTCCGAGTCCTCCAACGGCACGACCGCTCTGGCCGACGATCCCTCCAAGGACGATGTCGTTGAACAGCTTGCTGCTCAGCTGCTGGGCAATGACGCGTGGAAGGATTCCTTCAACGCCGATACCCTGGACAAGGTGGCCGAAGTGGCCGGCGATGCTTTCATCCCGACCGATCTGGACGCCGTGATGATCATCAACTACAGCGAAGACTGCGAATGGCTGAACGCGACCCTGCAGTGCAGCGGCGCCCAGTTCACCGCGGAAGACAAGGCTGCCGTGCTGTTCCAGTGCATTTCCGGCAGCGACTTCACCGACATCGTGGTCGAAGCGGCCATCGAGGTTGATGAGGACGGCAATGGCAACCTGGCTATCTCCCTGGACAAGGATCAGGTCGCGACCATGGCTGCTGCTGAGACCATCATCGTGTGCGTCTTCAAGGCCGAATAAGCCAGAACCACAGGATTCAGCAAGCGCTGCAGCAATGCAGCGCTTTTCCTTTGCCCATCAAGCAGAATACAGCAAAGAAGCAGCCGCGTCCTTGCATTGTGCGGGCCGATATGGTATCCTTTCCGCGAGGTGAGCTGAATGAAACTGATCTCCTGGAATGTGAACGGGCTGCGCGCCGTGCTGGGCAAGGGCTTTCTGGAGAGCTTCCGGCAGCTGGACGCGGATGTCTTCTGCCTGCAGGAGACGAAATGCCAGCCGGGCCAGGCGGAGCTGCAGCCGGAGGGCTATGAGGTCTACTGGAACAGCGCGGAAAAGAAGGGCTACTCCGGCACTGCGGTGCTGACGCGGATCCATCCGCTGCAGGTGCGCTGCGGCATCGGCGTGGACGAGTTCGACCACGAGGGCCGTGTGCTCGCCCTGGAATTTGCCGACTTCTGGCTGGTGACCGTCTACACGCCCAACTCCCAGGACGGGCTGGCCCGGCTGCCCTGGCGGATGCGCTGGGAGGATGCCTTCCTCGCTTATCTCAAGGAGCTGGAGGCTGTCAAGCCGGTCGTTTTCTGCGGCGATCTGAACGTGGCCCATCAGGAGATCGACATCAAGAATCCGCAGAGCAACCGCCGCAACGCCGGCTTCACCGACGAGGAGCGCGGCAAGATGACCCGGCTGCTGGAGAGCGGCTTCATCGATACCTTCCGCTGCTTCCATCCGGACGAGGCCGGGGCGTATTCCTGGTGGTCCTACCGTTTCCACGCCCGCGAAAAGAACGCAGGCTGGCGCATCGATTACTTCATCGTGTCGGAAAGCCTGCGCGGGCGGCTGGTGTCCGCGTCCATCCACCAGGAGATCTACGGCAGCGACCACTGCCCGGTGGAGCTGGTGATTGCGCCGTGACGCAGTGTTTTCACCCGAAACGCAGAAATCCGCCCTTGACGAAGGCGGATTTTTGTGCTAATATGGGCGTGACGCTTTACCGTGGTAAAGCGTGAAAGCATAATGGAGGTGCCGTATGTCCCGCTTTGCATCCGAAACCGTGCGCGCGCTGTCGCCCTACGAGCCCGGGGAGCAGCCCCAGGATCGGCGGTATATCAAGCTGAACACGAACGAGTCGCCCTATCCGCCGTCGCCGGGGGTGCTGCGCTGCCTGAACGGGGACGCCGCCGCCGGCTGCCGGCTGTATCCGGATCCGGTCTGTGCGGGGCTTCGGGACGCACTGGCCGCGCAATATGGCGTCCGCCGCGAAAACGTGACGGTGACCAACGGCTCGGATGAGGCGCTCAACTTCGCCTTTCTGGCCTTTGGGGAGGACGGTGTCCGCTTCCCGGACATCACCTACGGCTTTTATCCGGTGTTCGCGGAGCTGCACCGCGAGAAATACCAGACGGTGCCGCTGCGGGAGGACTTCTCCCTGCATGTGGAGGACTACGGCGCCGACGACGCGATGATCGTGATCGCCAACCCGAACGCCCCCACCGGCATGGCCCTGCCGCGCAGCGCGATCGAGGCGCTGGTGCAGGCGCATCCGAACCACGTGGTGCTCATCGACGAGGCCTATGTGGACTTCGGCGGCGAGAGCGCGGTGCCGCTGACGCAGAAATACGACAACCTGCTGGTGGTGCAGACCTTCTCCAAATCCCGTTCGCTGGCCGGCGCGCGGGTCGGCTATGCCATCGGCTGCGAGGCGCTGATCCGCGACCTCGAAACGCTTCGCTACAGCACCAATCCCTACAATATCAACCGGCTGAGCCTGTGCGCGGCGGAGATCGCCGTCCGGGAGCAGCCCTACTATGACGACAGGTGCCGCCAGATCTGCGAGACCCGGGAGGCGGCCCGGCAGGCCCTCACGGGGCTGGGCTTCGAGGTGCTGTCGTCGCGGACGAACTTCCTCTTCGCCCGCCATCCCGCCATTGCGGGGCAGCGGCTGTATCAGGAGCTGAAGGAGCGCGGCGTGCTGGTGCGCCATTTCAGCCAGCCGCGCATCGCGGATTTCAACCGCATCACCATCGGCACACCGGAGGACATGGCCGCGATGCTGGGCCTGCTGGAGGAGATCATCCATGAGAAACGCTGAAATCACCCGCGTCACGGCGGAAACCGACATCCGGCTTTCGCTGAACCTGGACAATGCGGCAGAGACCGAGATCGACAGCGGCGTGGGCTTCCTGAACCACATGCTGCAGCTGTTCGCGCGGCACGGGGCCTTTGGGCTGCGGCTGCGCTGCAAGGGCGACACCTGGGTGGACGATCATCACAGCACGGAGGACATCGGCATCGCGCTGGGCGACGCTTTCCAGGAGGCACTGGGCGAGAAGCGCGGGATTCGGCGCTACGCCTCGGTAATCCTCCCGATGGACGAGGCGCTGATCCTCTGCGCGGTGGACATCTCGGGGCGCGGCGGCTGCTATCCGGAGCTGCAGTTCCCGACGGAGAAGATCGGCTCCTTCGACACGGAGCTTGTGGAGGAATTCCTCCGCGCTTTCGCCGTGCACGCCGGCATCACGCTGCATGTCCGGCAGCTGGCGGGGCGCAATTCCCACCACATCGCCGAGGGCTGCTTCAAGGCGCTGGCGAGGGCCCTGCGGGAGGCGGCGGAGGAAGATCCGCGCTGCGCGGGGCAGATTCCATCCACCAAGGGTGTGCTGTGACGGCTGCGGCTGTCGCGGGAGGGCAGAATGGAACTGGAGCAGAAACTGACGGGCGTGTTTTCCGCCTATGGCTACCGGCGCTTCCGGCAGGCCAAGTTTGAACCCTATGATCTCTACGCGGCGTACCGGAGCTTCCTGCAGAGCCGCCAGATCATGACCTTCACCGATCTGGACGGCTCGCTGATGGCGCTGCGGCCGGACATCACCCTGTCGATCATGAAGAACAACCCCGGCGAGCGGGAGAAGGTCTACTATACGGAGACCGTGTACCGCCCGCACGACGGGCATTGGCGGGAGATTCCCCAGGCCGGCGTGGAATGCATCGGGCAGATTGACGCCTTCCAGGAGGCGGAGATTCTCTCGATGGCCGCGGACGCGCTCGGATGCGTGAGCCCGCAGTGGCGGCTGCGCGTGTCGGACGCGGGCTTCCTGCAGCAGCTCTTCGCGGATCTGCAGCTGAACGAGGCCGCCTGCCGCGCGGTGACGAACCGCCTCTGCGCCAAGGACGCCGGCGGCATCCGGGAGCTGGCGCGCGGCGGTGCGATTTCCGGGGAAGCCGCGGCAATCCTGAGCCGCCTGGCGGAGCTGTACGCGCCGCTGCCGGAGGGCATTCGGCAGATGGAGCAGCTGGCCGTGACGGAGGCGCAGCGGGCCTGTGCAGAACATCTGGCGGAGGTGAATCGCCTGCTGCGGGGCGGCGGGGGCATCTACCTGGACTTCTCGCTCTCCGGCGGCATGGACTATTACAACGGCCTGCTGTTCCAGGGCGCCGTGGCGGAGATTCCCACCGCGGTGCTGTCCGGCGGGCGCTATGACCGGCTGCCGCAGCAGATGGGCAAGGCGGTGGGCGCGATCGGCTTTGCGGTCTATCTCGGCCGCGTGGAGGAATACCTGAGCGAACGGCAGCCGGGCGGCGAGGAAGGGCTTGCCGCGGTCTACCGGCCGGAGGAGGCGGGGCCGGCCTTCCTGGCGGCGGTGCGGCGGCTGCGGCAGGCCGGGCGGCGGGTGATCACCGTGCCCATGGCGGAGCGGCCTGCACCCGGAGGCTGGCGGGAGCTGAGCGCGGCGGAGGTGATGGCACTGGCGGAGGAGGCGGCGGAATGATCAATGTGGCGTTGCCCAAGGGCCGTCTCGGCGAGAAGGTCTATCAGCTGCTGGCCTCGGCCGGCTATCCGTGCCCGGAGCTGCTCGGGGACTCCCGGCAGCTGGTCTTTGAGAACGCCCAGGCCGGCGTCCGGTATTTCTGGGTGAAGCCGACGGACGTGGGCGTCTATGTGGAGCGCGGCGCGGCGGACGTGGGCGTGTGCGGCCGGGACATTCTGCTGGAATACGAGCCGAAGGTGTACGAGTTGCGCGATCTGCGTCTGGGCATCTGCCGGATGTGCGTGGCCGGGCCGGCGGGCTTTGACGATCTGCAGCGGGAGCGCATCCTGCGCGTGGCGACGAAGTTCCCGCACATCGCCCGGGCCTACTACGAGCAGATCGGGCGGGATATCGACATCATCAAGCTGCACGGATCGATTGAGATCGCGCCGCTGCTGGGCCTGTCCGACGTGATCGTGGACATCGTGGAGACGGGAAAGACGCTGCAGGAGAACCACCTGACCGTACTCCGCGAGATTCACCCCATCAGCGCGCGCTTCATCTGCAATCAGGTGAGCTATCAGTTCAAATACGCGGAGATCAGCCGCATGCGGGACGCCCTCGGCGCCGGAAAGGAGCAGGCATGATTCGGATCTATGAGATGGGCAGTCTGCGGGACGAAGAGATTTTCACCCGGAGTGAACCGGTTTCCCAGGTGGCGGACAAGGTGGCGGAGATCATCCGCGAGGTGCGCGATGGCGGCGACGAGGCGCTGCTGCGCTGCACGGAGCGATTTGACGGCGTGCGGCCGGAGCGGCTTGAGGTGACGGAGGCGGAGATCGACGCGGCCTTTGCGCAGGTGGAGCCGGACTTCCTGCAGGTGCTGCGCGAGGCCGCGGCGAACATCGAGGACTTCCACCGCCGGCAGAAGCGGGAGAGCTTCACGGTGACGGAGAAGGCGGGCATCATCCTGGGGCAGCGCGTGCTGCCGCTGGAGCGCGTGGGCATCTATGTGCCGGGCGGCACGGCGCCGTTGCCATCCACGGTGCTGATGAACGCGATTCCCGCGCGCCTGGCCGGTGTCAGCGAGATCGTGATGATGACGCCGCCCGCGAAGGACGGCACGGTGAACAGCGGCATTCTGGCCGCGGCCCGGGTGGCCGGCGTGACCCGCATCTTCCGCTGCGGCGGCGCCCAGGCCATCGCGGCGATGGCCTATGGCACGGAGACGGTGCCACGGGTGGACAAGATCGTGGGCCCCGGCAACGCCTTTGTGGCGGAGGCGAAGAAGCAGGTCTTCGGTCAGGTCAACATCGACATGATCGCCGGCCCCTCCGAGGTGCTGGTGCTGGCGGACGGCAAGTCCAACCCGGCCTTCGTCGCGGCGGATCTGCTCTCCCAGGCGGAGCACGACAGGAACGCCGCGGCGGTGCTGGTGACGGACAGCGCGGAGCTGGCCCGCCGGGTGCAGGCGGAAATTGAGCGCCAGCTGCCCCTGCTGGAGCGGGAGGCGATTGCCCGCGTGTCCATCGAGAACAACGGCAAGATCATCGTCGCCCGCGACCTGATGGAGGGCGTGGCGGCGGCGAACCGGATCGCGCCGGAGCATCTGGAGATCTGCGTGGATCAGCCCTTTGACTATCTGCCGCTCATCCGCAACGCGGGCAGCGTCTTCCTGGGCCGCTGGAACCCGGAGCCGCTGGGCGACTATTTCGCCGGCCCGAACCACACCCTGCCCACCTCCGGCACGGCCCGCTTCTACAGCCCGCTCTCCGTGGATGATTTCGTGAAGAAGATGCAGTTCAGCTATTACACCCGGGAGGCCCTGGCGGGCGCCTGGGAGAAGGTGAGCCTCTTTGCCCGGCAGGAGGGGCTGACGGCGCACGCCCGCGCGGTGGAGCTGCGCTTTGAACCGGAGGAGGACGGCCATGCTGGCGATCATTGATTACGGCGTTGGCAACCTGTTCTCCCTGAAGAGCTCCTTCGCCGCGGTGGGGGAGGAGGCCGTTGTCACCGGGGAGCGGCAGGCCATCCTCAGGGCCGACCGGGTGGTGCTGCCGGGCGTGGGTGCCTTCGGGGACGCGGCGGACAAGCTCCGGCAGACCGGCCTGTTCGACACGGTGCGGGAGGTGGCCGCCGCGGGCAAGCCGCTGCTGGGCATCTGCCTCGGCATGCAGCTGCTCTTCGACCGCTCCATGGAGTTCGGCGAGCATCAGGGCCTGGGCCTCATCCCGGGCGAGGTGAGGCCGATCGCGCCGGTCATCCCGCAGGGACTGGACGTGCCGCACATGGGCTGGAACGGCCTGCACTTCGCGGCGGATCGGTCCCCCCTCTTCCAAGGGCTGCAGGAGGGGGATCACGTGTACTTTGTGCATTCCTACGCCGCCTTTGACTGCGATGCCTATGTGACGGCGACGGCGGAATACGGCGTGCCGCTGACGGCGGCCGTGCAGCGCGGCCATGTGTTCGGCACCCAGTTCCACCCGGAAAAGAGCGGCAACACCGGCCTGAAAATCCTGAAGGAGTTCTGTGCGATATGAGACTGCTGCCAGCTATTGATCTGTATGAGGGAAAGGGCGTCCGCCTGCTGCACGGCGATTACCGGCAGATGACGGTCTACACGGCGGATCCGCTGGGCAAGGCGCGGGAGATTGAGGCGGCCGGCGCGTCGTGGATCCATCTGGTGGATCTGGAAGGCGCGCGGGACGGCACGACGCCGAATTTCGACATTGTGGCCGCCATCTGCCGGGAGACCGGGCTGCAGGTGGAGGTCGGCGGCGGCATCCGCTCCCTGGAAACCATGGCGCGCTATGCCGGGGCCGGTGTGCGGCGCATGGTGCTGGGCACGCGGGCCGTGACCGACGAGGGCTTCCTGCGGGAGGCAGTGGCGGCCTTCGGCGAGACGGTGGCGGTCGGCCTGGATGTCCGGGACGGCGAGGTGGCCATCCGCGGCTGGCTGGCCTCAAGCGGGCTGCAGCTGTTCGACTTTCTGCCGAAGCTGGCGGAGATCGGCGTGCAGACCGTGATTGTCACCGACATCGCCCGCGACGGCGCGCTGCAGGGGACGAACGTATCGCTGTACCGCGAGCTGAAGGAGCGCTGCAGCCTGCGGGTGATCGCCTCCGGCGGCGTATCCGCAGTGGAGGATCTGCGGGCGCTGCGGAGCATCGGCGTGGACGGCGCGATCCTGGGCCGGGCGATGTACACCGGCGCGCTGCCGCTGGCGGAAGCGCTGCGGGCCGCGGAGGGGGAGGAAGCATGATTACGAAGCGGGTCATCCCCTGCCTGGATGTGCGGGACGGCCGCGTGGTGAAGGGCGTCAACTTTGCGGGCGTCCGCGACGTGGCCGATCCGGTGCGGATGGCGGAGCAGTACTCCCGGGAGGGCGCGGACGAGCTGGTCTTCTACGACATCACGGCGTCCCATGAGGGCCGCGCCCTGTTTACGGAGATCCTGCGGCGGGTGGCGGAGCGGATTTTTGTCCCGCTGACCGTGGGCGGCGGCATCGGCGCGGTGGAGGATTTTGCCCGCGTGCTGGACTGCGGCGCGGACAAGGTGTCCGTCAACTCCGGCGCGCTGAAGCGGCCCCAATTGATCGATGAGGCGGCGAACCGCTACGGCAGCCAGTGCGTGGTGCTGTCCGTGGACGCGCGGCGGGTCGGGCCGGAGTGGCATGTGTTCCTGCATGGCGGGCGCATCGACACGGGCCGCGGCGTGCTGGACTGGATCGCGGAGGGCGTCAGCCGCGGCGCGGGCGAGGTCGTGCTGAACTCCATGGACACCGACGGCGTCCGGCAGGGCTTTGACATCGAGATGCTGCAGGCGGTGGACGCGCTGGTCGACGTGCCGGTGATCGCTTCGGGCGGCGCGGGCGGCGCGGAGGACTTCATCCGCCTGTTCACGGCCCTGCCGCGGCTCTCCGCCGGACTGGCCGCCAGCATCTTCCACTTTGGCGCCGTGCGGATTCCCGCCCTCAAGCGCGCCATGGCGGCCGCGGGCATTCCCGTGCGGCTGGACGGCTTTGCCGGGGAGGAAGCAGAATGAGCTTTGACGCGGACGCGATCCGCTTTGACGAGCGCGGCCTGGTGCCCTGCATCGTGCAGGACGCCGATACGGGCCGCGTGCTGACCCTGGCCTACATGAACCGCCAGTCGCTGGAGATCACGCTGGAGCGGGGCCTCACCTGCTTCTGGTCGCGCTCCCGGCAGGAGCTGTGGCTCAAGGGCGAGACCAGCGGCAATTACCAGCACA
>CAMNHF010000116.1 GCA_946538975.1 uncultured Clostridia bacterium | reverse complement strand
GCAGGGCCGGGCTGACACGGGCCGATGCATCAAAGCCGCTTCAGCCGACCACGCGGGGGGCTTCGTAGCGGATGCGCAGGGCGGGGGCCTCTTGCAGCACGGCGCGGTAGTTTTCGGCCCAGTCCGCATGGCCGTCCTCCACATTGACGCCCTCGGGCGGCGGGGCGAAGAGGCGCAGGGTCAGCACGGCGGGGCCGGTCAGCGGCCGGTCGAAGAAGGCGCTCATCAGGTCGATCGTCTTCGTGCCTGGCGCCTTGTAGAACCATCTGCCGTTCAGCTCCGCCATCAGGCCGATCTCCTGCTCCACCGTCATCTCGCAGAACTCGGGATTGCCCTCGAAGCGGACCGGGATGGCGAGGCCGTCGGCGTCCTCCGCGCCGCCCCAGCGCATTTCCGCCGGGAAGGCGGCCTCCTCGCCCTCGGTCATGGAGGGCATGAACCAAGGATCGTGCAGCACCTCATCGCGGTAGGCGGCCAGCAGCGGCTGCTCCACGCCGACGGCGGGGTTGTTGGGATCCTCGCACTCCAGGCCCAGGCGGCCGCGGTCGCGGAACTGGTACAGGCTGATCGAGCGGAACCAGTCGATCCGGTGATCGCGCCAGTAATGCGCGAAGCGGACCACGGACTCGCCCTGCATGCGCGGGCCGGTGACGTCGCCGTCCGCGTTGAACTCCGCGGTCATGACGGGCTTGTCCTGGCCGGTGATCTCCGTGAGGCGGCGGTGCATCCGGGTGAAGCCGTCCGTGATCGCGCCGATGCTGTCGGCCTTGTAGCTGCCGCCGCCCGCCTCGGCGATGTCGTAGGGCCAGCCGAAGTGCAGGGCCGGATAGGTGTCCCAGCTCCACAGATCGGCAGCGCGGTAGCTCTCCAGGAAGGCGTCCTCCTGGTCCATGCGCCCGTCCTGCATGCAGCCGCCGCCGCAGAAGATGATCCGCACATTGGGCGCCGTCTCCCGCAGGATGCCCGCGAAGCGCACGAAGAAGGCGCCGACCTCCGCGAAGGTGTAGCGCTTGTTGTGCTGGAACCAGCTGCCGGTGCACTCGTGATTGATGCGGAGCATCATCCGTCCGAAGGGCCTGAGCTGCAGGGCGATTTCGCGCAGCTCCGCGTCGCTCAGGGCGCAGTCCAGCGTCAGCGTCAGCAGCACGTCCTGACCGTGGCGGCGGATGTCGCGCATCTGGGCGAAGGGCTGGCCGTTCACGCCGTAGGGCGGATAATCGTCATAGGGATAGTCCCAGGCGAAGGTGACATTGCGGTCCTTCCACGCCTCGGAGATCCGCGCGGGCCATTCGCTGTCGTGCGGATAGCAGGTGTACATGATGTTCACGGCGCGGTGCGGCCGGCCCAGCCTGTGCAGGATGTAATCCTGGCTGACGTATTCCGCGCGCTCGCTGCCGTCGCCGAGATCCAGCGCGCAGTGCGCCGGGCCCATGTGGAGCTTCTTCATGCCGTTCCCTCCCGGTGTCGTTTTGTCTGCCTGTTTCCCATGGATGAGCTTCCGCTCTATCGTAGCACAGTTTCCCGCGCAAAGCAATCCCGGGGGCGTCAATGCGCGGCAGGCCGTTTCCCTCCCCCCTCCCGTGAAGCGCCGCAGCAAAAACCGGAATTTTCCATAAATATGCCCTGTAAGCCTTGCGCAGAACACAAAATGTAGTAATGGAGGTAATCATGGAAAACGGCAGCAGGCAGGGCGGCATGGAACAGCCTGCCCGGGCGGAGCTGCGCACGGAATGGAGGACCCAGATCATGGCGGAGAGCATCAGCATCAAGGGCAGATCCCTGACCCCGGAGGAACTGGACCAGGTAACCGGCGGCGCAGACTATTCCTACGCCTACGAAGTCATCGGCGAAGCGCACACCAGTTACATCTCCATGATAAAGCAAGGCATGGATCCGGACGAGGCCCAGGCCATCGTGAAGGCCACCTACTGGGACAAGATTGTGGAAATCTGCATGCAGTACCCGGACGACTGCGGCGTTGAAAAGCAGGCCCAGGTCATCTTCATGTTCATCATCGGCAGCTGAGCGGAATCCATCGCACAGCCGGACGGAAAAGAGGTGTGGCCTCTTGCGGTCGAGCGCGGCGCACGGCAGACGGCGGAAACGGGCACAGATCAGGCGGCGGGTTCTCCTGGCCGGCAGTATTTGTGTCCTGTTTTTCTGTGTGCTGGGGCTGGCCGGCTACGCGGTGCAGGCCCTTCGCTCCGATCAGGTGAGCCGGGAATTCCGCGTATTGTATGCCCACTCGGACGCCCCGGACGCGGCGGCCTCGCCCGCGCCGCTGCGCGCCGTCCTGCAAGAGTATGACGTGTCCTTCTCAGGCTCGTCCGGGCAGGCAGCGCCCGCCGCCCCGGCTGCCCCCGCGCGCGCCGGCTGGCCGGGCAACCCCGCGATGACGGTGTCCGCCGGGCTGAAAAGCCTGCACAGCCGCAACCGGGACGTGATCGGCTGGCTGTCCATCCCCGGCGTGCTGGAGCAGCCCGTGGTGCAGCGGGACAATGCCTACTACCTGCGGCGGGACGCCCTCGGCAGCCGCAACGACAACGGCGCGCTCTTCCTGGAGGAGGGCATCTCGCTGCAGTCCCGCCCCGACGCCTACATCATCTTCGGCCACAACATGAAGACGGGCGGCATGTTCGGCAGCCTGCGCCTGTACGAGGACGTAGGCTACTACCGGCAGAACGCGCTGATCGACTTCAACGTGCTGTATGAGGACGGGCAGTATGTGGTCTTCGCGGTGTCGGACATCGCGACCGTCCAGGGTCTGGCCCGCTACGCGCCCTTCCTGCAGCTGCCCGGCATGGACGCCGAGGGCCGCGAGGCCTGCATCCGCCAGCTGCGGGCCTGGTCGCACATCGCCTCCCCCGTGCAGGCCGGCGCGGAGGATCAGCTCCTGCTGCTGGTGACCTGCGAGGGCTCGGAGGACAGCCGCCGCGTGGTGGCCGCCCGCCGCCTGCGCGAGGGGGAAACCGCGGAGGGCATCCGCTCCCTGCTCCAGCGCGCCAGAAAGCAATAAACCCGGGCCGCCGTCGCCCGTTCACCCTTCCCTCCCCTTCTCCTGCCGGAACGAGGTGCTGCCGCATGAAGAAGCTGCTCTCTCTCCTCCTGGTCCTTGTGTTTTTCAGCCAGGCCATGCCCGCCGACGCAATCGCCGCCGGCCTGAAAACAATGCCCACCTCGGCAGAGCTTGCCGCCGCCGTGGCGCTGACCGGTCTCTCGGACGAGGCGCCCGGATACCGCGCCGGCATGAAGCCCAGCGCCAGCATGAACGCCATGCAGCTCGTCGGCTGGATCCACGAGTTTCAGCGCGAAAAGCAGGCCTACATCATGGATGTCTTCGAGAACTATGATGTCGAGCTGGCCTATGTGAAGGAGCACTACCCCTCCACCTTCAGCCTGCTCCAGGGCTTTTCCGCCGTCGGCATCGGCCAGCTCTATGACGAATACAGCAACGCCCGGGCCTGGCGCGATGAGGTGCAGCATTACGAAAACCGGCTGACCCAGGCCGCGGCCCGCATCGACGTCCTGGCGAATTATCTCCAGAGCGGCGAGCTCACCGAGCGCGAGCAGGTGATCTACGCCTGCGAGATGCGCGACCTCTGGAAGACGCTGGAGTCGCTCATCCCGGAGATCGTGACGCGGACGTCCGCCTGGGAGCAGGAGTATGCCCGGCTGGACCATCTGCTCACCGGCGAATACGAGTACCCCGGCACGACGGAAACCCTGAGCTGGCTGCTGGACGAGGTGGACAACCTGCGCGAGATGGACGGCCGCAGCAGGGCCTCCACCTTTGACGTGTCCGCCAGCGCCGTGCGCGTCGCCCCGGACCAGACCGTGATGACCCGCCTGGCCCGTCTCTCCCCCATCAGCAGCGCCCTGGCCGACAGCAGCCAGAAGATGACCGTCAAGATTCTGGATGACAAGAGCTTCGGCCTCACCCTGCGCGACGGAGACGCGCGGGTCGCCGGCGCCGCCGTCAGCGTCAGCCAGGAAGGGAAGAAGGGCTGCAGCGACACGACGGACGCAAACGGCAGCGTGATGTTCCCCGTCCGCGAGTTCCAGTGCGACAGCGACGGCGAGTCGCTGGTCGAGATCAGCGTCAACGCGGAAGGCTACCGCAAGCTCATCGCCCCCGGCGTGTGGGTCAAGAAGGGCGAGGCCATGAACATCCCCATGTACAAGGATGACGGCCTTCCCTACCTAGTCTCCTGGAGCTTCTGGGGCCACGACCTGCAGATTTCCAAATACAAAGTGGTCACCAGCCCGATCAATGACAGCAAGCAGCCCATCGCGGTGACAGTCAGCGGCCGGGATCCGTATCACCTGAAGGTCTATTTCACCAACAAGAAGGGTGAGGAACCGGTTCTCGTGGGCGAGGGCGACGGCAGCGGCGAGAAGACCTTCACCTTCGAGGGCCAGTGGCTGATGAAGGCCCCGCCCGAAGGCATGCTCTTCGCCGAGATCACCGGCGCGAAGACGGTGAAGTATCAGGCCAAGCTGGAGCTGAAGAAAAGCGTGCTCGAGAAGCCCCTGGGCGACCCCAAGTTCAACAAGATCATGAGCCCGGGCTTCCAGTTCACCCTGCCGAAAGGCTGGGTCAAGCCCTTCGGCGGCCTGACCATCGAGATCAACCTGCCGGTCACGGAAAAATGGCAGGTGCGCGGCTGCCTGGACCTCAACGGCAGCGTCACGTTAACCGTCGGCACCAGGCTGCTGGAAGACCTTCTGAAGGACGCAAACAACAACTGGAAAACCAAGGACCAGAAGGCGCTGGACAAGGCCGTCAAGGAAGCCAAGGATAAGGGCTATCTGGCGACGGCCAAGGCAAAGAACGGCGGCGACTGGGCCGGCCGCAGCAAATGGAGCCCCATGAAGCTCGGCGCCATCTCGTTCGACCTCTGCTTCTTTGCCTTCATCCAGGGACAGTACAGCGAAGACGGCTACGGCTACGGCCAGGTCTACGCCAAAGGCGGCGCAGGCTTCACCGGCTCGGTGAAAGGCAGCTACACGCTGATGTGGCCTGTGGCGCAGCTGAGCGCCTTTGTCTCGGCCACCCTCACCGTCTTCCCCGAGGTCGCCGTCATGATGGAGACCTACTGGCCCTCCGGCCAGCAGTTCCCGGACTTCAAGAAGTTCGAGTACGCCAAGGCCGCGCTGAACATCATCTTCCGCATCGATGTCGGCGTGGAGGCCTGCCTGGGACTGAAGGGCATCGTCAGTGTGTCCATCCGCGGTGCGGGCTATGTGGAGTTTGCCGTGCGCGCCGGCAATAAAGTGGATCTGGACACGATGATCCAGGAATTCAAGGAAGGAAAACTCGACCTGGAAAAGTACGTCAGCAAGGAAAAGGAACTCACCATCTACGCGGGCGGATCGGTCAACGTAACCCTTGAGATCCTGTGGGCCAAGGCCATCTACGCGCTGCTGAATCCCCCGCTGAAGTACAAGATCTATCCCCCGGACAAGAACAGCGCCGCCGTGCATCAGCCGGTGACCATGGTGGAGCGCTTCCTCGCCTCGTTCATCTCCACCGCGAAGGCCGATGAAGAGGAAGAGGGCCCGCAGGAGGGCGGCGGCCAGGTGGATACCAGCAACGCAGACCTGATGATCGAGGGCGCCGTCGTGAGATCCTGGAACGCCGGCACGGGCAAGACGCAGGTCGTCAACATGCGCAGGCTGGGATCCTCCACGCCCATCCCCGTCGTCCTGTACATCGCCAAGGACTTCCGCGCCTCCGGCAAGACGTACAATCGTCCCATCCTCGTCGGCACGCCCGTCAACCGATCTGAAACCACGCCCCTGCTCTGCCAGAACGGCATGACGGGTGATCTGCAGGATCACTTCCTGCCCGCGGACGGCTATGACGTCATCGACTTCGACTGCTGGGTCGCGGATGCCACCCCTTACGATGTGTACACCTACACGGGCCCCGGCGCCTTCGCCACGCGCCAGAAGCTGAATGACGTGCTCTTCACCTTGTGCATCCTGGCGAAGGATTACCACGACGAGCAGGAGACCCTCTCGGACGGCACCGTGCGGACCGTCCGCGTGCCCAACGAGACCTGGGCCTACGTCAGCTGCTACTGCCTGGATGAAGACGAGTTCATCCACGTCCTTCTGCCGGCGGAGAAGGACACGAACAACTACCTCTCCATGGCCTATCCGCTGAAGGACAGCTCCTCGAACCATCCCAGCGCCCAGCCGCGCATCTGCGGCATGATCCGCACCCGCTACAACGACCCCGACTCCCTGCTCTATCAGTACGTCGTGGTCACCAATCCCGTGGGCGTGGTCAACATGAACCGGAAATTCGGCTACACCGTGGGCGACGTCGTCCTGGCCAACCATGACCGCGAGACGCGCGTCAAGCGTGCGAAGGATTACAACAGCCCCGAATCCATGAGCTACTACGACTCCTACATGAGGGGCAAGCAGTACGTCGACTATCATCATTTCCCGAAGGATGACGACCTGTTCACGCACTTCTACCTTGCCGGGACTTCCGGCTCGGACAGCGGGCTGTATGACCTGGTCTTCGGCTGCAACGAGGCCAGCCCCGTGGGCTTCCCGAGCGTACACACCATGAGCGGTATACACATCGCCGATCGCGTTGTCTCCATGGCGGCGCGGGATGTGATGGAAGGAAAGCCCCGCCTCTTCTACGTCCAGCAGTCCGAGGACGGCGAGAGCTACCGCCTGATGGGCTGCAGGCTCACGGAAATGTACTACCGCTACGGCCAGTTCTACTGGGAGCTGCGCGATTATGACACCGATATGCCCCGCACCGACCTGCAGTGGACGAAGCTCTATGGCCGCGAGTGTGTCTACTGGACGGAGTCCGCAGGCGAGACCGAGGACGGCAGCGGCAACCTGTTCAAGGTGCGCGCCGTGTGGTATGATGAGGAGGCCGACGCAGTGAGCGAGCCCTTCGTCATCGCCACGGTGAAGACGCCCACCACGGACGGCGTGCCGGCGGATCTCCGCCTGGCCGGCGACAATGAGGGCTACTACTTCGTCCAGCGGGACGACGGCAGCCGCAAGCTGTACCGCTTCAACTTCCAGATGGTGCCGGGCCTGCGGCTGGTTGGCAATGTGCTCACGGAGACCCTGGCCAACCCCGGCAGCTATGACGACATGCTGCTGACCGTGTTCAACAACGGCAACATCCCGCTGACGGGCTTCGACATCCGGGCCCTGCACGAGGTGGACGGCAAGAGCGCCGAAGTCTTCGAGACCATTCACATCGACCTCATCAACCCCTCCCAGAACTCCGTCACCCTGCGCAAGGGCCTGAGCGGCAGCACCGAGCAGCGCTACGGCGAGGACGTGATCCGGACGGAAGCCAGCTCCCTGGCCGTGGAGGCGGAGGAGTACCGCTATGTGAACTGCAAGACCTACTACAACGGGGAACTCATGGAAGAAACCGAAGGCCTGATGAAGCCCGTCATGCTGATGCCGAACACCTTCCGGGGCTTCAACATCTCCCTGCTGATTCCCCAGAGCTGGGAGGGCAGCCATCACGTCTACCTGGAAGTGGACCGGTTCTACATGACCACCGACACCACCTTCCAGTCCAATGTGCTCGCAGCCCCCGGCAAGCCCGTCTCCGGCGGGATGAAGGGGACAACGCTCTCCGTCGGCCGCGACGGCAGCGTGCGGGTGGAGGGCGGCGTCCTCTCCGGCAGCAGCCAGGGCGAGGCTGAGGAATACGCCTCCATGTACAAGACGGATATCACCTTCGACCGCATCGAGCTGGAAACCGGCGTGAACGACCTGAACATCCTGGCCACCCAGTGGGACAACAACGGCGAGCCCATGGTGACGCTGACCGTGACCAACTGGGCGCACATCGGCAGCGACAGCCGCTCGGCGAACACCGTGGTGATGGAAGCCTTCCTCGACGATGAAACCACTCCCGTCTTCCGCTACAACCTGCTGGACGAGGTCAGCGACAAGGAAACCTGGAACTTCGACGTGCCGCTGTCCCTGCTCACGGGCGGACGCAGCGCCAGCAAGGTGACCGTGAAGATCAAGGGCCGCGACTACAAGGAAGCCGGCGACGTGGACAACAGCGTCGAGATCCTGCTCGACACGGAAGACCTGACGTTCCTGACGCAGCCGAAATCCCAGACCGTGCCGGCCGGCTCGGGCGTGAGCTTCCGCGCTTCTGCCACCGGCGGCCGCAAGCCGTACAAGTATCAGTGGCAGAAGAAGGCCCCGGGCGGCGCCTGGGTCGTCATGGACGGCGAAAACAATGAGCTGCTGGCCCTCTCCGCCGTGACAGCGGACATGGACGGAACCCAGTACCGCCTCGTGATCACCGATGCCTCCGGCTACAGCATCACCAGCAGCCCGGCCACCCTCACGGTCAAGCGCGTGCCGCTCACCGGCGACACGGCGCCCCTCCTCTGGTACGCGGCGGGCCTTCTCGCCGCCACTGCCGTGATCGTGTTCATCCTGCGGAAGAAAAAGCAGCAGGATGCGGCGTAAGCGGCATTGCAAAGGACGTGTTGACATGAAAAACCGAATCCGGTGGATCGCGCTGCTCCTCTGCCTGCTGCTGTTCTCCGCGGCGCTGGCGGAGGACGCCGATCCGGTGGTCGTGCGCGTTGGGCAGGTGGAATACCGCCTGTCCCTGGCGCACTACTCCTACCAGTCCAACCTGGACATGATGACCCTGCAGGGCTACAAGCCCACAGCGGAAGAAAAGGAAGCGCTGATCCAGCAGACCATCGATCACCTGGTCGACCTGGCCCTGATTGAGAACAAGCTGATCGAGCACGGCATGAACGCGCTGGACGACGCGGAGGAAACCCTGCTGCGCTCCTACGCGGGCAATGTGTACGAGAGCCTGTGGCAGGGCTTCCAGCAGCGCGTGAAGAACGAAGGCTACGACGTGCCCGAGTCCCAGGTCACGGAATGGCTGAACGAGCAGGGCTACACCCTGGACATGGTGTATGAGGAGGCCCTGATCAACCTCCGCTACACGCGGATCTTCAAGCTGTACTGCCCGGACGTGGAAATCACCGACGCGGAAGCCGCCGAGTACCTGCAGGAGAACTTCGTCGGGCCCGACCGCGAGGCCTATGAGTTCGACATCCCCCGCTTTGAGCGCGAGATCCTGAACGCCGGCAACGAGTCCTTCTTCATGCCCGCGGGCTACCGCATCATCCGGCAAATTCTCCTCCCCTACCCCCAGTCGGTCGTGGATGAGATCAACGCCCTGCAGCCTGCCCTGGAGGAAGGCGCCGCCGCCCTGGAGAGCGCCTACAATGCCGTGGCCGACGCCGTCATCGCCGGCGGGGACGTGGAGGCCGCGCGGCTGGCCTACGAGGAACAGAAGGCCTCTTACCAGGAGCTGCTGAACCGCGTGGGAGAGCTGGAGGAGAGCGCGCTGCCGCTGGTGAAGGACACC
>CAMNHF010000115.1 GCA_946538975.1 uncultured Clostridia bacterium | reverse complement strand
CAGGCCCGCGGCTGCCACGCCGTCCACGATGAACATGACCAGCTGCCAGCGCGGCATGCTGTAGCCCACGACAATCCGGTTCATGGCGTTGGAGTTGACCACCGTGTACATGATGTTCTTTGCGCACTGGGCCAGGATGACGGCGTCCGCGGTGTCCGAGGGGTCGCACCAGGCGGTGGGCGTGGCGGAGAGGTTCAGGTCGCCGCCGGCATAGGCCATCTGCTGCGGATTCATGTACTGGCCGCTGGTGTTGAAGTCGCAGATCACCATGCCTCGGAAGCCCCACTCATTGCGGAGAATACCCGTCAGCAGGCGCCAGTCGCCGCCGGCCCAGCGGGTGCCGATACGGTTGAAGGAGGACATCACCGCGCGGGTTCCGCCTTCCTTGACCGCGATCTCAAAGGGCCGCAGGTAGATTTCGCGCATGGCCTGCTCGGTGGCCCAGGAGCAGTCGCCGTTGATGGAGCGGTGGGTCTCCTGCTCGTTCAGGGCAAAGTGCTTCATGAAGCAGTACACGCCCTTGCTCTGGCAGCCGCGGATGACGGCGGCGGCCATCCGGCCCGTGAGCAGGCTGTCCTCGGAGTAGTACTCGAAGTTGCGTCCGCCGAAGGGGCTGCGGTGGATGTTCGCACCGGGGGCATACCAGCCGGAGTAGGGCAGGCCGTTGCTCCGGCCCTCGGCGTCGCCCCACAGGCCCTCGTTGCCCACTGCGATGCCCTGCTCCTCTGCCAGCTCCACATTCCAGGTGGAGGCCACGATGACCTCGCAGCAATAGGCGCAGTTGTCGTAGTAGGTGGAGGCATCCATGAAGTTCACGAAGCCCGCGGGGCCGTCGGAATCGTTGGTGGCAGGCTTGGCGATGTTCTCCAGGGCCGCGCTGCGGAAGGCGCCGTAGCTGATCATGGTGATCAGCTCGTCTTCCTTGCAGGCGTCCAGCAGGGTCTGCCAGCGGGGATCGTCATAGGAGACCGGGTCCTTGCCATTCAGCAGATCGGGCAGCTTCACGCGCACGGGCTCCCCGAACCAGGGCATTTCCTCGCTGTCCAGGTCGGTGGGATTGTTGTGGCGCACGTCCGCCAGCGCGGCGATCAGCTCGGCCGTCACGCTCCGGTCCTCATCGGTGGGCGCGGCGGGGAAGGTATCGTTCCAGGCGCTCCGGGAGAGGGTGCTGTCCAGCATGTAAGCCGAGTCCATCAGGGGATTGCGGTTTCCGGTGTACTGGTTGGCCACCACGGCGCCGGTCACGGGATCCTTGCGGTACTGGATGGTCTCCGCCACATGGAAGGGGATGGTGAAGGTCTTGTCGTGGGCATTGTGCGCCACATACAGGCTGTAGTCCCCGGCTTCCAGCTCATAGCCGGCAAAGCCGTTCCGGTTCGCGTCCTTCGCGTCGTAGGAGGCGAAGAGGTAGGGGGTGAAGGTGAGGGAGACGGTCTCGCTCTCGCCGGGGGCCAGCAGCTTCGTCTTGGCGAAGGCCGTCAGCACCTCCTCCGGCTTCTCGATGCCGCCGGGGGTATAGGGGGCGTGGGCATAGAGCTGCACCACTTCCTTGCCGGCCGCGGTGCCTGTGTTGGTCACCCTGACCTGCACGGTGTACTCTGTATTCCCGTCCGCCGAGGCTCCCTGGATGGCGCCGGCGTCCGCCAGCTCCCAGTCGAAGGTCGTGTAGCTCAGGCCCCAGCCGAAGGGGAAGACCACGTTCCGGCGGTACCATTCTTCGCCCTCGTCCGCACCGCGGGTCTCGTAGTAGCGGTAGCCCACATAAATGTCTTCCTCGTAGTTCACGAAGTAGTAGCTCTGGGCCTCGCCGTCCACAAAGTAGCGGTCGCCGTCCTTCTGATTATTGTCGCCGAAGTTCTGGAAGGAGGGCATGGCCTTCAGGTCCGCCGCCCAGGTGTCCACGGTTTTGCCGGAGGGGTTCACCTGGCCGCTGAGGATCTCGCCCACCGCGGCAGCGCCGGACGCGCCGGGGAAGCCGATCCACAGGCAGGCGTCGATCTTGTCCGCCTGGGGGAAGTACTCCGTGCTGGTGAGGAAGGTCAGCTCCATGGCGGCGCCGCTGTTGATCAGCACGATCACCCGCCCGAAGCCCGCTCCGCAGACGGTGGAAAGCAGATCCCGCTCGTTCTGGTCCAGCTCCAGATAGGTGTCCGCCGGGTCAGCCGCGCCTTCCACGCCCTCCATGGTGCGAGGCAGGTCGAAACCCTCGCCGCCCACCCGGGTGAACACCACCACGGCCGCGTCGCTGTAGTCCGCCCAGCTGGCCTTCACGTCGTCGGTATAGAGGCTCATGGGGGCCTCGCCGGTGGCGATGGTCAGGCTTTTGCCGGAATCCAGGTCGGAGGAGTTGGCCTTGCGGGCCGGGCCAGACTTGCCGTTGTCCTGGTAGAAAGCCTTCAGCACCGGGTTGACGCTGTAGCCCGCCCTTTCCAGGCCGGTGTACAGGTCCACCGCGGCGGAGGAATCCACGCCGCCGGAGCCGGAGCCGCCGTAGGCCAGGTTGACGCTGTTCTTGCCGAACACCGAGATCTTCGGCTTGTCCTTCACATCCCCGCTGCTGACCGGGGTCAGGAGGGGCAGGGCCCGGTTCTCGTTCTTGAGCAGGACCATGCCCTCCTCGCACAGACGGAGGTTCAGGTCATTGGCACCCTGCAGGGCTTCCTTCTTGCTGCCGTAGTCGGAGACGAACCGCGCCTCGGAGGCGTCCGCGAACACAGCCCGCTCGCCGCCGCCCGGCATCACCGTATTCAGCAGACTGTAAAAGGTGGTGGAGGCCAGCACATTGACCACGATCAGGACAACCGCCAGCAGCGCGGCGACGATGATCCCGATGGGCTTGCGTTTCCCGTTCTTGTTCTTCATACCGCATCACTTCCTCGAATAGTTGTTGGCGGGCAGCTTGTGGCCGCCGTCCCACCACAGCACGGCCGTGGTGTCGATCTTCACGCAGTCGAACAGGGGAGCTGTCGCGGCCACCGTGCCGCCGCCGATCCAGTTCACGTCGTTGTTGACCCGGAACTCGATGCAGTTGACGCCCTCCGCCAGCTCTGCGTCCCGGATGATCACATAATCCTGGAATTCCCGGACGGCCATGTTGGGCACGCCGGTCATCTCAATCCTGCCGTAGTTGATGGGGGTGCCGTTCAGGGAGATCTCGAACATGTCGGGGGTCAGGGTGAAGTCCTCGAACTCGCCGGAGAGGCGGGCCGTGATGACGGCGTCGCTGACCGCCATGTCCGACACAATGTAGAAGTCCAGGGTGAAGCCGTTGACGTAGGTGTAACCCACAAAGCGGTCATTGCTGACCCCCAGGGTGCTGCCTTTGCCCTCGCGCTGCACCAGGCCCTTGCCCTCCGCCTCGCCGGAGTAGCCCTTGCCGGCCTTGCCGCTGAGGCTGACGTCCTCCGCCTCGAACAGATACTGGTTCACGCCCTCGGCGGTGCGGGTCCAGTGGGCGAACAGGGTCATATCGCCGGCAATCTTCGCGTTGAAATCCCAGGCCTCGCCGCCATCCTTGGCGTTGAACCAGCCGTCGAAGCGGTAGCCGGTGCGGGCGGGCTCGGCCGGTGCGGCCACCGGGCTGCCGGATTCCACTGTCAGGGTCTGGGCCTTGGCGGAGCCCGTATAGTTCTGGTCGAACACGATCTCGCAGGAGACTGCCTCCAGGCTGTGCCAGGCCGCGTAGAGGGTCGTGTCGGCGGAGATGACGGTCTCCTTGCTGAAGGCCTCGGAAAGGGCCTCGTTGGTGAACCAGCCGTCGAAGGCATAGCCCTCCGCCGCAGGATCGGCGGGCAGGTCCATGGCATCGATGGGGCCGGCCTCCGCCAGGCTCAGGGCCTCCGGCGCGGTGCCCACCCCGTTCATCTCAAAGGAGACCACGATGGGCTTCACGGTCACATACAGCCTGCAGCGCATGCCGCCATAGTTGACGGTCAGACTCTTTCTGCCGGCCTTCTGCATATTGGGCGTGCTGACGGTGACGCCCTCATCCGTGAGCGCAACCGTCTGGGTGGTCTTGTCGCTGTAGCTGACGGTCAGCTGGCCGCCCTCCAGGGTGAGCTCCTCACCGAGCCTGTATTCCGTTTTTGCCGGCTGGGTGGTCACCTCGATGGAGGTCACCGTCGGCGCGCTCTGGCAGGCGGCCAGGGCAAGCACGCACAGCGCCAGCAGGAGAGACAGCAGGCTGCTTTTCACGATTCTGTTCATGATCTTGACGCTTCCTTTCTATGAAGGAGGCTCCGGCAGTTGATGTCCTGCCGGAGCCTCCGGGAAGAATCTGCCTTACTTCGCGATGGTCACCGTGTAGTGGAAGTTCACGTAGTCATCAGCCAGGACGCGCACCACGAAGCTGAAGCCTTCGAAGGTCTCGCCCTCGGCGGGGGTGCCGCTCAGGCTGCCGTCGGCATCCAGCTTCAGACCCTTGGGCAGCTCGTCGCGGGTGTAGTATTTCACCGTGTAGGCGCCGGCGGTGGCATCCGGGTTGGCCACGGAGGTCTTCAGGCTGCCGTCCTCGTTCAGGGTGACGGTCATGTCAGTGAAGGCGGCCTCGGTCATGCCGTTGTGGATGTCGCCGTTGTTGGCGATGGTGTAGAGAATGTGCTGGGCCGCCATGCGGACCGCGAACCACTGGGTATAGGAGGGCACAGTGTTCTCCTCGCTCTCCTCATCGGCGGGGATCAGCACGGTGTTCTGCTCGGCGTTCCATTCGCCGGAGAGGGGCTCGGCATAGCCGCCGGGACGCACGCCCAGGGGGATGTCCTGGCCGGCGCGGACGGTCATGTCGAAGGTGTGGTAGGAGCTGTTGAACAGGGTGTCGGTCACATAGGCGCCCTGGAAGCCCCACTCGTCGCGGAGCAGCGCGTTCAGCATGGCGAAGTTGGTGTAGCAGCAGGAGTCGCCCACGCGGTTCATGCCGGACATGGCGCCGTTGGCATGGCCGTACTTGACGGAATACTCATAGGGCCGGATGTAGATCTCGCGGATGGCCTGCTCGTTGCACCACATGAAGATGCCGCCCTGGGTGTTCCGGTTGGCTTCCTGATTGTTCAGGGTCATGTGCTTCATGTACACATGGGTGCCCTTCTCCACGGCGCCGCGGATCAGGCTGGAAGCGACGCGGCCGGCCAGCACGCCGTCCTCGGAATAGTACTCGAAGTTGCGGCCGCCGAAGGGGGAACGGTGGATCTCCAAGCCCGGGCCATACCAGCCGGACAGGTTCAGGAACAGGGCTTCGTTGCCGCACATGAGGCCGATCTCATAGGCCAGGTCGTCGTTGAAGGTGGAGGCGATCACCACGCCGCAGGCCCAGAGGGTGCCGCCGGGGGTGGTCCGGTTGTAGAAGCCGGCCTTCACCTGGGAGGGGCCGTCGCTGTCCACGCCCTCGCTCTTGGCGATGGAGGGCAGGCCGATGGTCACATAGTAGCCCTGGGTGCAGATGGAGGCCATTTCCTCATAGGTCAGCTGGTTCATGAAGGCGGTCCAGGCCTGGGTGCCCTCGTCGTCGGCCTCGGTCACGCTGCCGTCGGCGTGGCGCACAGGCTCCTGATAGGCGATGCCGGACATGTCGCGCAGCAGGGTCTCATTCAGGGAGCCGTCGGCGTGCTGCACCATCTTGGTGGTCCGGACGGGGGTGCCCTCGATGGTCACCTCGATGGTCTCGGTGGGCACGGTGGACTGGGTCCAGGTCGCGGGGACGCTGGTCACGTACCAGGGATCGGTCTCCTGGTCCTGCCAGGCGCGGAAGGTTTCCTCGGCGTTGTAGAATTCCAGCTTCTCCTCGGAGATGGTGCGGTCCTCCTCGGTGGAGGCGGCAGGCTGCTTCAGGCCGCCCTCGCGGGTCGCCTGGTTGGCTTCCAGCGCGGCGTTGGTGGTCTTGAAGCGCTCCACGTTCTTGCCGTTCACGGTCTCGCCGCCGCTGAACACGTTGCCGATCTCGCGGCCGGTGACCTCGTCGGTCTTGCAGAGGATGCCATCGGCCACAGTGCGCTTCACGGAGGCGACTGCCTCATGGGAGTTGCGGCTGACGTCGATGGTGTAGTCGCCGGCTTCCAGCTCATAACCCTTGAAGCCGTTGCCGTTGGCGTCGCTGTAGTCGTAGGAGGCGATGGACTGGGCGCTGAAGGAGACGGTCACGATCTCGCTCTCGCCGGGCTGCAGGAGCTTCGTCTTGGCGTAGCCGGCCAGCACCTTCGCGGCCTTCTCGATGCCGCCCGCAGTGTAGGGCTGCTCCACGTACACCTGCACGACGTCCTTGCCGGCGGCGGCGCCGGTGTTGGTCACTTCCACGTTCACGGTGATGACGTCGTTCCCGGAGGTGATGGCCGCTTCCTCAGCGGTGTCCGCCAGCTTCCACTCGAAGCTGGTGTAGCTCAGGCCGAAGCCGAAGGGATACACCACGTTCTCGGCGTACCAGCTCTCACCGGCCTCGCCCATGTCGGCGGCCACGGTCTCATACCAGCGGTAGCCGATGTAGATGCCCTCGCGGTACTCGGTGCTGCGGTAGCCGGTGTCCTCACCGTCGCAGTACACGTAGTTGTCCAGACCCATGTGCACGTTGCTGCCGAAGTTGGTCCAGGTGGGATCTTTCGTCAGGTCGCGGGCATAGATGTCCGCCAGACGGCCGGAGGGGTTGACCTCGCCGGTCAGGATCCTGCCAAGGGCCGCGATGCCCGCGTTGCCGGGGTGGCCGACCCAGATGATGGCGTCCACGTCGTCGTCATCCTGCATGTCGCCCAGTTCCATGGCGTTGGCGCTGTTGACGATCACGATCAGCTTTCCGAAGACGCCCTGCTGGCGCTTTTCCTTCAGGTAGGCGTAGGTCAGCTTCTCGTTGTCGTCCAGCTCCAGGTAGTGCTCGGCAGGATCCGCGTGGCCGGGCACATTGGCGGTCAGCAGGTCGGCACCCTCGGCGCCGGTGCGGGAGATGACCCAGATCACCGCGTCGCCGTAGCTGCGGTAGCTGCCGATCACGAAGGGCTCGTAGGAAGCGGGATCCAGCTCATAGGCGGCGCCGCTCTTGGCCGCGCCCATGTTGAAGGAGGCGTAATAACCGAAGGTCTTGGGGTTGACGTTGAACCCGGCGTCCTCCAGGCTCTCCTTGAGCGTCCATTCGTGGCCGAAGCCGTCGCCGGCGCCGGAGCCGCCGCCCACCAGCTGCAGATGCGCGCTGCGCATACCGAAGGGGGTCACATTGCGCTCACCGGCGGAGAGGGGCAGCGCGCCGTCCCGGTTCTTCAGGAGGACGAAGCCTTCGCTCGCCACCTGGATGTTCAGCTGCTCGCCCACGACGCGGGCCTCATCGATGGTGGTGTAGTCGGTGTAGAATCTGCCTTTCGCTTCCAGGTTGCCTGTCACCGTGTCCGCGGAGACGGCCGCAGTGCTCAGGAGCAGAGCGATGGCCAGCACGAGGGCTGCCAGTCTGCACATGGTGTTTCTCTTCATGGTTGCTTCCTCCTTACCGTCGTCGGCTTGTGCCGTTGATTTCATTATGTAGGTTTTGGAATGGGCGGCAACAGATTTGACAAAATCATGCCGGTTTTCAGCAAAATCGTTTTCCGCAGCAAAAAAGCTGCGCCGCAGCAAGGCGCAGCCTCCGGGATTCCGGGAGATCCGTCAGCCTTCCGCCGGCGGAATCGGCAGCATGATGTCCAGCCGGAACAGGCTCTTGTCCACATGGATCATGAAGTGTCCGTTGTATTTCTCCGCGATCAGCCGCATGCTGCGGACGCCGAAGCCGTGGTTCTCCTTGTCTGCCTTGGTGGTCTGCGGGAGACCGTCCACGATCTGCGGCACGGCCTGGATGAAGTTTTCCTCGTGGATCAGCACAAACTGCTGCTCCTGCGCCACGGACAGGCTGATCACCCGGTGCTCGCTGTCGAAGTGCCGGGCCTCCTCGATGGCGTTGTCCAGCAGATTGCCGAAGAGGGAGTAGATGTCCGATTCCTCCATGAAGTTCAGCAGCGCGCCGTTGACAAGGCAGGAGAACTCGATGTCGCTGCCCTCGCAGATCATGCGCTTCATGGTCAGCACCACGTCCAGGGCCCGGTTGCCGGTCTTCACCCTGGTGTCATACTGCCGGACCGCCTCCTGGATCTGCTCCTTCTCATGCTCGGGGATGGACTGCCCGACAGCCTGCAGCTGATGCTTCAGGTCGTGGCACTTGATGTTGATGACCTCCACAACTTCCTTTTCCCGCTCGTACTGCTTCCGCTCCTCCTCCAGGATCCGCCGGGTGACGGCCAGTTCCTCCTCCAGGTCATGCCGCTGCAGCACGTTGAATTCCAGGATGATGATCATCAGGGCGAAGATGGCCGACGACAGATAGTTGGCAAAATTGATGGTCCGGTCTGTGACGGAGCGGATCATGGGCAGGTCGATCTCCTCGATGACGATCATCACCGCCAGAGCCAGCGTCGTGATAATCAGCTGGGCGGGATTGGCGATCTGGATCACCCGGCTGTAACCCCGGTTCCGCCTGCGGAAGAGCAGCAGCGTGACGATGAAAACCGCCAGGACACAGAGCAGCAGGAGCAGGAAATCAACAAGCTTGCTGCGCCCCTCCGGCGCGAGCAGAATGCCGAGCGCACCGCTGAGCCTCCCGGCCAGCTGCTGCATGCTGTAGGCGGTCGTAGCGACGAAAACGGCCGTCAGCAGCCTGCAGTCCAGCCACAGGTACACAATGCCCAGCACAAAGAAGAACTGGCCGAAATAGCGCACCAGGTTATACGCCATGCTGCCCGGATGGCTCCGCATCCAGTCAGCCCACAGCACGTTGAAGGCAAGATCAGCCGCCACGGCCAGCGCAAACCAGACCCAGCCGTTCTTTCGCTTCGGCTGCTTGAAACACAGGGTGAGGGCGCCGAGGATGGTCACGATTTCAGACATGCGGGATCTCAGGAAGCCGAGAATCTCTGTCATTGCTGTTCCTCCTCTCAGCTTCTGTTCCGGGCCAGATAGGTGTGGAGTGCTTCGACAAAAGCCTTCTTCCTGGAATGGCTTACCTGCAGCTCGGTTTCTCCCAGTGAAACGGTGTAGCCGTTGAGGCCGGTTACCCGCCGGAGATTGACGAAATACCCGCTGTTGCAGCGGAAGAATTCTTCCTGCGGCAGGGTTTCCTCCACCTGCTTTCCGCTGCCGTAATAGACCAGATCCCCGTCGTCCGTGTGGTAGATGATCCGGTGGCCCTGCAGCTCCGCGTAACTGAGGGTGATCAAAGGCAGACGCTTGATCCCGCCGCTGTATTTCAGCTGAATGAAGGTTTCCTCCGGGCGTTTGCACCGCTTCAGGATCCGCTCCATCTTCAGCGAGAAGGAGGCATAGCGGATGGGCTTGATGATGTAGTCTGCCGCGTCATATTCATAGCCGTTGACCGCGTACTGGAACAGCTTCGTGACAAACACGAGCGTCACCTGGCTGTCCCTTTCCCGCAGCTTTTCTGC
>CAMNHF010000114.1 GCA_946538975.1 uncultured Clostridia bacterium | reverse complement strand
AGTAGGAAACGGCGTCGGATTCCATCAGCAGGCGGTCATAGGCGATGACCGGGATGCCCTTTTCCTTGGCCAGGTCCAGGGCGGAGCCCAGGGAGGAGCCTTCGATCGCGGCGATGACGATGACGTTGCAGCCGTTGTTGATCATGTTGGTGACCTGGTTCAGCTGCTGCTGCACATCGTTGGAGGCGTACTGCAGGTCGACTTCATAGCCGGCATCTTCGAACATCTTCTGCATGTTCTCGCCGTCCTGATTCCAGCGCTGCAGGTCCTTGGTGGGCATGGACACGCCAACCTTCTGGCCCTCGGCCAGGGCGCTGGCGCAGGCGCAGACCATCATCACGCACAGGAGAATCGCGAGCAACTTCTTCATACGGGTACACTCCTTTTCTGTTTTTTTGCGGTTCAATGACCGCATTTGTTAAAAAAAATATAGCACCGATCCCCTCATATGTCAAGTGCTGCGCCTGCCGAGTTTCCAAATTCCGGATATGAATCGCACAGGCTGCAAAATCCAGCGCAAGATTTGCAAAGTGCGGCAAGCCTATGCGCGCAGCAGCGGCAATCCGTCTGCATATATGCATTCCGTATGCATTCGTCCGCATCCCCGAAGGCCCTTTGCGGCAGGCATTCAGCCTTCGTCCGGGAAGCGGCTGCATCCGGCGAAAAAGCCCCTGCGCCGCGCCGAATGAAACGGCTTTGACGCAGGAGCTCTTCTGCCTTTGAACTGGCGGCCGTCAGCCCCAGAGCAGGGCCAGGGCGGGAACCATCTGCTTTTTGCGGGAGACCAGCCCCTTCTGGAAGATGTGGCTGCTCTTGACCTCGCGCAGGTTGAAGGCCTGGCGGATGATCTCGCGGTCACCCACGAAGACCAGCTCCGTGCCCTCGCGCAGCACGTCGGTGATCATCAGCAGCACGAGATCGTATTTCTTTTCTTCCTTCATGCGGCCCATCTCCTCCAGGAACTCCTTCTCCCGGGCGATGAGGCTCTTGGTGTCCATGGTGGTGATCTGGCTGATGCCGATGTAATGTCCCGCGATGTGGAACTCCTTGAAATCGGTCTTCAGCAGGGTGTCGGCGGACTTCTCGGCGGAGTTGGCGGAGAAGACCTCCCGGCCCAGCTCGTCCAGATCGATGCCCGCGATGCGCGCCAGCCGCTCCGCAATGCGGCGGTCCCGCGGCGTGGTGGTCGGGGACTTGAACATCACGGTGTCGCTGACAATCGCGGCCGCCATCAGCCCGGCCAGCTTCTCCCCCGGCATCAGGCCGCTCTCCTGGAACATCGTGGCCACAATCGTCGTGGAGGAGCCCACCGGCTCATTGCGCATGAAGATCGGATAGCCGGTCTGCACGTCGCCCAGGCGGTGATGGTCGATGATGCCCACCAGCTCCGCCTGCTCCAGGCCCGGTATGGACTGCGCGACCTCGTTGTGATCCACCAGCACCACGCGCTTGCGCCTGGGCTGCAGCAGGTGATAGCGGCTGAGCATGCCCACCACGCGGCCGTCCTGATCCAGCACGGGATAGCTGCGGTGGCGGCTCTGCAGCACCGTCTCCCGCACGTCGTCCAGATAGTCGTCCAGGTGGAAGCTGACCAGATCCTCCGAGCGGGCGATGCGGCTGACCGGCACGGCCTGATAGAGCATGCGCGCTGTCCGCCACACGTCGAAGGGCGTGGAGATGACGCAGGTGCCGGAAGCAATGCCGCGGTAGCCGGCGGCCAGATCACTCTGGCAGAGGATCACGCAGCTGGCCTTCAGCTCCAAGGCGCGCGCCACCATCTCCGGCTGCTCGCCGCAGATGATGATGGCGCCCTCCTTCACTCCGCGCAGGCAGGGGCCGGCGGTCGGCAGGGCGATGACCACCTCGCCGGACAGCGTATCGAAGAAGTCCTCCTCGCGGTTGATGATATGACCCTCCAGCACGGACAGCACATGCTCCACCGGGGCGTCGCGCAGCTCCGGCTCCTGGATGGTGCGCATATCGTTCTCCGCGATGGCTCCGGTGGTGACGATGCCATAGAAGGAGCCGTCGTCCCGTACGATCGGCAGCACGCTGACCTCCGGATGCTGCTGCATCAGCTCCCAGGCCCGGCTGATCGAAACGTCCGGGCTGAGCATCGGCGGATGGTCGAACTCGATGTCCCGCACCTGGGTGCGCACGCTGGAGATCAGCTTCGGCGCCTCGAAGCCGAAGTGCCGCAGCAGAAAACTCGTTTCGTCATTGGGCTGCCCCAGGCGCACCGCCACATACTCATTGTCGCCGATGGCGTTGCGCAGCGCAGCGTAGGACATTGCGGACACGATGGCGTCGGTATCGGGATTCCGGTGGCCGCAGACATAGGTGATACTCATGCAATTGCACCTCGCAGGGATTGATGCCGCATTCCGGCTTTAAAAGGATTTCGACACCCCGCGGCGAATTCCTCCACCGTCGGGCAAAAGTGCGCAGCTTCCGCCGGAGGGCCGGCCTTTCCGCAAGAAATGAATTGTGAATCCATGCAAAAAAGGAGGCGGCGGCATGATCCGCACCGTGACGATCGACGACTATGACGACATCTGGGCGCTCTGGATGTCCTGCAGGAACATGGGCTTCAACAATCTGGATGACTCCCGGGAGGGCGTCGAGCGCTTTCTGCGGCGCAATCCCAATACCTCCTTCTGCGCGGTGGAGGACGGTGTGCTGCAGGGCATCATCCTCGCGGGCCATGACGGGCGGCGCGGCTATATCTATCACATGAGCGTGCGCGAGGACTGCCGCCGCCGGGGCCTGGGCACAGCGCTGGTGAACCGCTGCCTGGAGGCGCTGCAGGCGGAGGGCATCAACAAAGCGGCGCTGCTGGTCTTCTGCCGCAACGAGGCCGGCAACGCCTTCTGGGAGCGGCAGGGCTTCACCGTGCGGGAGGATGTGCGCTACCGCAATCGGGAGCTCGCCGAGCTCGTCCGCATCGACACCTGATTCACGCAAAAACACAGGCAGATCAGCTCGCCTGTGTTTTCGCTTTCGGATATTCGGGTCACTCCGCGCAGAGCCGCAGCAGGGCGTTGGCGTAGATCTTCGCGGCCAGCAGCATCTTCTTCAGCTCCACGTACTCCCCTGCCTGATGCGCCAGATCGGGGTCGCCCGGGAAGGACGCGCCATAGGCCACGCCCTGCTTGAGCACCTTGGCGTAGGTGCCGCCGCCGGTGGACTCGGGCAGGGCCTCCTCGCCGGTCTCCTCCCGATAGGCCGCCAGCAGGCAGGTGACCAGCTCGCTGTCCGCCGGGACATGGTGCGGCTGGGTCAGGCTGAAGCCGTCGAAGGTGAAGCCCGGCAGACGCGCCCGGATGGCCTCGCACAGCGCGTTCAGATCAGCCGTGACCGGGCAGCGGCAGTCCAGCGAGGCGGTGATCACGCCGTCGTCCAGGTGCAGGATGCCCATGTTGCAGGTCAGCGGGCCGGAGACCTCATCCGCGCAGGCAATGCCCAGATGGGTGCCGTCGTACTCCATCGGGTAGGCGTCGGCCAGCGTGCGGAACGCGCCCTGCACGCCCAGGGCCCGCAGCAGAATCAGCAGCATGCCGTTGGCGTTGCGGCGGCCCTCCGGATAGGCGGAATGGCCCGGGATGCCGTGGGCTGTGATCTCCACGCCTTCCTCTGTCACGCGGCAGGTGTAATCAAGGCCGGTCTCCTTTGCGAAAGCGGCCGTCTGCTCCACGATCTCCTGCCCGCCGGCCACCAGGGCGGTGGATTCGCCGGGGATCACGTTCAGCCGCTCGCCGGTGTGCAGCCGGAGCACCTGCAGGCCCTCGGGGCTGGCCTTGGCGCGGGCCATGGTGTGCACCATGCCCTTCTCCGTGTTGATCAGCGGGAAGGACGCATCCGGGGAGAAGCCCACATCCGGCATGACCGCGTGATCGCAGTAGTAGTCCATATCCTCCCAGCCGCTCTCCTCGTCGCAGCCCAGAATCAACCGCACGGAGCGCCGCAGCGGGATGCCGGCCTCCTTGATCGCGCGCATCGCGAACAGGCTGGCCAGGGCGGGGCCCTTGTCGTCGCTGGTGCCGCGGCCGATCAGCCGATCGCCCTCGCGAACCGCCGCGAAAGGCGGCACCTCCCAGCCGTCGCCGGCAGGCACCACGTCGAGATGCCCCAGCACCGCGATGGTCTCCGCGTCCTCGTCGCCCAGGGTGATGTCGCAGGCATAGCCGTCATAGGCGTGGGTGATGAAGCCCATGGTCTCCGCGTCCACCATGGCCATATCCAGCATGCGCTTCACCTCCGGGCCGAAGGGCGCGCCGTCGCAGCCCTCCGTCTTCACCGAGGGCACGCGCACCCAGCGGGCCAGCATGCTGCTGTACTGATCCTGCCAGGCATCCAGCAGGGCAAACACTTTCTCCTTGTCTCCGGGCCGCATGGTGAGTCCTCCTTTTGCTTATAGCTTCTGTCAGAAGGCGTTGCGCGGGTCGCGGGAGCGCTTCCGGCCGGCCTCCGAGTCGATGTATTCGATCTCCAGCCGGTCAAAGCCGACCTCCTCCAGGAAGGCATCCGGCAGGAAGCGGGTCTGGCCGAATTCCTCCCACTCGCGTGTGTTCTTGTCCAGCCAGACGGGCCGCGAGATGTCCAGCTGATGGCAGGCCTCCGTCAGCGCCTCCTCCACCGTCTCCCTTGTGCAGGGCAGTGTCAGCTGCCGGTCCATGCGGTGATGGCGGATGGTTCTCACCCACAGCGATGTCGCCATAGCCTTTCCTCCCTCTGCGCCTCGCGCGCGTTGTCCTGCCCATTATAGCATGCGCCACCCGTTTTCGCAATGCGCCGCAGGTGAATTCGCAGGTGAATTGAACAGATGAACTGCGCAGTTGCTCCGTCAGCGGAAACTGCCTGTTTCGCTTGAGCGGTTTTTATGATACAATGCAGCATAGGGAGGTTCCTTCCTTATTATATTCCACGGGATCGCAAACGGGTCCCGGGGAGCGGAGGAGTGCACATGTACCGCTATATTGTCTTTGATGTGGAAACACCCAACCTTGAGAACAACCGCATGAGCGCCATCGGCATCTCGGTGGTCGAGGACGGGCGCATCACGGAAGAGTTCTTCTCCTATGTGAATCCGGAGGCGCGCTTTGACGTCTTCAACACGCAGCTGACGGGCATCGACGCGGGGACCGTCGCCGATGCCCCCGCTTTTCCGCAGCTGTGGGCGCAGATCGAGCCGCTGATGTCCTCGGGCATTCTGGCAGCGCACAACGCCGTCTTTGACCTGAGCGTGCTGCGGCACTGCCTGCAGGATTACGGCATCCCGTGGCGGCGCACGGCGAAATATTGCTGCACCGTGCAGATGGGCCGCCGCCTTCTCCCCGGCATCTCCCACAAGCTGAACGTGCTGTGCGATCACTATGGCATCGACCTCCGGCACCATCAGGCCGCCAGCGACAGCCATGCCTGCGCGGAGATTCTGCTGCGCTATTTCCAGGCCGGCGCGCAGGAGCGGGATTTCATCCGGACCTGGCGGTTCTTCTGAGCGGGGGCGCAAAGTTTTACAGGACCATGGCGCGCCCCGGGGCCGCAGACTCTTTACGAACAGCGGCTTTTGCTGTACAATGTGATGCAAACAACTTGCGATTGTCATGAAATGGGGGATCATCATGCGGAAGCTGGTTATGCTGCTGCTGATTCTGCTGGGACTTTGCCTTTGCGCCGGTGCACAGGGCGAGGGCATCCTGACGCTGGATGAGCTGCTCGGCTGGGCGGAGAGCTATCAGGATATCGCGCAAGGCGCGGCGCCGCTGAACAATCCCGCGGACCGGGATGCCGCCAGCGAGGAGGGCGTGGCCTTTGTGTACGATTTCGCCACGCTGTACCTGGACAGCACGGAGGCGAAGAGCGGCCTGCGCGGGCTGGTGATCGTGGATCCGGCGCAGTACGGGCCGCACATGACCCGCTGCGGCATGACCGCGGAGGAGGTCATGGCCTGCTTCCGCAATGACAACGCCGCGCTGATCGGCAGCCACGGGCAGGCGATCCTGTACCTGGTGGACCGGGAGGCGGACGGCGTCTGGTGGGGACAGCTGAACCGCGACGGCCAGCGCATCGACGAAATCTTCTACTGCGCGCTTGCGCCGCTTGGCGACGGGCTGTATTCGGATGCCGGCGTGGCCTACACGCTGACCGACGGCGTCGTGACCGCCATCCGCGCCTGGGGGCTTGACGCCTCCATCGAGGGGCACCAGGCGCAGGCCTCCGCGCAGCAGGCCGCTCTCATCCTGGCCGACGAGAGCTGGCGGCCGGCCCCCGTCAGCCTGAACGGGCTGGAGCTGACGGCCTTCGGCGCGGGCGATCTGTCCTTCTCCGGGCTGCATTTCCCGGACACCTCCCCCGAGCAGGCCGCCGGCGTGCTGGGCAGCTATACCGAGAACTACATGGAGGACGGGGACAACTACCTGCGCGTGATGACCTTCGCAAAGTGCGAGCTGACCTATGTGTGCGACAGCCGCAAGCGCAACCCGGTGCTGACCATGCTGCAGATCACGGGGGCCGGGCTGGAGGGGCCGCGGGCCGTCCGCATCGGCGATGAGATGAACAGCGTCATCACCCGCTTCCGCTTCGGCGAGGGAGAATACAACGGCACCACCGAGGTACTCTACGGCATCACGGGCGAGGTTCCCTTCGGTGTCGCGGAATACAGCGGAAAGGGCGCCGCGGTGCTGCGCTACGCGATGGCAGCGGAGGACGGCGGCAGCATCGTGCTCGTCATCAGCTTTGCCGGCGGCGCGGTGGATGAGATTCTGCTCTATCAGGCGCAATGAGCCATGGAGGTATCGAGATGAAGATTGATCTGAACTGCCCGGTGGAAATCTGGAAGTGTACCCGCCCCACCGCGGAATATCCGGCCTGCGAGCTGAGCCTGTATAACCTGACGGACAAGATGGTCGCCTCCGTGGAGATTATCATGCTGCTGCTGGACGAGAATGGCGCGGAGGCCTCCCGCCTGATCGACCGCGCCCGCGATCTGCACGGTGTCAAGGGCAAGACCTTCCACATCCCGGTGGCCATCCCGGAGGACATGCTGGGCGCGGCCGACTTCAACCCGACCGTGAACAAGGTCTGGTATGAGGACGGCACCGTCTGGCGCCGCGGCCGGGAGAGCCTGACCGAGGTGCGCTCCAACGCCCTGCCCGAGGGCCGCGAGCTGACCGCCCTGCGCGCGGTGGCGGGGGAACAGCTGGTGGCGGGCTATCCGGAGGTGCAGGGCGAGCTGTGGCTGTGCGTCTGCGGACGGCCGAACCGCGATGGGGAGGACGTCTGCGTGCGGTGCGGGCGGCAGCGCAAGGCCGTGTTCGCCAATTTCAGCAAGACCGCCGTGGAGACTCGTCTTGCCGGGCAGCAGAGCGCACTGGACAGCCAGACCATGCAGGCTCTGCGCAGCGCGGGGAACGCCGGCGATCTCGAGAGAGTCCGCCGCAAGAGCAAGCGCCGCTGGCTCATCCCGGTGGCGGCGGCCGCGGCGGTGCTGGCCCTCGGCGGCTTCTTCGGCGTGAAATACGGCCTGCCCTACCTGCGCTGGCAGGAGGCGCAGTCCGCCTTCTCGGAGGGCAAGTGGGCCGAGGCGGAGACCGCCTTTTCCGCGATGGGCAGCTACCGCGACGCGGAGGACATGGTGCTGCGCTGCCGCTACGAGGCCGCGAAGGAGCTGATGAGCGGCGCGAAGGACGAGGAGGATCTGATCCGGGCCCGGGACGCCTTCGCGGTGCTGGGCGATTACGAGGACAGCGCGGATCTCGGCATCCGCTGCGAATATGAGCGGGCAAAGCTGCTGCTGAACAATGGGCAGCCCTCCCAGGCGGGGCAGCTTTTCGGCGTGCTGGGCGATTACGAGGACAGCGCCGCCATGGTCACCCGCTGCCAGTACGAATACGCGGTCATGCAGATGGAGGGCGGCAGCCTGAACGAGGCTCGCGACGCCTTCCTGGCGCTGGGCGATTACGGCGACAGCGCGGAGAAGGCGCAGCAGTGCGCCTACCGCCTCGGCAAGAACGCGCTGGACGCGGGCGAATATGACACCGCCGTCCAGTGGCTGGGTCTGGTGAGCGGCTACCTCGACGCCGACACCCTCGCGCAGGCCGCCCACTACGCCAAGGCGCAGGCGCTCGGCGAGGCCGGCGACACCGCCGCGGCGGGCGCGGAGTACGTGCTGGCCGGCGACTATTCCGACGCCGCCGAGCAGGCCGCCCGCGCCATCTACGATCCGGCCCTCGCCGCCATGGCCGCGGAGGAATACGTGAAGGCGGCGGAGCTGTTCGCGCAGATTCCGGACTACGCCGACGCCAAGGACCGCTGGCGGGCCTGCGTGCTCGCCGAGGCCCGGCGCGCGATGAACGACATGGAATACATCCGCGCCGCCTCCCTGCTGGAACAGCTCCCCGAGGAGGACGAAAGCGCGCAGGAGCTGCGCACCGAGATCCTCTACCGCACCGCCGCGGCCCAGCTGAACTGGGAAGCCTATGACGAAGCCATTCCCGTGCTGGAATCCCTGGGCGATTACGCGGACAGCCCGTCCCTGCTGATCAAGGCGCGCTATGGCCAGGCGCTGCAGCTGCTGGAGAAAGGCAGTGCCGCCGAAGCCGAGGCGGCCTTCCTGGCGCTGGGCGACTACGAGGACAGCGCGCAGCAGGCGCTGGCCGCCAGGTATCAGCGGGCGGAGCAGGCCGCGGCCTCCGGCGACTGGGACAACGCCGTGCAGCTCTTCACGGAATTGGGCAGCTACGGCGACGCAGGCGCGAAGATCCAGGAGACCCGCTACGCGCAGGCCGGGGCGCTCTATGCCGCCGGCGAGTGGGACAGCGCGAAAGCGATCTACGCGGAGCTGGGCAGCTATTCCGACGCCGCGCAGCAGCTGAAGGCCTGCGACTACGCGAAGGCACAGTCCCTCATCAGCGCCGGCAGCAGCGAGGAGGCCATCGACCTGCTCACCGGGCTGGGCGATTATTCCGATGCCGCCCAGCAGGCGCAGCGGCTGCGCTACAGCGCCGCGGAAGCCATGCTGAAGGACGGCGACACGCTGGGCGCGGCTGCGTCCTTCGCGGCCCTGGGCGACTATGAAGATGCCGCCGCGCGGGCCGCCTCGCTCCGCTATGATGAAGCGGAAAGCCTGCTGGCAGCCGGAGAATGGACGGACGCGGCCGATCTCTATGAGCTGCTGGGCGATTACCGCGACGCGCAGGACCGCGCAAAGCAGGCCCGCTATGCCGCCGCGGACGCCCTGCTGCAGGCCGGTGAGACCGACGCGGCCCGCGAGGCCTTCGCAGCGCTGGGCGACTATGAGGATGCGGCCACGCGCGTGGACGCGAAGCGCTATGCTGATGCGCAGGCCATGCGCGACGAAGGCGATCTGAACGGCGCCGCAGAGATCTTTGAAAGCCTGGGCGCTTACTCCGACGCCGCCCAGCAGGCGCAGAAGGCCCGCTACGACGCCGCGGAGGCTCTGCTGCAGGCCGGTGAGACCGACGCGGCCCGCGAAGCCTTCGCAGCGC
>CAMNHF010000113.1 GCA_946538975.1 uncultured Clostridia bacterium | reverse complement strand
CCCCAACTCAACTTTTTCTTTCTCTGCCGGTCTGGAAGGCTGAATAGTAACGAGCTGCAGCAATTTCCGCGCAGCAGCGGCCGGCCATGCTTGCCATCGCCGCGGAAATGTGCTATGATGCATGCGACAATGAACAGGCCCCAGGGAGCCGGGCCGCGCAGGCGGCAGGAATGCGGAGCATTCGCGGGACAGGTGTTACTCTCCTGCCCCGCTTTTCTTTCAGCCGCGACAAGAAGGTGATTTTTCCATGGAAGACAGGATTGCCATGCGGGTTTCCCGCGTTTCGATTGTCGTCAACTTTGTGCTTTCCGTGCTGAAGCTGCTGGCAGGCCTGCTGGCCCGCTCCGGCGCAATGGTGTCCGACGCGGTGCATTCCGCTTCCGACGTGTTCAGCACGGTGATCGTCATCATCGGCGTAAAGGCCGCCGGCAAGGACTCCGACCGCGAGCATCCCTATGGCCACGAGCGCATGGAGAGCGTTGCGGCGATCGTGCTGGCGGTGGTGCTGCTGTTCACCGGCCTGCTCATCGGCCTGGAAGGCGTCAAACGGCTGCGCACCCCGGAGGACCTGCCTGTTCCGGGCGTCCTGGCGCTGATCGCCGCCATCGTCTCCATCCTGGTGAAGGAGGGCCTGTACCGTTACACGATCGCCGCCGCGAATCAGATCCGTTCCGACGCGCTGCGGGCCGACGCCTGGCATCACCGTTCCGACGCGCTCTCTTCCGTCGGCGCGCTGATCGGCATCGGCGGGGCGCAGCTGGGCTGGCCGATCCTGGATCCCATCGCCAGCCTGCTCATCTGTCTGATGATCGGGAAAGCCGCCCTGGACATCTTCCGCGAGGCGGTCAGGAAGATGGTGGACGAGCGCTGCGACGAGGCCACCGAAAGCGCTATCCGCAGTCTGGCGCTGGGCCATGCCGGCGTGGACGGGGTGGATGCCCTGCGGTCCCGGCAGTTCGGGAACAAGATTTACGTGGACATGGAGATCGCCGTGAACGGCGGGATGACGCTGACCGAGGCGCACGCGATCGCCGAGGGTGTGCATGACGAGATCGAAGCGGCCTTCCCGCAGGTCAAGCACATCATGATCCATGTGAATCCTTCCGCCGGCGGGGACAGCGGAAAGGAGAAATGAATGAAGGCCTCCCGGCCGTGCAGGATCAGCGCGGCGCCGAGAGGCTTTTTATTGGTGCGGATGATGCGCTTCCCGCGCTCCGCGGGGGTTATGGCTGCTGCCCCCTCTCGCTGCCGGCGCCGATGACCTTGCGCAGCAGCATGTACAGCGTGACGGCCTCCTCCGGCTGGAGGGGAATGCAGGCGCCGATCTTCCGGGGGATGCCCGCAGCCTGGGCCTTCAGCGCCTCGCCGCGCTCGGTCAGACGGATGAGCACCATCCGCTCGTCGCTGCCGCTGCGGCTGCGCGCCACCAGCCCGCCGGCCTCCATGCGCTTGAGCAGGGGGGTCAGGGTGCCGCTGTCCAGATGAAGGCGGCGGCCGATCTCCCCGACGGAAAGCTCGTGCTGCTCCCACAGCACCAGCATCACCACGTACTGGGTGTAGGTCAGGCCGAGGGGCTTGAGCACCGGGGTGTAGAGGGCCACCACCTGCCGCGCGGCGGTGTACAGCGGGAAGCAGAGCTGACTGTCCAGCAGCAGCTCCGCATCGGCGGGAAGGGTTTCCGGGTTTGTCATGAGGATCGCGCTCCTGTCACGCTGCCGCTCAGCCAGGCTTTGCCTGCCTTCTGGCTGAGCGGCTTTTTCACTGGATGGCTGTATTGGCCAAAAAAGGGGGAAGCGCCGCGGCTCCCCCCGTCGGGTGTCAGATCAGCTTCTCGATGCAGGCCGCGACTTCCTTCATGTCGATGGTCGGCTCAAAGCGGGCGACCACCTTGCCCTCGCGGTCCACCACGAACTTGGTGAAGTTCCAGCGAATGTCCGGGTTGTCCTTGGGGATGCGCATGCACATCGCCTTCATGGCCAGGGCGGCCGCGCCCTTGCCGAAGGTAGTGAAGCCCTGCTGCCCCTTCAGGTAGGTGAACAGGGGCAGGGCGTTCTCGCCGTTGACGTCGCTCTTGCGCATCTGGGGGAACTGGGTGGCGTAGTGCAGGGTGCAGAACTGATGAATCTCCTCGTCGGTGCCGGGCGTCTGGTTCGCGAACTGGTTGCAGGGCACGTCGATGACCTCCAGCCCGGCCTCGTGGAAGCGCTCGTACAGGGCCTCGATGTCCTTGTACTGGGGCGTGAAGCCGCAGCCGGTGGCCGTGTTGACGATCAGCAGCACCTTGCCGGCATACTGCTGCATGGAGATTTCGCTGCCGTCGGCGGCAGTGAGGCTGTAATCATAAATGCTCATGGGGAAGCTCCTTTCTCGCGTGGTCGGTGCATTTATATTTTTCACAATTGAATTGTATCAAATACATCTGCCGCTGTCAAGGGGCTCTGCAGGAAAATTTTCTCAGCCGATTCTCAGATTTTTTCGCGTGAAAAGCGCTTGACAAGTTCAATACTTCGCGATATGATGTATTCCGCGACGGGAGGTGTGCCATGGACATTCAGCTGAAGCGAGGGCTGCTGGACGTGAGCGTGCTGGCCGCCATCAGGGACAAGGATTCCTACGGATACCAGATCATCAAGGACATGAAGCCCTATCTGGAGCTGTCCGAATCCACCCTGTACACGATCCTCAAGCGCCTGGAGGGAGCAAAGATGCTCACCGTCCGGAGCATGGAGTTTGAGGGCCGGCTGCGGAAGTACTATCACATCACGGAGCGGGGAATCGCCCGGATCGACGAGTTCCTCGAGGACTGGAAAGAAATGCTTTCCATCTACCGCTTTATCACAAGGGAGGATGCCAGACATGAATAAGGAAGCATTCCTGGCGGAGCTCGGCGGGAGGCTGTCCGGCCTGCCGGAGGAGGAGCTGGCGGAACGGCTGTCCTTCTACCGGGAGATGATCGAGGACCGGGTGGCCGACGGGCAGAGCGAGGAGGAGGCCGTCGCCGCCATCGGCACCGTGGAGGACATCGCGCAGCAGATCACGGCGGAGGTTCCGCTGGGAAAGATCGTCGGCGAGAAGGTGCGCAGAAACCGGCCGCGCAAGGGCTGGGAGATCGCCCTGCTGATCCTGGGCGCGCCGCTGTGGCTGCCGCTGCTGATCGCCGGGCTGGCCATCGTGCTGTCCGTCTATGTGGTGCTCTGGGCGCTGGTGGTCAGCCTCTGGGCGGTGGATCTGAGCCTGGGCGCGGCGGCCGCCGGCTGTGTCGTCAGCGCGGTGCCCTATCTGCGGGCGGGCAGCCTCGCGGGCGCGGGGACAGCCGTCGGCGCGGGGCTGATCTGCGCGGGGCTGGCCATCCTGCTGTTCCATCTCTGTGTCTGGCTGACGAAGGCCGTGATCGCGGCGGCGGGGAAAACGCTGCTGGGCATCAAGGCTTCGCTGATGAAAAAGGAGGCGTGACCATATGCGCGGCAGGAAACGCAGCATGCTGATCGCGGGAATTCTGATTGTGGCCGGCATTGTGATCGCCGGCACGGCGCTGGCGGCCGTGGGCTTTGATTTCTCGAAGCTCAGCCTGGCTTCTTATGTGACGAACACCTATGCGGCGGAAGGGGCGTTCCGGAGCATCACCGTCAACGGGGATACGGAGGACCTGACCTTCGTCCCGGCGGAGGACGGCGTGTGCCGGGTGGTCTGCCATGAGCGGGAGGACGAGCCCCACCGCGTGACCGTGGCGGACGGCACCCTGACCATCGAAAAGGCGAACGGCCTGAATTGGCACTTCTTCGATTTCGGCTTCCTGAAGGAGGGCCCCTCGGTCACGGTGTACCTGCCCAAAAAGGCTTATCAGGCGCTCAGCATCCGGATGGACACCGGCGATGTGAAGCTGCCCGCGGACTTCTCCTTTGACAGCGCGGACATCCATCTCAGCACCGGCGATGTGGAGTGCGCGGCCTCCGTGGCGGGCCAGCTGACCGTCCGGACCAGCACCGGCCAGATCCGCCTCTCGGACCTGGCGGCGGCAGGCATCAGCCTGACCACCAGCACCGGCGGCATCCGCGGCGCCAACGTGCAGTGCCCGGGCAGCGTGGAGATCAGGGTCAGCACCGGCTCCACCACGCTGGAGAACGTCACCTGCGGCAGCCTGCAGTCCACCGGCAGCACCGGCGGCATGACCCTGAAGGGCGTGACGGCCTCCGGCGCGATCACCCTGCGGCGGAGCACCGGCAGCATCCGCTTTGACGGCTGCGACGCCGCGGAGCTCACGGTCACCACCGACACCGGCTCCGTGAAGGGCACGCTGCTGACCGACAAGATCTTCCAGGCCCATTCCGACACCGGCCGCGTGTCCGTGCCGAAGACCACCACGGGCGGCCGGTGCGAGGTCAACACGGACACCGGCAGCATTGAGCTGGAGGTGCTCGCGCACTGACGCGGGCCGCGTGTCCGGCTGCGCACGCATCACAAAAGAATTCCCTCCCCCAAGAAAAGGCCTTTGGGAAAGGATCGGGGCCTGGGGGAAGGGAAAGCCTTTTCCGCCCGGAAAAGGTTTCCCTTCCCCCGGACACTGAGCAGTAACGCTCCGGACACGCCCGGCCGCATATTTCTGCCGCGGCGGCGTTGCAATGCGGCGGGAATCATGTATAATGGAGACAAAGAAAAACGCCGCGGGGGCCAAAGGAGGCGGAAAGCATGAGAATACCACGCCTGATGGAACCATACTGGATTCTTGCCGACGGTACATTAGAGCTCGTCAAATGGGTGTTCCCGGGCAATTATCTGGTGCTTCCGAAAAAACTGGAAGGCCAAACCATCACATCGATCAGCGAGCGGGCCTTTTCCCGCTGCGGGAGCATCATCGGTGTCGAGCTCCCCGACAGCCTCGTCCAGATCGCCGTCAATCCCTTCCAGCCCTGCCGGAAGCTGAAGCGTATCCTGATTATGTCGGGCCATCCCGTCTTTGAAACCGTGGACGGCGTGCTGTACAACCGGCTGACAAAGACCCTCATCGCCTGTCCCCCCGCCTGGCCCGCAGACAGTTTAGCCATCCCCCAGGGCATCACCTGTGTGGCCGAACACGCCTTTGATCGCTGCAGCGGCCTCGCCGCCATCGACATCCCGGAGAGCGTCACCGCCATCGGGGAGAGCGCCTTCATGAACTGCGAGGCCCTCCGGTGCGTCACCGTCCCGGACAGCGTGACCTCCCTCGGGGGCTTCGCCTTCGCCAACTGCAAGGCCCTGACCGGGGCCGTCCTGCCCGCCGGCCTCACCGCCATCGGCGAGAACACCTTTTTCGGCTGCCAGGAGCTGTCCGGCCTGCGCATCCCGGAGGGCGTCACCGCGATCGGCGAGGGCGCGTTCTCCTTCTGCCTGAAGCTGGGTGACATTGCCCTGCCGGAGGGCCTCACCGGGATCGGGGACGCGGCCTTCTTCAACTGCCGCAGCCTGAGCCGCCTCGCCATTCCCGCCGGCGTGACCGAGATTGGGGAGGACGCCTTTTCCGTCTTCGCGGACGGCCGGAACGTCCCCAATCCCCGCCTCACCCTCACCGTCGCCCGGGGCAGCTATGCGGAGGAGTACTGCCGGGAGAAGGGGCTGCGATATGTCGTTGCGTGAAAGGCTGCAATCGCTGCAGCACACCGGAATAGCGGCGAAATAGTCATTGACAATGGCTGCCACAGGTATAAAACAATCCATGAATAACAGGAGGCAATGAATGATGAAACGTGTTTTCTCAGTTTTCCTGATGGCTTTGCTGGTGGCGGGTCTGTGGCTGCCTGCGCAGGCGGAAGGCCCCTATTATACCGAAGAGCAGTTCCTGAACGCTGTTTCCACGGGCCGGATCTTCAGCCTTGAACCGGTCCGGGGCAACAAAACCGTTGGTGAGGACATCTACACCATTGTGGCCGACAGCTTTGCCTGCTGCTGTTCGCGGCTGAAGAATCCCTACAGCGCGTGCCTGCAGGAGTGCCAGTTCTGCTATGCGGTGGATGAACCGGACTACTGCTATGTGTTGATGACATTCACTGCAGCCAACGGCTTTGGCGCGGAGGTTGCCCAGAGCTGCTTTGCCATTTACAACCGGAGGACGGGCCGAACGACAACGCTGCATTTCGATGAGGTTGTTAACAATCCGGCCAGTGTCAGAGACCGGAACAATATGTACGCGGTCATCATCGAGCTGAATTTCGGCAGCTGCACCAACGCGAGGACCAATGAGAACAGGCTGTCGGACCGCGAGATCTCATCCTGCATGAACGAATTCTACCAGGCTTGGGAAGAGTAATCAGCCGGATTGACTGAACCGGGCCATAGAGGATGCAGCCTCCTCCGTCCCTGCAAAAAAGAGAAGCTCCCCATCACTGAGGAGCTTCTCCTTTTGATTCTCTCAATCAGTCGCGGCTCTCGCGGCGCGGGGGACGGCGGCTGCCGGTGCCTTCCGTGCGGCGGGGGGCGGCGTCGTAGACGATGTCGTTGCGGACCAGGTCGATGCCCTTGGGGCCGATCTCGCTGACGCGCACTTCCAGCTCATCGCCGATGCGCACGACGTCCTCGACCTTCTCCACGCGGTGGTTGGCCAGCTTGGAGATGTGGATCATGCCGTCCTTGCCGGGGGCCAGCTCCACGAAGGCGCCGAAGTTCATGATGCGCACCACGCGGCCGGTGAACACGTCGCCGACCTGGATATCGCGGGCGATGCCCTCGATGATCTTGCGGGCCTTGGCGGCAGCCTCGGTGTCGGGCGTGGAGATGAACACGCGGCCATCGTCCTCGATGTCGATCTTCACGCCGGTCTCGGCGATGATCTTGTTGATCATCTTGCCGCCGGGCCCGATGACCTCACGGATCTTCTCGGGGTTGATGGTGAAGCGGATGATCTTGGGCGCCCACTGGTTCAGCTCCTCGCGCGGGGCGGGCAGGCAGCTGAGCATCTTCTCCAGGATGAACAGGCGGCCCTGCAGCGCCTGGGCCAGCGCCTGCTGCAGAATCTCGCGGCTGATGCCGGCGATCTTGATGTCCATCTGGATGGCGGTGATGCCGTTCATCGTGCCGGCCACCTTGAAGTCCATGTCGCCCAGGAAGTCTTCCAGGCCCTGGATGTCGGTCAGCACAGCCACCTTGTCGCTCTCGGTGTCCTTGATGAGGCCCATCGCGACGCCGGCCACCGGCGCGTGAATCGGCACGCCCGCGTCCATCAGGGACAGGGTGGAGCCGCAGACGCTCGCCATGGAGGAGGAGCCGTTGGAGGACAGGATCTCACTGACCAGGCGCAGGGCGTAGGGGAATTCTTCCTCGGAGGGGATCACGGGCAGCAGGGCCCGCTCCGCCAGCGCGCCATGGCCGATCTCGCGGCGGCCGGGGCTCTTCATGCGGCCCGCCTCGCCGGTGGCGTACGGGGGCATGTTGTACTGGTGGATATAGCGCTTGAAGGTCTCGGTGGACAGACCGTCCAGCACCTGGCCGTCGCTCATCGGGCCCAGGGTGGTCACGGTCAGGGCCTGGGTCTGGCCGCGGGTGAACACGGCGGAGCCGTGCACGCGGGGCAGCACGCCCACCTCGCACCAGATGGGGCGGATCTCGGTGACGCTGCGGCCGTCGGCGCGGACGCCCTTGTCCAGGATGTTGCGGCGCATGACTTCCTTGTTCAGGTAGTACAGGGCGTCGGCAATCTCGGTCTCGCGGCCGGGGAACTGGGGCGCCAGGGCCTCCAGAACTTCCTTCTTCACCTGGGCCTCACGGGCCTGGCGCTCATAGCGCTCGGTGGTGGAGAAGGTCCACTGGGACTTTTCCAGGGCGAAGGCGCGCACGGCGGCCTTCACGTCGTCGCCGGTGGTGATCAGCGGCACGGTGACCTTTTCCTTGCCGATCTCCGCCACGATCATCTCCTGGAATTCGACCAGCTTCTTGATGTACTCGTGGGCGAACATGATGCCGTCCAGCATCACGTCCTCGCTCAGTTCGTTGGCGCCGGCTTCCACCATCATGATGGCGTCCTTGGTGCCGGCGACATAGAGGCTCATGTCGCTGCGGGCGCGCTGGGCCTCATCGGGGCAGATAACGTACTTGCCGTCCACGCGGCCGACATGCACGCTGCCGGTGGGGCCGCCCCACGGGATGTCGGACACCGCGATGGCGATGGAGGAGCCGATCATGGCCGGGATCTCCGGCGGCACGTCCTGCTCCACGGAAAGGATCGTCACGACGACCTGCACATCGTTGCGCATGCCCTTGTTGAACAGGGGGCGCAGCGGGCGGTCGATCAGACGGCAGGTCAGCGTGGCCTTGTCGGTGGGCCGGCCCTCGCGCTTGATGAAGCCGCCGGGAATCTTGCCCACGGAGTACTGCTTCTCCTCCACGTCCACCGCGAGGGGGAAGAAGTCCACGCCTTCGCGCGGGGTGGAAGCCATGGTCGCGTTGACCATCACCACGGTGTCGCCCAGGTGCACCCAGACGGAGCCGTTGGCCTGCTCGCAGTACTTGCCGAACTCCAGCGTCAGCTTGCGTCCGGCCAGGTCCATGCTGTAAGACTTATAGTCCATGTTGTTCTCCTTTTCACACTTCTCCCGCAATCCGGCCCCTTGCCGGACTGCCTTCTCCAAGAAAACCGCCGGGGCGTATGTCCCAGCGGTCTCTCCCAAACTGGTTCTCCGCTCGGCACCTGTGCCGATGATGGGCGGCCCGAATTACTTGCGCAGGTTCAGGCGGGCGATCAGGCTACGATAGCGCTCGATGTCGGTCTTCTTCAGGTACTCCAGCATGCCGCGGCGGCGGCCAACCATCAGCAGCAGACCACGGTTGGAGTGATGGTCGTTCTTGTTCTTCTTCAGATGCTCGTTGAGGTGGTTGATGCGGTCGGTGAGCAGCGCGATCTGCACCTCGGGGGAGCCGGTGTCGCCTTCCGTGCGGGCATAGGCCTGAATGATTTCCTGCTTGGTCATGGTATCTTCCTCCGTTTTCGCCTTTTCGGCGTGATGATGTGGCCGCTGTGCGGCCGACGCAATCGCCGCAGGCCCAGTGCGCCGTTGGAGCTTCGGCAGCCCGAGCGCGCGGTTCACGCAGTCCGTCGAATATATTAGCAGAAAGCCGGCCGTTTGTAAACTACCTGAGGGAAATTTCCTGCGGATGCAGGTAATGCAAGTTTTTGGAAGTGCTGCAGGGGAATTGTTTTGCCGCCCCGCACAAGGGCTTTTCCGAAGGGGATGGAGGCGGGAGAAGCCCGGGGCTGCGGATTGGCATTGATGTTGCGTGATTCGTTGTAGTCCTACTTTTCGTGACCGAAAAGTAGGCAAAAGGTCCTGTGGGGGCCCTTGCGCGTGGGCCCACCCAGACCCCCTGCGAGCGCTTTTGGACACGGGATCAGGGGTGAGGAAAGCGCAGGTCGCAAGGCTTGCTTCCCAATGGAGGCCGGGGTGTCGCAGGGGTGGGTTGGTGCGGATGCCGGCGGGTGTTCGCATACCCAATGAAAAAAATCCGCCCCGGAATGCTCTTTCCGGAGAGGATGGGGGGCTGGG
>CAMNHF010000112.1 GCA_946538975.1 uncultured Clostridia bacterium | reverse complement strand
GCATGATGATGCAGATTACGCCGGACGACGCCATGGAGGCCGACCGCCTGTTCACGATGCTGATGGGCGACGAGGTGGAGCCGCGCAAGGCGTTCATTCAGGAGAACAGCACCCTCATCAAGGATCTGGATGTGTGACGGCAGAGAACAGGAGAACAAGCCCGTGAGTGATATTCAAGACAAACTGATACCGGTCAATCTGGAGCAGGAGATGAAGAAGTCCTTCATCTCCTACGCCATGGCTGTCATCATCGACCGCGCCCTGCCCGATGTGCGGGACGGCCTGAAGCCTGTGCACCGCCGCATCCTGTACGACATGAACGAGCTGGGCATGACGCCGGACAAGCCCTACCGCAAGAGCGCGCGTCTGGTCGGCGACGTGCTGGGCAAATTCCATCCGCACGGCGATTCGTCCGTGTACGACGCGATGGTGCGCCTGGCCCAGCCCTTCAATATCCGCTACACCCTGGTGGACGGCCAGGGCAACTATGGCTCTGTGGACGGCGACGGCGCGGCTGCCATGCGTTACACGGAAGCGCGCATGCAGAAGCTGACCATGCACATGCTGGATGGCATCGACAAGGACACGGTCGACTTCTACCCGAACTTCGACGAGACCCTGATGCAGCCCTCTGTGCTGCCCTGCCGTTTCCCGAACCTGCTGGTGAACGGCTCCAGCGGCATCGCGGTGGGCATGGCCACCAACATCCCGCCGCACAACCTGCGGGAGGTCATCGACGGCGTCGTCTGCATGATCGACAATCCGGACTGCACCGTGGAAGACCTGATGCAGCACATCAAGGGCCCGGATTTCCCGACCGGCGGCATGATTCTGGGCCGGGCCGGCATCCGTGAGACCTACTTCACCGGTCACGGGCGCATCACCGTGCGCGCCAAGACGAACATCGAGGAGATGAGCGGCGGCCGCTCCCGCATCATCGTCACGGAGATTCCCTATCAGGTGAACAAGGCCGTGCTGGTCAAGAAGATCGCGGATCTCGTGCACGAAAAGCTGCTGGACGGCATCAGCGACATCCGCGACGAGAGCAATGACCGCGAGGGCATGCGCATCGTGATCGAGCTGAAGCGCGACGCCTTCCCGCAGGTCGTGCTGAACTATCTGTATCAGCACACCTCGATGCAGGAGAACTTCGGCGCGAATATGCTGGCCCTGGTCGACGGCAAGCCGCGGGTGCTGAACCTGCGCGACATGGTGTATTACTACCTGATGCACCAGAAGGATGTCGTCACGCGCCGCACGCGCTTCGACCTGGACAAGGCGCTGGCCCGCGCGCACATTTTGGAAGGCCTGCTGAAGGCGCTGGATCACATCGACGAGATTGTCGAGCTGATCAAGTCCAGCCCGGACACCGCCACCGCGAAGGCCTCCCTGATGGAGCGCTTTGAATTCAGCGACAAGCAGGCCCAGGCGATTCTCGATATGCGTCTGGCCCGTCTGACCGGCCTGGAACGCGAGCGTCTGCAGGCGGAATATGACGAGCTGGAAAAGGCCATCGCCTACTATCAGTCGCTGCTGGCAGACGAGAGCAAGCTGATGGGCGTCATCAAGCAGGAGATCATCGAGATTCGCGACAAGTATGGCGATCCCCGCCGCACCGAGCTGTCCGTCATCGACGGGGAGATCGACGTGGAGGATCTGATTGCCGAGCAGGACATGGTCGTCACCCTGACGAAGCACGGCTACGTGAAGCGCACCGCCGCCTCCACCTACAAGGCGCAGCGGCGCGGCGGCCGCGGCGTCTCCGGCATCACCACCAAGGAAGACGATTACGCGGTGCAGATGTGCGTCGTGAACACGCATCAGGAGATCATGTTCTTCACCAACCTGGGCCGCGTGTTCAGCCTGAAGTGCTTCCAGATTCCCGAGGCGGGCCGCACAGCCCGCGGCACGGCGATTGTCAACCTGCTGCAGATCGGCGGGGAGGAGAAGGTCTCCACCATGCTGCCGATGCCGCGCGAAAAGGACAAGGAATACTATCTGCTGATGGGCACCCGCCAGGCCATGGTCAAGAAAACGCCGCTGGAGGACTTCCGCAACCTGCGCAAGAGCGGGCTGATCGCCATCGCGCTGAACGAGGGCGACGAGCTGATCGGCGTGCGGCTGTCCGACGGCGATGACGAGCTGTTCATGGGCACGCGCAAGGGCATGGCGATCCGCTTCCATGAGAAGCATGTCCGCGCCATGGGCCGCAACAGCCACGGCGTCCGCGCGATCCGCCTGGCAGAGGGCGATTCCGTGATCGACATGGCCGTGCTGGAAGAGGACTGCGATGTGCTGGCGGTCACCGAGCTGGGCTATGGCAAGCGCACCGCGCCAGCCGAATACCGCGAGACCCGCCGCAACGGCAAGGGCATCCACGCGATGCGCCTGACCGAGCGCACCGGCGATCTGGCTGCCCAGCTGCTGGTTCACGAGGACGAGGATCTGCTGCTGATCACCGACGACGGCACCATCATCCGCTGCCCGGTGGCGAGCATCCGCCTGTGCAGCCGCTACACGCAGGGCGTGCGCCTGATGCGTCTGGCAGAGGGGAGCCGCGTCATCGGCGTGGCCCGCTCCGAGAAGAACGAGGAGGAGGAAGAACTCCCGGTCATCACCCCGGAGACGGAGATGGAGAACGAGCCGGAGGAACCCGAGGAGCCCGACGAGCCCGACGAGCCCGACGACCCCGACGAGCCCGATGAGGACGAGGGCGACGACGAGAACGAGGATTCCGAGGACAGCGAGAACTGATCAAAGAGAGCATCTTCTTCATCGGAGGAGGATGCTCTTTTCATCTGGCTATCTGTGCAACGGCAGCAAAAAAAGGATGCGCCGCGCGGACGCATCCCGTGATTCGATGGGGGCTGTTCAGGCCAGCTCTTCCAGCACGGCCTGGCGCATGGATTCGAAATCGCTGCCGCACTGCCGCGTGTGGCGCACCGGCAGATCGCGCAGCGCCTTGATCTGCGGCGGCATCGGCACGCCGGTCAGCTGCTCCAGCTCCTCCGCGCAGGCGAAGGCATCCTTGCCCGCCGCAGCCTCCTTGCCGCGCAGGGCTGCAAGCACATCGGCGGCGAACTTGTAGGGACTGGCGGTGGCCAGCATCACGGCCAGGGAATTGTCGCCGGTGTTGCGGCGATATTCGCCCAGGACACAGCCGCCCACAGCGGTGTGGGGATCGACCAGCGTGCCGGTCTGCTCATACAGGTCGCGGATCTCGCGCATGGTCTCCGCGTCGTCCGCATAACCGGCATAGAACACCGAGGACAGCCAGTCGCGGCGCTGCTCGCCGACGGAATAGCTGCCGCTTTCCCGCAGCTGCTCCATCCAGTTTTTGACCTGCTCTCCGTCGCGGTCTGCCGCCTCATAGAGCAGCCGTTCCAGGTTGCTGGACACGAGGATGTCCATCGAGGGCGAGATCGTGCGGTGGAAGTGACGGTTTGTCGAATACAGGCCGGTGCGGAAGAAATCGGTCAGCACGTTGTTCTGGTTGCTGGCGCAGATCAGCCGCCGGATCGGCAGACCCATGGCCCGCGCGTAATAGCCCGCCAGGATGTCGCCGAAGTTGCCCGTGGGCACGACAAAGTTGACCGCGTCGCCGGCCGCGATCCGGCTCTGCTGCAGCAGGTCGGCATATGCACTGAAATAGTAGATGATCTGCGGCACCAGGCGTCCGAAATTGATGCTGTTGGCGGAGGAGAGCACACGCCCCTGCGCGGCCATGTCCGCCGCAAAGCGCTCCGAGCCGAAGAGCCGCTTCACCCCGGTCTGCGCGTCGTCAAAATTGCCGTCCACCGCGATCACATGGGTGTTGCCGCCGCCGGTGGTCGTCATCTGCCGCTTCTGCACGTCGCTGACGCCGTCCCGGGGGTAGAACACCGTGACACTGGTGCCCGCCACATCGCGGAAGCCCTCCAGCGCGGCCTTGCCCGTGTCGCCGCTGGTGGCGGTCAGGATGCTGACCTCGCGCGTTTCGCCGTTCTTCCTGGCTGCCAGCGTGATCAGGTGGGGCAGCAGCTGCAGGGCGATGTCCTTAAAGGCCAGCGTGGGGCCGTGGTAGAGTTCCAGCAGGGCGGTGCTCCGATCAAACAGACGCAGCGGCGCCACCGCAGCCGTGTCGAAGCGCTCCTCGCTGTATGCCGCCTGCACCGCAGCCGTGATTTCCTGGCTCGAGTAGTCCTCCAGATACGCGGAGAGCACCCTGACCGCCCGTTCGCCCCAACTGCGGCCGCTCAGATCAATGATGTCCCGCAGTTCAAAAGGCGGGAACATCGACGGCACAAACAGTCCGCCATCAGCAGCCAGACCACGAAGAATCGCTTCCGAAGCAGTCACGCAGGCTCCGCCGCGGGTGGAAAAGTACGACACGCTGTACACCTTCCTTCATAAAATCAGGAATTGCGCGGCAAAAAACGGTTTGGCAATCCCTGTTTGTTATAATTCCACCGGCGTCATCTATTTCCTGCCGCCCGGAGGAATTTTCTCGCCTGCGCGATGGGGCGCAGAAAAAAGGAGCCGCACATTGCGGCTCCCGGAATGCACGGGGTTCAGATCAGGTACTGCTTCGCGAAGGCAGGCAGCGCTTCGGGATCTGCGCTGACCGAGCAGACGAAGTTCACATTGTGTTTCTCGGACAGCTCGGCCATCGCCTTGAACAGCCACTCCGCCTCGTTCAAGTCAGTCTTGCAGAGCCTGGTGAACGCGTCGATGAAGATCGTGCCGACATCAAAGTTCTGGCTCAGCATTCCGCTCAGGAAGCCGATGAACATCTCGGGCGTGTGCACATGGTATTCTCCGGCATTGATAAAGCGGGCCTTGTGGCTGATGTCGTACATGTAGCGATTGTCGTCGTCCAGGAAGATCACGTCGTGATCCCCTTCGCGGGCTGCCTGGTTTGTCATGTCGATCAGACGCTTGGTCTTACCGGAACCCTTGATGCCGGCAATGATCTGAATCATGGGGATAACCTCCTTATGAAGAGTTTCTCTGTTAAAGAGTTTCTCTGTAAGTATTATAAACGATTTTGATGAAACTTGCAAGGGCAGAGTTTGTGTTTCTGCGGTATGTCAGTTTTTGGCGTTATTCGCCGGCCGGCGGGACAGGACGGGGGAGGAGCACGCCGGCACCGTCGGTCAGGATGATGGCGGCGGGCGCGGAGGCCGTCTTGCCCTTGTCGTTGCTGTATGTGACGTAGATCTGCCAGCCGTTCAGCTCAACCGGAATGTGGCGCAGCGTGATGGTGTTGTAGTGCAGCTCGGGGATCTTCAGGCCCGGGAACACCGTGGCGGCCTGGCTGCAAAGCACCTCTGTGCCGTCCACAGGATTCACCAGCCGCCAGGTGATGCCGCCGTAATCCTGCGCCCTGGCCGTGAACCGCGCCTCTCCGCCGACCTGCACGACCGCGTCCTCAGGGCTGGCTAGCAGTACCGGCGCGCCGGGCTGGGGAGCTTCCTCCGCGGTTTCCTGAGGCGCTTCTTCAATGGTTTCTTTGGCTTCTTCGGTTTCTTCGGCCGTTTCGGCTTCTTCAGTTGCTTCGGCTGCTTCGGTTTCTTCCGAGGGTGTCTCCGCTTCGGCTTCTTCGGCCGTCTCCTCGCTTTCCGCCACAGGGCCGATGACCTCTATGCCTTCCGTCTCAATCGGCGCTGCCGCGGTTTCAGCTTCCGGGTTCTCTGCCTGCTCGGTTTCGGCGGCTGCTTCCGCGGGAGCCTCCTCTTCCTGCGCGTTCTCCGCGGGCGCTTCTTCAGCTTCTGCCGTTTCTGCTGTTTCTTCTGTTTCTGTTTCTGCCGGCTCCTGCGTCAGCTCCGCAGACGGGGCCTCCTCAACGGCGCTCTCTTCGACTGTCTCCACGGGCACAGGCAGGGCGGGGATCGCCAGCTTGAATTCGCCGTAGAATTCCTTGTCCTCCGTCGTGAACTCCACAATGCAGAGCTGTTCGCCCTCCGCGCCGGGTGCCGCTTCCTTCAGCGTTTCGGACCGGATCTCATTCTCGCTGAACTCTGCGGAGACTGTTTTGCCGCAGCGCCGGCAGACAGAAGTCACGGTGCCGCCGGTCAGGTGATCGTCCTCAACACGGCATTCCCAGTTCTCCTGCCAGTCGTGGCCCAGGGGCAATGTGCGGAAGTATTCATAGCTGTTGGTGAAGTTGTAGCCGTTCCATCCGGCTGCGCGGAAGAAGGCATATCCGCCGGTCTCGCAGGTGGCCTGCTTTTCGCCGGTCAGTGCGGGCTCCGGATCGGTGAAAACCAGCTCCTCCCCGCAGATGCTGCAGCGGTAATAGAAGGTGCAGGCGACCCTGCCGCTGCCGGTCGTCCAAATGGGATCCTGCGCGTAGAACATCATATGCACGTGGTCTGAGCTGGCCAGCGCGCAGCTTGCCAGCAGCGCCAGCAGCAGCGCCAAGGCAAGTGCTTTGCGGATTCTCACGATTGCTTTTCCTCCTTGTCATGTATCGGTGTCTTCGGGGGCCTGCATTGCGTCACTTGTCAGAAGAAGCAGCTCCGCCCGGATCTGTGCGCGGCAGGCTGCCCAGCCCGCGGCATAGCAGCGGGCCGTCGCCTCATCCGGCACACTGAGCATCAGGGTCAGGCTGCCGCCGTCGTTCAGCGAGAGCATCCAGCGGCCCTCCTCCTGCGCGCCGTTGCAGCCCTCCGGCCATGCCTCTGCCGCGTGTTCCGGCGCCGCGTCGGTCAGCAGGATGATCAGCCGGCGGTATGCCTGCGCGGCCGCGCGGCGCCAGCGAACCTCCAGCTGCGGCACATAGGCCTCCACCGGCATCAGCACGCCCAGCAGGAGCTGTCCCTCGTCCAGCAGCTGCAGGTGCAGGCAGTACTGTCCGTCGCGCAGCCGAATGAGCTCGGAAGGCGCGGCCTGCTCCTCGCGGAAGCGCTGCCGCCACAGCGGGGCCAGCTGCGCAATCTGCTCGCGGGCGGTGATCGGGATACGGTTCACAAAGGCGTTCAGCGTATAGCTGCCCTGCTCCGTCACGCGCAGCATCTCGCCCAGCGGGTGCGGCTGCTTCGTGACGGCGCCCTCATCCTGCAGGGCTAGCAGGTTCATCTGCATATCGAAATAGTTCATCAGCTCCGCTTCCGTCACGAAACGCAGCAGCTCCGAGACGGTCAGCGGCCCCAGGCAGGAGATGCAGTCGAGCAGAATCAGGCGGATCTCCGGCGCGGTCACCAGTTTTCGTTCCATTGGCAGTCCCTTCCGGCATTCCTTTTGGCGTCAGGAGCCTGTTTGGAAAAGCCTCCCGCTGCGCAAGGCATGGGGAGGCCGCTTCATGCTTCGGTCAGGAATGGCTGAATCTCGCGGAGCAAGCGTTCCACCTCCGCCGGATCAGCGGCAGTCTCGTCGAATTCCAGGGTGATCGGCTTGGAGAGGTCAAGGCTGAAGATGCCGAGAATGGACTTCGCATCCACCACATGGCGCCCGGCGCGCAGATCCATCTCAAAGCTGAAATGATTCATCACGTTCACAAAGGTCTTGACATTCTCCGCCAGCCGCAGCCGGATTTCTATCTTGGTCATGATTTTGGCCTCCTTTTCCATGTTGTTATTATATACGATCCCGGCGGAAAAGGCAAGATGCGTCCTGGAAAGATTTGCAGGAATCCGGCCATGCGCGCGGCATGAGGAGGCGCTCACGAGAAAACCTGCGGAGAGGGGCACGAAAAAAGCGGAGGGATCACTCCCTCCGCCCTTGGGATTGGCTTACTCGTACTGCACAGTCAGGTTGGAGAACTGCACGTCGGCGATCGCGCCGCCCTCGAGGTTGGTGGCGTCGACCTTAACAGTGTCGTTCTTCATGGCTTCGACCAGCGCGTTGTACTCGTCCACGGAGAAGTTCTCCAGGCTCCAGGTGTCCACGGGCAGGCCGACAGCGTCGTCCTTGATGCCGTAGGAAGTGCCCTTGCCGCCGATATCTTCCCACTTGCCATCATAGTTCTTGCCGATGGCGATGAAGGTGGCCTCGGAGATGCCCTTCATAGCGGAGGTCACGACATACTCGCGGACGGTGTTGTTCGCGGTGTCGATGGACTGGTCCACGTCCACGCCGACGACGAAGGCGTCATTGGCGGAAGCGGCCGCCGAGATGGAGTCGAAGATCTTGCCGCCGCAGGAGAAGACGACCTCGGTGCCGCTCTCATACCAGCCGGACATCATGGTCTGCAGTTCCGGAGAGGAGGAGAAGCTGCCGCCGTACTGCCAGGTGTAACGGCACTCGACGTTGACGCCCTTCTCAGCCGCCGCGTCGTTCGCGCCCTGCACGAAGCCGTAGCCGTAGCGATCGCAGGCGGGGTTGGTGCCGCCGCCGCCGCCGGAGAAGCCCAGCTTGGTGAAGCCTTCCTTCACGACAGCGTAGCCCGCCAGGTAACCGGCCTGCTCCTCTTTGAAGGCGATGCCGGCCACGTTGGTCAGGGTGTTGCCGTTAGCGTCAGCGAGCTGATAGCCGTCGATGAAGATGAAGTTGACTTTGGGGAAGCGGGTAGCCGCAGTGCGCAGCGCAGCCTCCTGCAGGAAGCCGGCGCACACAACCACCTTCGCGCCGCCCTCGCAGGCCGCGACCATCGCGTCAATGCGGTCCTGGTCGGTTGCGGAGGACTCGTTGGCGGGCTGATAATACTTGTAGGTCAGGCCGTTCTGAGCGGCGTAGAGCTTGACGCCATTCCAGGTGCCCTCGTTGAAGGACTTGTCTTTCAGCGAGCCGACGTCAGTCACGAAAGCGACCTCGTAGGTGCCATCCGCGGAGGTGATCGTGTCCGGGATGTCATCCGCCTTCAGCTCTTCCGCATGGGCGAGGGCAAAGCAGCCCAGGACCATGACAGCCGCCAGGAGCAGCGCAAGGAACTTCTTCATGGCAAATTCCTCCTTTTTTTCGCAGCACGACTCTGTGCTTGTCTACATTATATCAGAATCCGACCGTTTTGAAAAGGGGATTTTGAAAGTTCATGGAATTGTAACGACCAATCGTAACGACCAATTCCGGCATCCCACGCGCTGCGGCCTGTTCTGACGGCCTCCGGACCGCGCTTGTTACAATTTCGGCTGTTCGCTTGAATTCGCCGGGGCAATGATGTATCATGATGGCGGATGAACTGGCGACGGAGGGATTGCATTGAGACGGGTGCTTTGTCTGCTGACGGCGCTGCTGCTGGCGGCATGCATGGGGACAGGCCGGGCGGAGGAACCTTTGGCGGAAGCTGCGGACAAAGCGGCAGATCCTGCCGCAACAGCGCCTGTGAGGGGCTACATTCTGGTCACGGCCGGCGCCATGCAGGGCTGGCTGCCGCTCGCCGCCGAAGGGACGGAGTATGAATATCCCCTGGTGCAGCTTCAGCCCGACGGCACCGAGATGGTCAATATCATCCACATCACGGACTGCGGCATGTACATCCGCGAGGCTGACTGCGAGGGGCAGGACTGTGTGGAGGAAGGCTATGTGACGCTGGAGAATCGCAGCAGGCGCGTGCTGGGCAGCTATCTCATCTGTCTGCCCCATCAGCTGATGCTGCAGCTGTTCTCGGTGGAAGAGCTGGTGGAAATGTACGGCGGAGGTCGGTAAATGGCACGGCGGAATACGGGGGAGACGCTGCGGCTGACAGTGTGCGCGCTGCTGCTGAGCGTAATGCTGGTGCTGGGCTGGGTGGAGAACCTGCTGCCGCCCATCTCCGGCGCAGTGCCGGGCATCAAGCTGGG
>CAMNHF010000111.1 GCA_946538975.1 uncultured Clostridia bacterium | reverse complement strand
ACCCCTCAGTCGCCTGGCGGCGACAGCTCCCCTGATAGGGGAGCCAAGGGGCTGCGTGGCCTGCAGCCTGCCCGGGCTGAGTAGTAACGCCCCCGCTCCGTTGCTGCTCAGCCGTGAAGCACGCTGCGCGTATCCGGGAGCATGCACACCATGCAAAAATCCCTCTCCCCCAAAAAACGGCCTTTTCGGAAAGATGGGGGTCTGGGGGAAGGAAATCCCTTTTCCTCCGGGAAAAGGGTTTCCTTCCCCCAGGCACCGATTAGTAACCCTGCTCCAGTTCCAGCAGCCGCCGCTTGACGTCCACTCCGCCCTCGTAGCCGGTCAGGCTGCCGTCCGCGCCGATCACCCGGTGGCAGGGCACGACCAGCCAGATGGGATTCCGTCCGCAGGCCTGACCCACCGCCCGGGCCGCGCCGGGGCTGCCGATCCGCCGCGCGATCTCCCCGTAGGTGGCCGTACCGCCGTAGGGGATCCGCCGGAGCTCCGCCCAGACGCGCTGCTGGAAGGCCGTGCCCGCCGCCGCGGTGGGCAGGTCGAACGTCCGCCGCTCCCCCGCCAGGTATTCCCCGATCTCCCGCAGTGCCCGCGCCGAGAAGGCCGTCCGCTCCGCCGGCGCGGGCGCGTCCGTCAGGCGGCAGGCGGTCAGGGTCTCCCCCTCGAATGCGATCTCCACCCAGCCCAGGGCGGTCAGCATGGCGTCGCGCATGGCTTTTCTCTCCTTTTTCCACATTTGATGCAGAGCGCCGGCAGTCTGAGTTGCAATTTGCAGCCGTTCCGGCCCGCCGCGTACCAATTCCGCAGGGAAATTTGCAAGAAGCCTTGCAAATCATGCACATTTCTTCTATAATACAAGGCATGCGCCGATCCGGCGCGGCACAATCGGACAAGAGGTGCTGGAAAACATGGAACAGCAGCAGGAACGGCCCATGGATGACCTGATTGAGCGGCTGAATCATTCCGGCAAGCGGCTGAGCAAGAGCCACCGCCGCATCGCGGAATACATCATGGCCCACTATGACAAGGCGGTGTTCATGACCGCCAGCCGTCTGGGCGAGAACGTGGGCGTCAGCGAATCCACCGTGGTGCGCTTCGCCTCCGCCATGGGGTACGAGGGCTATCCGCAGCTGCAGCGCGCCATGCAGGAGCTGGTCAGCCACCGCCTGACCGCCAACCAGCGCATGGAGATGTCCAGCGGCATCACGCCCGAGGCCGTGCTGACCCATGTGCTCAAGAGCGACATGCAGAACCTCCGCAACACGCTGGACGGCCTGGACAGCCAGGTGTTCACCGACGTCGTCAGCCGGCTGCTGAACGCGCGGAGCATCTACGTGATGGGCCTGCGCTCCGCCGCGCCCCTGGCGGAATTCCTGGGCTACTACCTCAAGTATATTTTCGACGATGTGCGCCTCGTGTCAAGCGGCGCGACCGATGTTTTCGAGGAAATTGTGAAGCTGCGCGAGGGCGACGTGCTGATCGGCATCAGCTTCCCGCGCTATTCCTCCCGCACGCTGGAGGGCATGCGCTTCGCCAAGCGCTGCGGGGCGCAGGTGGTCGCCATCACGGACGGCCCCATGTCGCCGCTGAAGGACATCGCCGACGTCACGCTGATGGCCCGCACGGACATGGCCTCCTTCGTGGACTCGCTGGCCGCGCCGCTGTCGCTGATCAACGCGCTGCTGGTCGCCCTGGGCATGGAGCGCCGCGACGCCCTGACGGAGCATTTCCGCCAGCTGGAATCCATCTGGGACACGTATCAGGTCTATGCGGGCGAGGGCACGGAACATGACGCGTAAGGTACTGGTCGCAGGCGGCGGGCCGGCCGGCATGATGGCCGCGCTGGAGGCTGCCCGCTGCGGCGCCGCCGTCACCCTGCTGGAGCGCAACGAAAAGCTGGGAAAGAAGCTCTACATCACCGGCAAGGGCCGCTGCAACGTGACCAACGACTGCACGCGGGACGAGTTCCTGCAGGAGGTGGCGCGCAATCCCCGCTTCCTCTACAGCGCGCTGACCGTCTTCCCGCCGCAGCGGATGATGGCCTTCCTGGAGGAAAACGGCTGCCCGGTGACCGTGCAGCGCGGGCGCCGCGTGTTTCCCGCCAGCGAGAAGGCCAGCGACGTCACCCGCACGCTGGAGCGGGCGCTGCATGCCGCCGGGGTGCAGGTGCGCCTGGAGGCCCGTGCGGCAAGGCTGCTGACTGAAGACGGGGCCGTGCGCGGGCTGATGCTGGCGGACGGCGAAGCAGTGCCCGGCGACGCGGTGATCGTGGCCTGCGGCGGCCTCTCCTACCCCGCGACCGGCTCCGACGGCGACGGCTATCTTTTCGCGGAGCAGGCCGGCCACACGCTGATCCCGCGGCGGCCCTCCCTCTCCGCGCTGGAGACCGTGGAGCGCTGGCCCGCGGAGCTGCAGGGCCTTTCGCTGAAAAACGTCGCGCTGGAGATGCGCTTCGGCAAGCGGACGCTCTACCGGGAGACGGGCGAGATGCTCTTCACCCATTTCGGCATCTCCGGCCCCCTCGTGCTGGAGATGAGCTGCCATCTGCCGGAGGACGTCACGGCAGCCTCCGTTTCGCTGTGCATGAAGCCGGGACTGAGTCCGGAGCAGCTGGACGCCCGGCTGCAGCGGGAGTTCGCGGCCCAGCCCCGGCGGCAGCTGCGCAATGTGCTGCCCGCCCTGCTGCCCGGCCGCATGGCGGAGTGCTTTCCGGAGCTCGCGGAGGTCGACGGCGGCAAGAGCTGCGGGGACATCACCCGGGCGGAGCGCGAGCGGCTCTGCGCGGCGCTGCGCTCCCTGCCGCTGCACATTGCGCGCATGCGGCCCATCGCGGAGGCCATCGTCACCCGGGGCGGCGTCAGCGTGAAGGAAGTGGATCCGGCCACCATGGCCTCAAAGAAACTGAACGGCCTGTTTTTCGCGGGCGAAGTGCTGGATGTGGACGCGCACACCGGCGGATACAATCTGCAGATCGCCTTCGCGACCGGCTGCCTGGCAGGCCGGGGCGCGGCAGGCGCGGACGGAAGGGCGGAATAAACCGATGCATTATATCGTGCTGGATCTGGAATGGAACCAGACCATATCGCGGCAGACCCACACCTACCGGGAGGTGGGCGACCGGCTGATCTTCGAGATGATCCAGATCGGCGCGGTCAAGCTGGATGAGCGGCGGGAGATCATCGACAGCATCTCGGTGCTGATTCAGCCGACCTGCTATGTGAAGATTCACCCGCGCATCGCCCGCATGACCGGGCTGAACGAGGAGATTCTCGCGGACGCGCCGCATTTTGCCGAGGCGATGGCGCGCTTCACCGCCTGGTGCGGGGACGACTATGTACTGCTGACCTGGGGCTGCGACGACGTCAGCGTGCTGCAGCAGAATCTGGACTTCTTCGACGTGCACCCCAATCTGGCGCCGGTGTGCGACATCCAGCACATGTACTCCGTGGAGCACGCGCAGCAGAACCGCGCGGGCCTGAGCCTCGCCATGGAGCAGCTGGAGATTGTGCCGGAGGAGGACCGCCCCTTCCACAACGCCCTGCACGACGCGTACTACACCGCCCTCGTGTTCCGCAAGATGGCGAACCCGGAGGAGGTCACCAAGTACATCCAGAAGCCCAAGCAGCTGATCCACCCGGAGAGCGAGGGCCGCATCCGCACGAAGGGCGAGGTGTACCCCACCATCGCCGCCGGCCTGGAGAGCGAGGCCATCTCCGCGCCGCTGTGTCCCCTGTGCGGCCGGCCCACAAAGCTGGAGGAGGGCGGCTACGTGCCCCAGGCCCCGGACAAGTACATCGGCCTGACCCGCTGCCGCAGCCACGGCCTGATGCTGGCCCGCCTGCGCATCAAGGCGATCCGGGGCGGCGGCCGCTGGATGGGCGTCAACGTCAGCCGCGCCAGCAAGCCCAACATCACCTACATCCACGCCAAGCAGTATCAGATGAAACAGCGCGCCGCCGCCGGCCAGATCTACAACGCGGAGCGCGCGCTGATGCAGGCCTGCGGCTCCTCGGTGCCCTTCGAGGCCGACTGACCGCTCCCCTGCCCCATGCGAAAACGCGCCGTCCCGGTCACGCATCCGGCGGCGCGTTTTCGCATGGTTTTGTCTGCGCTGTGAGATCAGTTCCGGGCGGGAAGGGCGGCGAACACCATGCGGCCGGCCCCGGTCTGCAGGGCCGAGCTGACGGTCACGATCACGGTCTGGCCGATCAGCTCCCGGCCGCCCTCCACCACGACCATCGTGCCGTCGGGCAGGTAGCCGACGCCCTGATGGCTGCCCTTGCCCTCCCGGGTCAGGCTGACGGTCAGGCTGTCGCCGGTCTGCAGCGGCAGGCGCAGCACCTCGGCCAGTTCGTTCACGTTCAGCGCCCGCACGTCGCTGACGGCGGCGGCGCGGGTCAGGTTGTGGTCGCAGGTCAGCACCACGGCCCCCCGGCGGCGCGCCAGGCGCAGCAGCAGCACATCCGTGTCCGTGCTGTCCGCCTCGTCCGCGCCCGTCATGAGCAGCCCCGGCACAATGCCGCGCAGCTCCTCCAGCTTGTCCATGCCGCGGTGGCCCTTCGCCTGCTTCTGCGGATCGCTGCTGTCCGCGAGGCGGCGCAGCTCATCCACCACGAAGGGCGGCACATTCAGCTGCCATGGCAGGAAGCCCAGCCGGGCCAGCTCCACCGCGCGGCCGTCGCACAGGGCCGAGGCGTCGATCAGCATCTCCGCCATGCTGCGGGCCGTGTGCCTGCGGGGGCGGGGATGCTTCAGCCGCATCGACCGCAGGCCGCGCGCCAAGGCGAGCATCTCCTGATAACGCCGCCGGCCGATGCCGTAGCCGATCGCGCCTAGCACCAGAAACAGGATCGCGCAGGAGGTCACCGTGAAGATGGATTCGCCCATGAAGCCGAGGATCACCGACAAAAGGGCCGCGATCACCAGCCCCAGAATCAGCCCGATCAGGGAGGACAGCAGCTGGCCCACCGGCATCGCTTCCATGCGCTGGATGGAGGCCGTCACCAGCTTGCGGATCCGCTCCATGATCCGCCGGGACAGCAGAAAGAACACGCAGCCGAACACCACAGCCGAGCCCACATTGGCCAGCACCACCCCGCCCAGCGGCAGTTCGGCGTCCGGCCAGGCCATGCGCACCAGCTGAATCACCGTCAGCGCCAGCGCCACGCCCAGGCCCGCGCCCAGGATCGTGATCAGCAGCCGCATCAGCCGGTTGAACCATTTCTCTCTCATGCCATTCCTCGCTTCCGTCCCGGCCCCGTCTCTCCGCCGCGCTCAGTGAAACAGCCAGGCCAGCGCCTGCATCACCGTGTCCACGCCGACCACCTGCATGCCCTCCGCGGTCCGGATGCGGCGGGCGTTCTCCTTGGGCACCATCACCGTGGTGAAGCCCATGCGGCGGCACTCCTCCACCCGGCGGTCGCACTGCGGGATGGCGCGTACCTCGCCGGCCAGGCCGACCTCGCCCATCACCGCCACCTCCGCGCCGATCGACTGGTCGCGCAGCGAGGAGGCCACCGCCGCGCACAGGGCGAGATCCGCCGCCGGCTCCGACAGCTCCAGGCCGCCGGCCACATTGATGTAGACATCCTGATTGTAGGTCCGGGTCGCCGCCCGCTTCTCCAGCACCGCCAGCAGCAGGGCCACGCGGCCGCTGTCGGCGCCGCCCACCGTGCGGCGGGGCGTGCCGAAATAGCTCTGCGCGGTCAGCGCCTGCACGTCGCACAGAAGGGGCCGCGAGCCCTCCAGCCCGCAGAAGACCACGGAGCCGCTGGCGCCCTTGGCCCGGTGGCTCAGCAGGCGTTCGGAGGGATTGGGCACCTCGATCATGCCCTTGTCCGTCATCTGGAACACGCCCAGCTCGTTGATGGAGCCGTAGCGGTTCTTCACCGCGCGCAGCAGGCGGTATTCCTGCTGCCGGTCGCCCTCGAAATACAGCACCACGTCCACCATGTGCTCCAGCAGCCTCGGCCCGGCGATCGCGCCCTCCTTGGTCACGTGGCCGACCAGGAAGGTGGCCGTGCCGCTCTCCTTGCTCAGGCGCAGCAGCAGGCTGGTGCACTCGCGGATCTGGCTGACGGAGCCCGGCGCGCCGGGCAGCTCCGGCCGGTACATCGTCTGCACCGAGTCGATCACCATCGTGTCCGGCCCCAGCTCGCGCATGCGCTGCTCCACATTGTCCAGGGCGTTCTCCGCCAGAATGTAGAGGTTCGCCGACTGTATGCCCAGCCGCCGCGCCCGCAGCTTGATCTGCCGGGCGCTCTCCTCGCCGCTGACGTAGAGCACGCGCTTCCCGCTGTCGCACAGGTGGGCGCAGACCTGCAGCAGCAGGGTGCTCTTGCCGATGCCGGGATCGCCGCCCAGCAGCATCAGCCCGCCCTCGACCAGGCCGCCGCCCAGCACCCGGTCCAGCTCCGCGATGCCAGTGGTGGTGCGGATCGTCTCATCCTCGGGGATGTTCTCCAAAAGCACCGGTGCGGCGCCGCTGCCGGGCCGCTGCCGGGCTGCCGCCTTCGCAGTCCCCTTCTCCGCCGCGGGCGCGGCCAGGCTCTCCTCCAGGGTGTTCCACGCGCCGCAGGAGGGGCAGCGCCCCGCCCAGCGCGGCGATTCAAACCCGCAGGCCGTGCAGGCCCAGATCACCTTGTCCTTCGCCATAGCGCCATCCCCCGTTTCTCCTCGTGCGATACGCCCCATTATAGCATAATTCCCCCGCGCAGCAAAGAAAAATCGCGCGCTTTGCCAAAGAAAACAGAATAAAGAACAGAATAGAACAGAATAAAGAGCCCCTTCTTCCCGATTGCAAAACGCCGCCTCCCGCTTGAGACGGCGTGGTCTTTCATTCTTCCTCCTCGCGGAGCTCCTCCAGGCTGCGGATCGTCTCCTCCGCCCAGCTGCGGGCCCGCTGATAGGGCTCGGCGGCAAGGTAGGGCCCGCACAGCTCCATCGCCCGCCGCGCTGCCGCGGCCGCGGCGTCCGGATCGCCCTGGTTCAGCAGGATCGGCGCCGCCTGCTCCAGCAGATGCTCGATGTAGCTCAGCGGCGAATCGGCGGTCTCCTCCGCCAGGCGGTCCGCCTCCCGCAGCTGCTCCCGCGAGCCCTCCAGATCGCCCTTCACGGCCCGGTACATCGCCGACGTGCACAGGTATTCGTACCGCACATAGTCGTATTCGCCCGCGTGCCGGCGCACCAGCTCCCCCGCCTCGTCCACCAGCCGACCGCGCTCGCGGAACTGCCGTCCGGCCGACATCAGCGTGATCGTCCTGTTCAGCAGGCAGGCCGCCAGCTGGCCCGGCGCCTCCGGATGCGAGGAGGCCCGCGCCGCGCGGATCGCCTCCTCCTCATGGCGCAGGCATTCCTCGCAGGCCTCGTCGCCCTTCTCGTTGTGCAGAAGGATCGCCGCAGCCCGGTGGCAGCAGGACAGGTAGAAGGCGCTGGGCCGCTCCGCCAGCTTCCGCTCCAGCTCCGCCAGCAGCGCCATGCCCCGCTCGAACTGCCCCAGACGGCCGCAGAGATAGGCAGCCGTCTCGTACATGCGGTACAGGCTGTCCGCGTCCAGGCCCTCCGGCTGCGCGATCACCGCCAGCATCCGGGGCAGCGTCTGCCTGTCCTCGTCCACCGGCGCGTCCAGCAGCACCCGGCAGCGCAGATGCTGCAGCCCCGGCGACCGCCAGAGGCACCGCCGCAGCAGCTGCTCGCTCAGCCGCATCAGCTCCCGCAGCGGGCCGTAATCCCGCAGGAACTGCTTGTCCCGGTCGCGCCGCTCGTCCCCGGGTGTCAGGCGGCCGCAGAGGCGCTCCGCAAAGGCGTCCGCCGCCTGCAGGAAGTCCTCGTCCTCCGGCCAGGCCTGCGTGTATTCCCGCAGCACCGCGTGCATCTGGAGCCAGTCGTCGGCGGCCCGCAGCCAGCCCGCGTCCGCCAGCGCGTTCACGCCGTCCAGGCTGTCCAGCCGCGCCAGCTCCCGGAAGAGGCTGCCCCGGATCCCCGGCGGGTCGAACATCGCCAGCAGCCGCATCGCCGTGCGGTCCGCGCCGCTGAAGCGGTCGATCTCCACCAGCTGATCCAGAATGGCCGTCAGCGGGGCCCGCGTCATCCGCGTGTCGCGCAGGTAGTCCACGCTGTCCCGCGGCAGCGCCCGCAGGCCCTCCCGCTGCAGCATCGCGGCCGTCTCCGGCAGGGTGAGATAGCTCCTGGCGATCTGCCGCGCGATCAGCTCCACCGTCAGCGTGTGCCCCTGCACCGCCCCCGCGATGGCCGCGAAGTCCCGCTTCTCCGCCGCCGAGAGCGTCTCCCGGCGCGCGCAGTGGGCAAACAGCCGCAGCAGCGTCTCCTCCGGCAGCTCCCGCAGCTCCATCGACGGGCAGTATCCGTCCGGCAGCGCCTCCCGGGAGATCAGCAGCACCGTCCAGCCGATCTCCGTCAGCGGCCGCAGGGCGTTCAGCCGCGCGGGCGAAGTGTTGTCCACGATCAGCAGCACCCGCTGCACCGCGGTCAGCTCCCGCAGGGCGCGGCACTTCCGGCGGCAGTAGTCCTCCGCGCCTTCGCCCCGGAAGCGCGAGAGGGTGTTCACGGGGATCAGCGCGTCATCCGCCAGCCAGGCCTCCGCACTGGCCTCCGGGCTGTCGGACAGGTACAGCAGCGCGTCCCATTCCCGCCGGTGCGCCGCCGCCCAGGCCCGCACGAGGCTGCTCTTGCCGATGCCGCCCAGGCCGTGCAGGCTGACCACCCGCGCTTCGGGCCCATTCAGCAGGCCCTGCAGCGCTGCCAGCTCCTCCTCGCGGCCGAAGAATGCCTGCGCGGCGGGCAGCGGTGTGGACAGCACGCAGGGGCAGCGCTCGTCGGCGAGGGCCGTCAGCTCCTCCAGCGCCAGCACCGTCTGCCCCATGTCCGCGTACCGGTCGCCGGCCCAGGCGGCCAGCGCGCGGCGCAGGAAGGCCTCCAGCGCGCGGAAGAACCGATCCTGCAGGCGGCCGAGGCTGATGCGCGCGCCGGCAAAGTCAAAAGCAGCCCCCGGCGCGCAGTCGAAGGCCGTCGGAGCCCGCCCCCAGATCAGCCAGAACAGCACCGCCCCGACGCTGTACACGTCCGAAGCCGGGCCGATCTGCCGCAGCCGCCCGGCCTGCTGCTCCAGCGGCGCGAAGCCCTTCGTCCCGGAGATGCGCACCTCCCCCGCCGCCGCCTGCCGCAGCTCCTCCACCGCCACTACGGTGTCGAAATCGAACAGCTGCACCCAGCTTTCCGGCCCTCGCAGCACCAGAATGTTCTCCGGCTTCAGATCGAGATAGAGCAGGCCCGCCTCGTGGATGCGCCGCAGCACCCGGGCCGCCGCCAGCGTGCAGGCCGCGCAGCCGCGGGCCGTCTCCGGCGGGCAGTCCGCCAGCGTCGCCCCGTCCATCCAGGCGGTGACGATGTAGCGCGTGCCGTTCAGGGAAAACACATCCACCGTGTTGGCGACGGCGTTGGTCACCTCCGGCAGCAGAAACAGGCTGTGATTGCGGCGGCAGCTGTCCTCCATCCGGCGGATCGCCAGCCGGAAGGCCGCCTCGTCCCGCGCGTCGGCCCGCAGGCTGCCGTCCGCCTCCCGCCGCAGCCGCAGCTCCACCGGGTATGTCTCCTTCACCCGCACGGGGCGCCGCTGGCCGAGATGATCCTCATACGAGGCGTCATAGACGATGCAGGAGGCGCCCCGGCCGATCTCCCGCCCGATGGCCCAGCAAAAGCCGTCAAACCGCAGCACCGTCCCCGGGGCCAGCGCCTGCCTTCCG
>CAMNHF010000110.1 GCA_946538975.1 uncultured Clostridia bacterium | reverse complement strand
TAATATGCCTTGAAGGCACGGTGCATACCACCGGCTAAGCCGGTGGTTTTGATTTGCTTTTGGGAAGGCTGCATCAGAACCCATGGAAAAATTCCCGCGGGTTCGCGAAATCTCCGCTGAAGCTATTGCCACGCCGCAGGATCTGTGCTATGATGACGGCAAGATCGCAGGAAGCGTTGGCAAAAAGCACCGGAAAAGGGGTGAATTCTACACATCTTCCTGCTGAGCAGGGGACAGACCGGCGCTCCGGGCGCAGACCAAAGGAGGAAAAGGGAGGAGAATTCCACATGAAGGCAAAGATCCGCGCAGGCCGAGCAATGAAAAGAACGGTTGCGTTCCTGATGCTCCTGGCGCTGCTGATGCAATGTCCCGCGGCGCCCGTGGCCGCAGCCTCCGGCGTGACGGCGGGCGATACCGTCACCTTCGGCAGCTATGAGCAGGACAATAACACGAAGAACGGCAAGGAAGCGATCGAGTGGCGGGTTCTGGCGGTCAAGAACGATCAGGCGCTGCTGATCGCCCTGCACGGGCTTGACACGGTGGCCTACGGCGAGGCCATGAACGTAAGTGATTACTCGGTTTCCGGCATCACCTGGAAGACCTGTGCGCTGCGCGACTGGCTGAACGGCGCGTTCCTCAGCGCAGCCTTCTCCGGGGACGAGCAGAAGCAGCTCGTCAGCACGAAGGTGGAGACAAAGGACGCGGCAGGCACCGTGACCACGGAAGACCGGGTGTTTGTGCTCAGCGCTGCGGAGGCCGACAAGTACTTCAGCGGCAGCGCGGACATGGCATGCACCGCCACGCCTTACGCAAAATCCAAGCTGAACATCGAGCAGGGCGGCGTCACCGATGCGGGCCACTCCTCATGGTGGCTTCGCGATATGACCAGCGTCTATCGGCAGGCAGACCGCTCCAACTTCATGCAGACCACATTCAATGAGGCCGGCTATGTCTACGGCAAGAACGGCACGAAGCTCGCGAAGGACGGAAAGGGCAGCCCGATCTTCTGCGATTACCTGATCACCGTTCGTCCCGCGGTCTGGGTCAAGACGGAGGCGCTTGCGGGCACGGCCGCGAAGAAGGGCAGCCTGCTCTCCCTGGCCGGCAAAGCCACCCCAAAGCCCACCGTGAAGGCAACGCGCAAGCCTACCGCAACGCCCAAGCCCAGGGCGACAGCAAAGCCCAGGGCGACAACAAAGCCCAGGTCCCAGTACATGTCCGACCGGGAACTGATCGAGATGGCCAAAGGGTACTTTGCCCTGTGCGGCGGCTCGTACGATGACATCTCCGACGCAACCATCGAGCATCACGGGGACATCTCATACGTATACATCGCCTATTATTTCCATTGCTATCTGGTCAAGGTGGAACGCAAGACGGGTCTGGCGCTCAGTCTGACAAAGCTGTTCTGACCGGCATTGGGCAGCATCATGCGCCGGAGCAAGGCTCCATCACGCTGACAGCCCGTGCAGGGCAGCAGTTTGCCCCCGCCCGGCAGATGAACAGGAGGAAGAAAAATGTATAACAGCGGCTATTGGATCGGCTACCTCATCGGCGCCATCGCGGTTGGCTGCATCTTCGGCGCCATCACAAAGCACATCAATGAAAGCAAGGGCTACGACGGGGGCTTCGCCTGGGGCTTCTGGCTGGGCCTGATCGGCATCATCGTGGTGGCGCTGAAGGCGGACAACAACCATTCCTCCCAGCCGTACCAGCCGATGTACGGCGGCGCGCTGAGCCAGAATCCGCCCTCCAGAAACGCAGCTTCCAATCAGTGGCGCTGCGTCTGCGGGAATCTGAACAGCGGCGCGCTGAGCTACTGCACTTACTGCCGCAGATCCAGGGAAGAGCAGAACATCCGCAAAAAGAAGTGCCCGCACTGCGGGGCCAACAACAACGAATCGAACGAGACCTGCTTCGCCTGCGGAAAGCCCATGAACGAGACAGCCGCACCGCAGGCCGCGCAGGACTCCGGCGTCAGTCTGACCAAGGCCGCGCCCTCCAAAGAAACCCAGGAAGCCGCCGAGGTCATCCGCCTGGTGGAGTCCCTGTCCCGCCTTCACGATCAGGGCATCCTGACGGACGAAGAATTCCAGGAGAAGAAGGCCAGCCTGCTGGCCAAGCTGTAAAGCCGCCTCCGGGGCGGTCTCAGGGCACTGCGGCGTAAAAACTGCATCGGCGGCGGAGGAGCACGGCGCGTCCGGCCTCCGCCGCCTTTTGCATTGGGGAGGGACGGGCGGGGTCCATCCAAAAAATGCAGGAAAGAAACATCTTTGCCCCGTGCGGATATTGACAAGGGCGGCTTTGATGGGGTATCTTTACTTTGTATATGCGGAGCGAAATCCGCGTATGAATACGCAAGGAGGATGCATCCATGAAGAAACTGCTTGCCATGCTGCTTTGCTTCGCGATGGTGTCGGCCCTGGTGCCGGCGATGGCGGACGGCGGCACCTATACTGTCTTCTATGGCAGTGAGGTCAGCACCCTGAACTATCTCGTGACCTCCACGACCTGGGATCAGTCCATGGCCGCGAACATCGTGGACTGCCTCGTGGAATACAACAACCTGGGCCAGATCATCCCCTCTCTGGCCGAGAGCTGGGAAGTCAGCGAAGACGGCCTCGTGTGGACCTTCCACCTGCGCCAGGGCGTGAAGTGGTATGACTGCTTCGGCGAGGAAAAGGCCGAGGTAACCGCCAATGACTTCGTCGCCGCGATGAAGTACATCCTCACCCCCGAATATGAGAGCGCCGTGGCCTCCCAGGTGTACAGCGCCAAGATCGTGAATGCGGAAGCGTACTACAACGGCGAGGTCACCGATTTTGCCGAGGTGGGCGTGAAGGCCGTGGACGACTACACCCTGGTCTACACCCTGTCCGCGCCGGTGCCCTATTTCCTCTCCGCCACCACCTATGTGACCTTCCTGCCCGCCTATGGCCCGCTGCTGGAAGAACTGGGCGCCGACTTCGGTCTGGACAACCAGAGCCTCTACTACTGCGGCGCCTACATTCTGGAGACCTTTGAGCCCCAGAGCGAGCACCTGCTGGTCAAGAACCAGAACTACTGGGATGCCGAGCACGTCTACATCGAGGCGATCCACCGCCTGTACAACGCGGAATCCGCCACCCTGGCCCCCGTCGCCGCCCTGCGCGGTGAGGTTGACTCCGCCGACATCGACAATGACATCCTGGACGACTGGCTGACCAACCATCCCGAGCTGGTGACCAAGGGCCGCGCCGATCTGCAGTACAGCTACTTCTACTGCTTCGACTTCGTGCCCCAGTATGAGGAAGAGTACGACCCCGCCAACTGGGTGAAGGCCGTCAACAACAAGAACTTCCGCCTGTCCATCATGGCCGCCTTTGACCGCGTGTACTCCCTGACCGCCGAGGACGCCGAGAATCCCGAGTCCCTGCTGGCCAACGTGATCACGCCGCCGGCCTTCGCCAGCGTGGGCGACACCGACTATGTGAACCTGCCCGCCTTCGACGCCGCCAAGGCGAAGTACTACAGCGGCGACAACACCGCCGCCATCGCCTACAAGGAAGCCGCCATCGCCGAGCTGACCGAAGCCGGCGCCACCTTCCCCGTGAAGGTCGTGCTGACCTACAAGTCCTCCGACGCGAACTGGGCCAACCAGGTGCAGCTGGTCAAGAGCCAGCTGGAAGGCGTGCTGGGCACCGATTACATCGACGTCGTGCTCTATGCCGGCCCCTCCGACAACTTCCTGTCCTCCACCCGCCGCGCCGGCAAGTACAGCATCATGCGCTGCAACTGGGGCGCCGACTACGCCGATCCGGAGACCTGGACCGATCCCTTCGCTGCCGGCAACAGCTACAACTTCATGGACAAGATGCTGGACAGCGAGTACGCCGAGACCGTCGCCGACCTGAACACCTACTACGCGATGGTGGAGGCGGCCAAGGCGGAGGTTTCCGACATGGATGCCCGCTATCAGCTCTTCGCCAAGGCGGAAGCCTTCCTGATCGAGAACGCCTTCGTGATCCCCTACCGCACCGAGACCGCCGATTACATGGTGACCAAGATCGACGCCTTCGAGGGTGAGTACGCTTCCTTCGGCGTGTGCAACCTGAAGTACAAGTTCCAGCATCTGCAGGACGACTTCATCACCGCTGAAGAAAACGCCGCTTCCTTCGCCGCCTGGCAGGAAGCCCTGAACAACTGATCTCCGCGCGGACGCGTGACAGCTACAGGGAGGGATCCCCCGCGGATCTCTCCCTGTTATGTTCTCACCGCCGTCCGGATTCCCCGCAGTGACAGGAGGAAGACCCCGTGCTGAAATACCTGCTGAAACGGTTTGCACGCTCGCTGCTGACGCTGTTTCTGATTCTGACGATTGTGTTCATCCTCGTGCGGCAGATGCCCATCGAGGGGTATTTTCCCAATTTTGAGAAAATGACGCAGGAGCAGATCGACAACGGCCTGCATCAGATGGGACTGGATCAGCCGATGATCGTCCAGCTGGGGCAGTTCTACTGGAATCTGCTCCACGGCGACCTGGGGGTCAGCCGGGTCTACAACCGCGGCAAGCCCGTCTGGGACATCCTGAAGACCAAGATCCCGATCTCCGTGCAGCTGGGCAGCCTGTCCATCCTCTTCTCCATGCTGGTGGGCCTGCCGATGGGCGTCATCATGGCCAAGCGCAAGGGCAAGCTGGCGGATCACCTGGGTACGGGCTTCATCGTGCTGATTCAGGCGGTGCCCGCGGCGGTCTACTATCTGTTCATCCAGCTCTACGGCACCGAGCTGCTGGGGCTGAAGCTGCGCTTTGAGCCGGAGAACTGGGTCAGCTGGCTGCTGCCCATCCTCTCGCTCTCCCTGGGCAACATCGCCTACTACGCGATGTGGCTGCGGCGCTACATGGTGGACGAGAGCACAAAGGATTACATCATGCTGGCCCGCATCAAGGGCGCCAGCGACGGCCGCATCATGTACCACCACATCTTCCGCAACGCCTTCGTGCCCATGGCGCAGTACCTCCCCACCTCCTTCCTGAACACCGTGGTCGGCTCCATCTACATCGAGTCGCTGTGGTCCATCAAGGGCATGGGCGGCCTGCTGGTGGACGTCGTGCACAAGCAGGACAACAACATGATTCTCGGCATTGTGCTGCTTTTCGCCTGCGTGGGCATTCTGGGGCTGATGCTCGGCGATCTGCTGATGGTGCTGTTCGATCCCCGCATCAGCATTGTGAAGAAGGCAGGTGAAGACTGATGTCCCTGTGGAAGCATGCCAAGCTCGACAAGCTGGAAAAGGACGCCGGCGACGCCCTGCGCGAGGCACTGAGCGAAGAGCAGCTGTTCTCCGTCGCCCCCTTCCATGAGGAGGATGTGGAGATCACCGGCTCCAGCGACTATTCCTACTGGCGCTCCACCCTGCGCGCCTTCCGCCACAACCGGGTGGCCATGGCCCTGCTGATCCTGCTGGCGGCCATCCTGCTGTTCACCTTCATCCAGCCGCTGCTGCCGGGCCAGTTTGACCCCACCGCCATCGCGAACGGCCCCAACGGCCTGCCGCTGAAGAATCAGCCCGCCGACGGCGTGCACTGGCTGGGCACCAACGCCATCGGCCAGGACCTGTGGGCGCGCGTGTGGGCCGGCACCCGCAATTCCCTCATCATCGGCATCTCCGTCGCCCTGCTGGAGGCCTTCGTCGGCATCCTGATGGGCGTGCTGTGGGGCTATGTCCGCCAGCTGGACTTCCTCTTCACGGAGCTGTACAACATCATCGACAACGTGCCGACCACCATCGTGCTGATTCTGGTCTCCTTCCTGATGCGGCCGGGCATGGGCACGATCATTTTCGCCATGTCCATCACCGGCTGGATCGGCATGGCGCGCTTCGTGCGCAACCAGGTGCTCATCATCCGCGACCGCGATTACAACATCGCCTCCCGCACGCTGGGCACCTCCACCTGGCGCATCATCCTGCGCAATCTGCTGCCCTATCTGGTGTCCGTCATCATGCTGCGCATGGCCCTGTCCATCCCCGGGGCCATCGGCTCGGAGGTCTTCATCACCTACATCGGCCTGGGCCTGCCGATCGAGATCTGCTCGCTGGGCAATCTGATCAACGAGGGCCGCAAGCTGATGATGTCGCCCTCGCTGCGCTATCAGCTGATCTACCCCACGATCATCCTGTCGATTGTGACCGTGTCGTTCTACATCATCGGCAACGCCTTCTCCGACGCGGCCGATCCGCGCAACCATGTGTGAGGAGGCTGGAGAAATGAGCGACATCATCCTTTCCGTCCGCAACCTCCACGTGAAGTTCAACCTGCGCGGCCGGGAGCTCCACGCCCTGCGCGGCATCAACCTGGACGTGTACGACGGCGAATCGCTGGCCATCGTGGGCGAGAGCGGCAGCGGCAAGTCGGTGCTGAACAAGAATTTCATCGGCCTGCTGGACAAGAACGGCTTCATCCCCGAGGGCGAGATCCGCTACTACGGCATGGGCGACAAGATGCGCCACTACAGCGGGGCCGGGCGCGACGAGCACGGCAGCTACATCGACCTGGCGCGCTTCACCCGCAGCGAGGACTGGCTGCGCATCCGCGGCAGCGAAATCTGCATGATCCCCCAGGATCCGATGACCAGCCTGAACCCGCTGAAGACCATCGGCTGGCAGATCGCCGAGGCCCTGCTGCTCCACCGCGGCATGAAGGGCAGGATGGCCTACGAGGAGGTCATCCGCATCCTGGAGGACGTGCGCATCGACGACCCGTGCCGCCGCTACAAGCAGTACCCCCACGAGCTCTCCGGCGGCATGCGGCAGCGCGTGGTCATCGCCATCGCCATCGCCTGCAACCCCCGCATCCTGATCTGCGACGAGCCGACCACCGCCCTGGACGTGACCATTCAGGCCCAGGTGCTGCACCTGATCCGCGAGCTGAAGGAGAAGTACCATCTCACGGTCATCTTCATCACCCACGACCTGGGCGTGGTGGCGAACATCGCCGACCGCGTGGCCGTCATGTATGCCGGCGACATCGTCGAGTACGGCCTGGTGGACGAGATCTTCTACGACCCGCGCCACCCCTACACCTGGGCGCTGCTGTCCTCCCTGCCGCAGCTGGGCGTGCGCGGCGAGGAGCTCTACGCCATCAAGGGCACCCCGCCCAACCTGTTCCGCGAGGTGCAGGGCGACGCCTTCGCCGCGCGCAACCCGCAGGCGCTGGAGATCGACAAGCGCCAGCTGCCGCCCTATTTCGAGGTGTCCCCCACCCACCAGGCCCGCACCTGGCTGATGGATCCCCGCGCGCCGAAAATGGAGCCGCCGGCGGTCATCCGCAAGCTGAAAGAGCTGGGCCGGAAAGGAGGCGAGGCGGATGCAGAAAACTGATGAGCGCGAGGTTCTCCTGAGCGTGCGGAACCTGGAGGTCACCTTCGGCAGCCGCCGCCACCCCTTCCGCGCGGTGAAGAACGCCAGCTTCGACGTCTACCGCGGGGAGACCTTCGGCATCGTGGGCGAGAGCGGCAGCGGCAAGACCACGATCGGCCGCGCCATCATCCGCGTGGTGCCGGTCAGCGGAGGCAGCATCCGCTTCCACGGGCGGGAAATCACCGGCCGCCTGCCCAAGGCCGAGCGCCGCGAGCTGACCAACCACATCCAGATGATCTTCCAGGATCCCATGGCCAGCCTGAACGAGCGGGCCAAGATCGACTACATCGTCAGCGAGGGCCTGCTGGGCCGCGGGCTGAGCCGGGAGGAGGTGCGCGGCCGCGTGCAGCAGGCGCTGACGGCCGTGGGGCTGCTGCCGGAGTTCGCCAGCCGCTTCCCGCATGAGTTCTCCGGCGGCCAGCGCCAGCGCATCGGCATCGCCCGCGCCTTGGTCATGAACCCGGAATTCATCGTCGCCGACGAGCCCATCTCCGCCCTGGACGTGTCCATCCGCGCGCAGGTGCTGAACCTGATGAGCAAGCTGCAGCGGGAGCGCGGGCTGACCTACCTGTTCATCAGCCATGACCTGTCCGTGATGCGCTTCATCTGCGACCGCATCGCAGTGATCCACAAGGGCGACATCGTGGAGATGGCCGATACGGAGACCCTGTTCCGCCACCCGCTGCACCCCTACACCCGCGCCCTGCTCTCCGCGATTCCCCAGCCGAACCCCCGCGTGGAGAAGCGCAAGGTGCTGGAGATCTACGACCCGTCCTGCCACCACTACGACGTGGACCGGCCGTCCTGGCATGAGGCCGAGCCCGGGCACTTCCTGCTGTGCAACAGCCAGGAGCTGGCCGAAGCCCGCCTGCGTCTCCTCTGAATCACGGCTGCAGCTCAATGTATGGGGGAAGGAAACCCTTTTCGAGGCCGAAAAGGGCTTTCCTTCCCCCAAGCCCCCATCTTTCCCCAAAGGCCTTTTCCTTGGGGCAGGATGTTTTCTTTCACGATGCATGCGCAACACCCTGCGGGATGAATCGTAACGAATCACGCCCTCTGCGACGCAGGGGGCTTTTGTGTACGGGAAGTCTGTGGGCTTTTGTGTACGGGAAGTCTGTCTCTTGCCAAGCGGCGAAAAACGGCGTATACTGTTCCCGGAACCGCAAAGGAGGCGCATCGGATGGAAGCGATGAAGGTCGGCATGGTATCCCTGGGCTGCAACAAGAACCGGGTGGACACGGAATACGCCCTGGGGCTGCTCCGCGACACGGGCTATGTGCTCACGTCCGATCCGGCGGAGGCGGACATCCTCATCGTCAACACCTGCGGCTTCATCTCGGACGCCAAGGAAGAGAGCATCGACACCATCTTCGAGATGGCAGCGTACAAGGAAAGCGGCCGCTGCCGCCTGCTGGTGGTCACCGGCTGCCTGGCCCAGCGCTATGAGAAGGAGCTTCTCGAGGAGATTCCCGAGATCGACCTGCTGATGGGCGTCAACCAGTACGCACGTCTGCCGGAGGCGATCGCGGAGGCCCTGCGGGAAGGGAGCGCGCGCCGCAGCTTCTGCGCCGATCCGCACACCTTTTTTGAGCATCCCCGCGTGCTGACCACCCCCGCCTACACCGCCTACATCCGCATTGGCGAGGGCTGCAGCAACTGCTGCACCTTCTGCGCCATTCCGCGCATCCGCGGGCCCTACCGCTCGCGGGACAAGGCGTCTATCCTGCGGGAGATGGAAGCGCTGGCGGGGCAGGGCGTGCGGGAGCACATCCTCGTCGCCCAGGACACCACCCGCTACGGCACGGACCGCGGCGGGGCCAGCCGTCTGCCGGAGCTGATGCGGGAGGCCGCGGCCATCCCCGGCGTGGACTGGCTCCGCGTGCTCTACTGCTACCCGGACGAGTGCGACGAGCGCCTGCTGGACCTCATCGCGGAGACGGACAACATCTGCAGCTATCTCGACCTGCCGGTGCAGCACATCAATGACGAGCTGCTCCGCCGGATGCGCCGCCGGGGCGATTCCTCGGACATCCGCCGCTGCCTGCGCGGCGCCCGGGAGCGGGGGCTGACCCTGCGCACCTCGCTGATCGTGGGCTTCCCCGGGGAGACCGACGCGCAGTTTGAGGAGCTGATGGACTTCGTGCGGGAGGCGCGCTTCGACCGCATGGGCGCCTTCGCCTACTCCGCCGAGGACGACACCCCCGCCGGCGTGATGCCCGATCAGGTGCCGGAGGAAGTGAAGCGGGAGCGGCTGGACCGGCTGATGCGCCTGCAGCGGGAGATCTCCGCGGAGCGCTGCGCGGCCCGGATCGGCACGGTGGAGAAGGTGCTCGTCACCGACATCGCCCCAGACGGCGCCGCCCTGGGCCGCAG
>CAMNHF010000109.1 GCA_946538975.1 uncultured Clostridia bacterium | reverse complement strand
GAATCCCGGCATCCTGAACGCCTCCCGCCGCAAGCGCATCGCGGCGGGCAGCGGCACCACCGTGCAGGACGTCAACCTGCTGATCCGCCAGTTCGACCAGGCCCGCCAGATGATGAAGCAGATGACCACCGGCAAGGGCAAGGGCCGTCTGCGGGCCATGATGCGCAACCTGCCCAAGTAATCGCAATCGCATCCCCTATCAGTGGTTTCCCGCAAATCCGCGGTACCAGATACTTACGCATACAGCGAAGGAGGAACCCCAACATGGTCAAGATTCGTCTGAAGAGAATGGGTATGAAGAAGATCCCCTTCTACCGCGTCGTCATCGCCGATGAGCGCAGCCCCCGCGACGGCCGCTTCATCGACCAGATCGGCTACTACAACCCCATGACCAAGCCCGCCGAGATCAAGATCGACGGCGAGAAGGCCAAGTACTGGCTGCAGTGCGGCGCCCAGCCCACGGATACCGTCCGCATCCTGCTGAAGAAGTCCGGCGTCATCGAAAAGTAAACAGCCTGAGCGTGCCAGCGGTGCCCGCACCGGTTTTTGCCTGCGGTTATCCCTCGGCGGAGAGGCGGCCAAAGCGCCTCATGCCGCGGGAAGGATTCGCGCGCGGCCGGAGCCGGCATACGCGGTCACCTGTCGGTGACCCGGAAAGGAGATCTCATGCAGGAACTACTCACCTTTGTGGCGCAGTCCCTGGTCGATCATCCAGAACAGGTTCAGGTGCAGATGACGGATACCCCCGACGCGGTCATCCTTGAGCTGAATGTAGCCGAGGAGGACATGGGGAAGGTCATCGGCAAGCAGGGCCGCATCGCCAAAGCGATCCGCGCGGTGGTGAAGGCGGCGACAGCCCGGAACAGCAAACCTGTCTTTGTGGAGATCCAGCGGCCCGTCACAGAATTTGACAGCTTCACCCCGGGTGAGGCTGATGCGGCGGAAGAAGACGACGAATAACAGGACAGAAAAGGGGCGGCCATCGCGCCGCCTTTTTCTTGCAGAGAAAACTGCATCATGAAAAGCGCAGGGGCTCCCCTCCCGTCGGGCAGGAGGAAGCGTCCCTGCGCTTTGTTCTGCGGATCGGCGTGCGCGGTTCAGCGGCCTGCGGCCCAGGCCGCGAGCACGGTGTACAGCTCGTCGAAGGAGGCGGCGCAGAAATCGATGTCGTACTTCCGCACGGCCTCCGCCGCGTCCCCCTCCGGCCGGAACCAGACGGAGCACAGGCCGGCGTTCTGCGCGCCCAGCATGTCCGAGGTGAGGGAGTCACCGATGACGATGCAGTCCTCCGGCGGCGCCCCGATCTCCTGGAGACAGCGGTCGAAATAGGCCCGGGCCGGCTTGGCTGCGCCCAGCTCCTCGCTGATGAAGACGCCGTCCAGGTACCGGTCCAGCCCGGTGGACGCGATGCGGCCCTTCGCGTTGACGGTCACGCCGTTGGTGATGACGTAGAGCCGCGCGCCGGGAATCCCTCCGCGGAGCCGCCGCACGAAATCCATGGCGCCCTCCATCGGGATGCCATTGCGGGCCATGCTCCGGACAAAGGCGTCATTGACCGCCAGCGGCTCCCTCCCCTCCGCGCCGCAGAGGCGCAGCACGTGGGCAAAGCGCCGCCTGAACAGCTCCGTCCTGCTGATTTCGCCCCTCTCCAGCCGCAGCCAGAGGGCCTTGTTGCAGGCGCGGAAGTCCTGATAAAGCTCCTCGGAGAAGGGCAGGCCGTTTTCATTCAGCACCAGCTGCAGCGCCAGGCGCTCGGTCGCGTGGAAGTCCAGCAGCGTCTGATCGAGATCGAAGAGAAAATTGCGGTGCATACCCGTCTCCTCCCCCGGGGCTTACAGGCGCTTCATCACCTCGTCGGCGTACTCGGCGCACTTCAGCCCGGTCGGGCGGCCGGTCGCCGCCAGGCCCTCGGCGCGGCAGGCGGCCATGGCGCTGCGCAGGCGGGCGGCGCGGTCGGCGCAGCCGATGTGCTCCAAGAGCATCGCGGAGGCCTGCAGAATGCTCTCCGGGTTGGCCCAGGGGCCGCGGCCCTGCTCGATCACCCGCGGCGCGGAGCCGTGGATCGCCTCGAACATCGCGTAGCGGCTGCCGGTGTTTGCGCTGCCCGCGGTGCCCACGCCGCCCTGCATCTGCGCGGCCTCGTCGGTGATGATGTCGCCGTAGAGGTTGGGCGTCACGATGACCTCGAAGCGGCTGCGCGTGGCGGGGTTGGCCAGGTTGGCGGACATGATGTCCACATAGTATTCGTCGACCTCCATCTCCGGATAATCCTTCGCCACCTCATGGCAGATGTCGGAGAACAGGCCGTCGGTCTTCTTCATGATGTTCGCCTTGGTGACGATGGTGACATGGTGCTTGCCGGCCTTGCGGGCGAAGTCGAAGGCGGCCTTCGCGATGCGGCGTGTGCCCTCGATCGTCGTCACCTTGAAGTCCATGGTCAGAAGGCCCTCGATCTCGATGCCGCGGCTGCCCAGGGTGTACTCGCCCTCGGTGTTCTCGCGGAAGAAGGTCCAGTCCACGCCCTCCTCCGGGATGCGCACCGGGCGCACATTCGCGAACAGGTCCAGCTTGCGGCGCATGGTCACGTTCGCGCTGGTCATCGTGCCGCCGCCGGGGGTGGTGGTCGGGCCCTTCAGCAGCACCGGGCATTCCAGGATCTCCGCCATCACGTCGTCCGGGATGGACTGGTTCACCTCCAGGCGGTGCTCGATGGTCAGCCCCTCGATGGTCTTGAGGGTGATCTGGCCCGCGTCGATCTCCGGCTGCAGGAGCTTCTGCAGCACGCGCTCGGCCTCCTTCACGATGATCGGGCCGATGCCGTCGCCGCCGATCAGGCCGATCTGCAGCGGGCGGGCGGTAAAGTCGCGGGCGCCGCCGTCGTTCAGGTGCCCGGCGCGCTCGATCTGTTCCTCCAGCAGCGCCCGGAAGGAGGCCACCGCCTGTTCGATCTGCTGATTGCTCATGTCAAATTCCTCCCCTGTCATTCTGTGTTTCCGCTCAATCCATCGCGTTCAGCAGGCCGCCGGCCAGCAGCAGCTTCTTCTGCCGCGCGTCCAGATCCAGTTCCACCGGAATCTCCAGCCCCTTCGTCTCGTCCACCAGCGTCATCGCGCCGGCCAGCACGCCCTCGCGGACGCCGCGGATGCGCAGGAGGTCATCCTGCTCCACCCGGTCATAGTCCGCCGGATCGGCGAAGGTCAGCGGCAGGATGCCCGCGTTGACCAGGTTCGCCTTGTGAATGCGGGCAAAGGAGCGCGCCACGACCGCCCGCACGCCCAGATAGCGCGGCACGAGGGCGGCATGCTCGCGGGAAGAGCCCTGGCCGTAGTTGTTGCCGCCCACCAGGATGGTGGAGCCGTTCGCCTTCGCCCGCTCGGGGAAGCGCTCGTCGCAGGCCGTGAAGCAGAACTCGGAAATCTTCGGGATGTTGGAGCGGTAGGGCAGCACCTTCGCGCCCGCAGGCATGATGTGGTCCGTGGTGATGTTGTCGCCGACCTTCAGCGTCAGGTGCGCGGCGATCTCGTCCTCCAGCGCGTCCCAGTGGGGCATGGGCTTGATGTTCGGCCCGCGCAGCACGGCGGCCTGCTTCGCCTCCTCCGGGGGCAGGGGCAGGATGAAGCCGCTGTCGTCGATCAGCGGATGCTCCGTCAGGCTGAGATCCGGCTCCACCCAGTACGCCCGCGGATCGGCGGCATGGCCCGCCAGCGCGGTGGCCGCGGCCGTCTCCGGGGAGACCAGGTAGACCTGCGCATCCTTCGTGCCGCTGCGGCCCTCGAAATTCCGGTTGAACGTGCGGAAGGACACCCCGCCGGAGGACGGCGAGAAGCCCATGCCGATGCACGGCCCGCAGGCGCATTCCAATATGCGGGCGCCGGCGCGCACCAGGTCATTCAGCGCCCCGCAGGCGGTCAGCGCCTCCAGCGTCTGCCGGGAGCCGGGCGAGATGGACAGGGAAACGTTGTCCGCGATGCGGCGGCCCCGCAGCATGGCGGCCACCGTCAGCATGTCGCGCAGGGAGGAATTGGTGCAGGAGCCGATGCAGACCTGGCTGACCTCCAGCCCCTCCAGCTCCGCCACGGGGCAGACCTTGTCCGGGGAATGGGGGCAGGCGGCCAGCGGCGGCACCTGGGCGGCGTCGATCTCGATCACCTTGTCGTAGACCGCGTCCGGGTCGCTCTCCAGCGGGGCCCAGACGTCGCCCCGGCCCTGGGTCTCCAGGAAGCGGCGCGTCATCTCATCGGAGGGGAAGACCGTCGTGGTCGCGCCGGTCTCGGTGCCCATGTTGGCGATGGTGGCCCGCTCCGGCACGGTCAGCGCCCGCACGCCCTCGCCGGCCCACTCCACGACGTATCCCACGCCGCCCTTGACGGAAATCTGCCGCAGCAGTTCCAGCGACAGGTCCTTCGCGGAGACGCCTGGCTGCATCCGCCCGGTCAGCACCACCTTCATCATCTTCGGCATCACGATGTGATACGCGCTGCCGGCCATCGCCGCGGCCACGTCCATGCCGCCGGCGCCCATGGCCAGCATGCCCAGGCCGCCGCAGGTGGGTGTGTGGCTGTCCGAGCCGATCAGCGTGAGCCCCGGCCGGCCGAAGCGCTCCAGGTGCACCTGATGGCAGATGCCGTTGCCCGGGCGGGAATAGACCACGCCGTACTTCGCCGCCACCGACTGAATATAGCGGTGGTCGTCCGGGTTCTCAAAGCCGCACTGCAGGGTGTTGTGGTCGATGTAGGCCACGGACTTCTGCGTGCGCACGCGCTCCACGCCCATGCCCTCCAGCGCCAGATACGCCATCGTGCCGGTAGCGTCCTGCGTCAGGGTCTGGTCGATCCGCAGGGCGATCTCCTGCCCCCGGATCATCTCGCCCTCCACAATATGGGCGGCAATCAGTTTCTCCGCAATGGTCATGCCCATGCCTTTTTCCTCCTGTCCGCGCTTATGCCTCGCTCGCCTGCATGGAAAGAATGCCCTCGCCCGCGTTGGCGATGTGGGTCACCATCAGGGACTCGGCCTTCTTCGCGTCGCGGGCCGCCAGCGCCTCATAGATGCCCCGGTGCTCCGCCAGGGAGCGTTCCGCCCGGCTCGGGATGGAGATGGACACGCGACGGTACTTGATGATCTTGCGGTGCAGCGGCTCCAGCATGTCGTGGAAAATCGTGCTGCCGCAGTTCTCGTAGATGATCTGATGGAAGCGGCTGTCCATGTTCTTGATGCCCTCGGGATCGCGCCGCTGGGTGTAGAACTCCTGCAGCTCCAGCGTTGACCGCAGCTCCTCCAGCGCGCTGTCGGTCATGTTCTGCGCGGCCATGGCGGCGGCGGTGCCCTCCGTGCGCAGGCGGATGGCGTAGATGTCGGCGATGTCCTTGCGCGTGATGCCGATCACCCGGGCGCCCTTGGCCGTCATCTCGATGATGTGCTCCATGGTCAGCCGCTTGAGCGCCTCGCGGATGGGGGTGCGGCTGACGCCCAGCTTTTCCGACAGGCGGCTCTCGGTCAGGATCTCGCCCTGGGCGAATTCGCCGGTCAGGATGTCCCTCTCCAGCACATCAAACACCTGATCCGCCAGCGATATGCTCTGATGCTCCATGCCTGTGCCTCCTTACAGCCGCGGCAGCTGCCCGTGGGACAGCTCCTCGATCTTCGTCTCCAGCTCGTGGGTGCTCATGGACGCCACCCGGCCGCCGGCGTATTGCTCGTCGATCCAGGCCTTGAGCGCCACGACCAGCGGATGCGTCTTGTCCAGCATCTCATCGGCCGTGAGACGGTAGTTCTGATTGATCCAGTAGGCGATGCCCGCCAGGCCGGAGTTCTGGCCGATCATCACGGTCGCGGGCCGGTTCAGCAACTTGGCGGTGTTGAAGATGTTGTAGATCTCCTCATCCTTCATCAGGCCGTCGGCGTGGATGCCGGCGCGGGTCATGTTGAAGGCCCGGCCCACGAAGGGCGTCATCGGCGGGATCTCGTAGCCGATCTCGCGCTTGAAGTACTCCGCGATCTCCGTGATCACCGTGGGATCCATGCCGTCCAGCGAGCCGCGCAGGGAGGCGTACTCGAAGCACATCGCCTCCAGCGGGATGTTGCCCGTGCGCTCGCCGATGCCCAGCAGGGAGCAGTTGACACCGCTGGCCCCGTAGAGCCAGGCCGTCGTCGCGTTGGCCACCGCCTTGTAGAAGTCATTGTGGCCGTGCCATTCCAGGTAGCTGCTCTCCACGTCGGAATAGTGCTGCAGGCCATAGATGATGCCCGGCACGGAACGGGGCAGGGCCACCTCCGGATAGGGCACGCCGTAGCCCATCGTATCGCAGGCCCGGATGCGCACGGGGATGCCCGCGTCCCGGCTCATCTTCATCAGCTCGTTGACGAAGGGCACTACGAAGCCGTAGAAGTCGGCGCGGGTGACGTCCTCCAGGTGGCAGCGGGGCATCACGTCGGACTCGAAGGCCAGGGACACGGCGTCCAGGTATTTCTTCATCGCCTGGGAGCGGGTCAGCTTCATCTTCTTGAAAATGTGGTAGTCGCTGCAGCTGACCAGGATGCCGGTCTCCCGGATGCCCAGGTCGCGCACCAGCTTGAAATCGTCCCGGTTCGCGCGGATCCAGGTGGTGATCTCCGGGAAGCGCAGGCCCAGGTCCTGGCAGCGGCGAATGGCCTCGCGGTCCTTCTCGGAATAGGCGAAGAACTCCGTCTGCCGGATGATGCCGTAGGGGCCGCCCAGCTTGCTCATCAGCTTGTACAGCTCCACGATCTGATCCACCGTGTACGGATCCACGGCCTGCTGGCCGTCGCGGAAGGAGGTGTCCGTGATCCAGATGTCCTCCGGCATGCCCATGGGCACGCGGCGGTGGTTGAACGGAATGCGCGGCACGCTCTCATAGTCATAAATATCCCGATACAGATTGGGCTCGGCCACATCCTGCAGCGAGTAGCGGTAGCTCTTCTGCTCCAATAGGTTGGTTTTCGGCGAAATTTCCAGCAAAGCGGGGCACCTCCTGTTGTCTCACTGCGGCCACCGGCCTGTCACGGTATGCCTGTATACATATATAGCGCGCAAATTCATTTTTGTAAATAGAAAATTGCAGATCGCCGATTGTTTTTCTGTTGTACTCCCTGAAATTTGCAGCCGCGGCGGCGTCATGATGCAAAACCGTCTCCAGCCCCGCTCAAAAGCGCTGCCCGGGGCAGTGCAGGCTTTGGATTGCATTTTCCGGTGCAATCTGCTATGATGCTCAAGGACACGCGGGAGCCTTGGGGGAAGGGAGCGGATGGCCACGGACTTTGAAGGATACCCGGTCACGGTGCGGCGGCGCAGCGGCTGCCGGCGCATGACCGTGCGCATGCGGATCGGCGACAGCGCCTTCACGCTGACCGTGCCGACGCAGACCGGCGAGGCGGAGATCCTGGCCTTCCTGCAGCGCAGCAGAGCCTTCCTTGCGGCGCACGCCCCCGCCCTGAGCAGCTGGCAGCCGGCCTATGCGGCGGGCGAGCGGCACAGGGTGCTGGGCCGCTTCGTCACCCTGGGCGAGGACGGCGTGCCCTGCGGAGAGGCGGCCTTCGAGGCGTGGCGCTTCGCGCGGCTGCGGGAGTGCGTCGCGGAGCTGCTCCCGCGCTGGGAGACCCGCAGCGGGCTGCGTCCGTCGCGGCTGCGCTGGCGGCCGCTGCAGTCCGCCTGGGGCAAGTGCGCGCAGAAGACAGGCCTCATCACCCTGAGCACCCGCCTCGGCCTGCTGCCCGAGCCGCTGGTCGAGTACGTGCTGGTGCACGAGCTGTGCCACCTGCGCCACCCGAACCACTCCCCCGCCTTCCACGCCTTTCTGGAGCAGCTGCTGCCCGACGCCCCGCAGCGGGCGTACGACACCGGCCATTACGACTGGCGGCCGCTGCCCCCGCAATCGGAAACGCAATCCAATCAAGAAGGAGATACCGACGCATGAATATCATCCAGGGAGCCATCCTCGGCCTGCTGCAGGGTCTCGGCGAGTTCCTGCCCATTTCCTCCAGCGGCCACCTGCTCTTCGCGCAGCTGCTGATGGGCATGGACGGCAATGACAAGGCCCTCAAGCTGCTGACCATCCTGCTGCACGCGGGCACGCTGCTGCCGATCATCATCGTCTTCTGGAAAGAGTGGTGGGACATGATCCTCCACCCGGTGAAGAACCGCACGCTGCTGCTGCTCTTCATCGCGTCCCTGCCCGCCCTCGTCTTCTACATCGTGTTTGACATGGGCGTGTTCGACAACGGCTGGTTCCTGGGGGTCAGCTTCCTGATCACCTCGGTGCTGCTGCTCCTCAGCGAAGCCGTCAGCCGCCGCCGCGCCGGCAAGCTGGCGCAGGAGCCCGGCTTCCTCCACGCCATCTGCATGGGCGTGATGCAGGGGCTGGGCCTGCTGCCCGGCGTGTCCCGCTCCGGCTCCACGATCTCCGGCGGCCTGCTCAGCGGCCTGGACCGCAAGGCGGCGGCGAAGTTCTCCTTCATGATGAGCGCCCCCGCGGTGCTGGGCTCCCTGCTGGTGGAGGGCAAGCACGCCCTGGACGACGGCCTGTTCGCGCATCTGGCGCTGGCGCCGACGGTGGTGGGCGTGCTGGTGGCAGCGGTCACCGGCTATCTGGCCATCCGCTGGATGCTGAAGATCATCGCCCGCGTGCCGTTGACCTGGTTCGCCCTGTACGTGGCGGTGATCGGCCTCATCTACCTCGTGCTGCAGCTGACCGGCAGCCCGCTGGTGCCCGCCTTCGCCTTCCCCGGAGGAGGTGCCTGACATGGACTGGACGGATCTGGGCCTCCGGGCGCGCTCCCGGCGGCGGCAGCTCGGGCTGACCCAGGCGCAGACGGCGGAACGGGCGGGCCTCTCCCCGTCCTACATTGCCCATCTGGAGCACGGCACCCGCTTTGCCTCGCTGGAGACCTTCGTCTCGCTGTGCAACGCCCTGTCCCTCTCCCCGGAGATCCTGCTGCGGGGCAGCCTGGCCGCGCCCTGCCGCACCATGCCGGAGCAGGGGGCCGCGCTGGCGGAGCGCTTCACCCGCATCGCCGACGGCGCCATGCGGCAGTTCCTCCCGAGGCAGGCCGACTGAATCCCGCCGCCGAAAAAAGCATTGCCGCACATTGATGCACGGCAATGCTTTTCTGTTGTGATTCGGGGCAGGCTTCACAAAAGGCGGTCGTACGCGAAGCGGGGGTCGTCGTCCTCCTCCACGTGGATGACGCCGCGGCGGACAAAGCCCAGCCGTTCCAGCAGCTGCTGCATGGGCAGGTTGTCCGGGTGGGTGTCGATGCGCAGATGGCCGCACTGCCGCAGGCACCAGTCCACGCAGAAGGCCCCGATGCCCCGCCCGGAGCCGTCGGAGGCGATGCGGTGCACCACCCCGTAGGGCGCATCACTGCCCCAGGCGCCCTCGATGGCGCGGTAGGTCGGCTCCACATCCGGGCCGTGGTCAAAGAAGAACACGCCGCAGACGTGATCGCTGACGCAGACATAGCTCTTGCCCCGGCGGATGTCCTCGCGGATCAGCGCTTCCGGCGGCCAGCAGGTGGGGCCCCACTGCCGCGGATTGCCATGGGCCGCCATGAAGGCCCGCGCCCCGGCGTAGATCTCCATCACCCGGGGCAGGTCTGCCTCCGTGGTCTTGCGGACGACGGGCATCACGCGTTCAGCCCGCGCAGGAAGGCCGCAATGGCCTCGTCCCGGCAGCGGGGATAGAACAGCTCGGCGAAGTGCTCGCCGCTGATGGTCTCGCGCACAAAGTCGGCGTCCAGGTCGTGCAGAATGTCGATCAGCGGGCGGTAGGTCACGGCCTTCACCCCGTCCAGGATCTTCTTGTTGCGCTGCTCGGGCACCACGCGCTCCTTGGGATAGCCGTTGC